>JBEKSN010000025.1:0-26368 GCA_049517055.1 Candidatus Acidiferrales bacterium | reverse complement strand
ACACCTTGGCCATGAACCAGAACGCGCCGTGGACGCCTTGCAGCACGGCCGGGGACGCAAAAAGCGACCCAGCCAAAATTCCGGCAATAGCCAGGCATAATCCGCCCACGAGTGCCATTACGAGTTTCTGAATTTTCACCGGCTGCTTCGGCGCCAGAAAAAAACAATACGCCGCAACGCCAAGAACCAACAGCGACGGCAGCGCATCCAGCAATTCGATAGGCGTTCCCGGCAGATGGTCGTGGAAGCTCGCGAACGGCCGCAGCCAGCCGCCTAGAAACAAGGTTGTAGCGATTCCGGCGACGATAATCATGTTGGCGTATTCAGCCAGGAAATAAAGCGACCAGCGAAAGCCGCTGTATTCCGTCATGTAACCGGCGACCAGCTCTGATTCCGCTTCGGGCAAATCGAAGGGAGCGCGATTCGTTTCCGCAATCGAGCCGACCATGTAAATAAAAAAGCCGATGGGGACGTAAAAGATGAACCACATGCCCTGGTCATACTGCGCCATTACAATGTCTCTCATCGAAAGCGAACCGGCCAGCAAGAGCGCGGAAATCAACCCAAGCCCCGCCGCCGTTTCATAGCTAACGAGCTGCGCGGCGCTGCGCAGCGCTCCAAGCAGCGAGTAGTGGCTGTTGGAAGCCCATCCGCCGAGGACGATGCCGTAAATACCCAGCGAGCTGACCGCCAAGATAAACAGCAGCCCGATGTTCAAATCTGCGATCTGAAATGCCGGCCCGATGGGAAGCGCGGCATAAGCGAGCAGCGCCATCGTAACGCTCACGAGTGGGGCCAGCCAAAACAGCAGCCGGTCCGCTTTCTCGGGGATGATGTCTTCCTTCAGAAGCAGTTTCACGGCGTCGGCGATCGGCTGCAGCAATCCATGCGGACCAACGCGCATCGGTCCCAGCCGCGCTTGCATATCCGCCATTACTTTGCGTTCCATCAGAACGATGTAGCCGGCTAGAAGCGGAAGCACCGCAACGATGACAACGGCGTAGAGCACGGGCAAAACGAGCCGCATGATCGATGGCGTAATAAAATGGCTCATTACCGGTCCACTTCCCCGAGCACAATGTCAATCGTGCCAATGATTGCCACCACGTCCGCCACCAGCGAGCCGCGCGCCATTTTGTCGAAGGCCTGCAGATTAATAAATGACGGAGGCCGCACCCTCACGCGATAGGGCTGCGTGGTTCCGTCGCTCACGATGTAGTAACCGAGTTCGCCTTTTGGCGCTTCGATCGAGTGATACACCTCGCCCGGCGGCGGCTTCAGAACTTTTCCGATGCGGGCCATGATGGGACCAGCCGGAATATTCTCAATTGCTTGCAGGCAGATGAGTCGCGATTGGCGCATCTCTTCCATGCGCACCACGTATCGGTCATAAGTGTCCCCGGTTTCGCGCGTGGGGATTTCGAACTTGTATTGATCGTACGCAGCGTAAGGCATGGCTTTGCGCAGGTCCCATTTCACACCGCTGGCCCGCAGCACCGGCCCTGTAACCCCCAGTGCGATAGCGTCGGCGGCCGAAAGGATTCCGACGCCCTTCGTCCGTCCGACCCAGATGCGATTCTCGGTAAGCAACGTTTCGTACTCGTCGATGCGGTGCGTAAAATCATCGCAGAAGCGCTTCACATCCTGCTCGAAGCCGTCGTACGTCTCGTACTGCAATCCGCCGATGCGAAACGCGTGCGTGGTCAGTCGCGCGCCGCAATATTTTTCGAAAATCTTCAGAATTTCTTCGCGCTCGCGGAAGCAATAAAAGACCGGCGTGAGCGCGCCGATATCCAAGGCGTGCGTTCCAAGCCAAAGCAGGTGGCTGGCAATTCTCTGCAACTCGGTCAGGATGGTGCGGACCACGCGCGCGCGCAGGGGAGCTTCCGCCCCCAATAATTTTTCCACCGCTTCGCAATACCCCAGGCCGTTCGACACTGCCGCGACGTAGTCCATGCGGTCCACATACGGCGCGAACTGCTGGTAGCTGCGATGCTCCGCGATTTTTTCCACGCCGCGGTGCAGGTAGCCGATGATGCATTCGGAATCCACCACTCGTTCGCCGTCGAGTTTCAGCTTCACGCGCAGCACTCCGTGGGTGGAAGGGTGCTGCGGCCCCATATTCAAAATAATTTCGTCGGCTCCCAGCACGGTGGTGCTGACGTTTGTAAGTTCGGTCGTACGCGGGTCGCTCATTTGGTTATTGTCCGCTCTCGATACCCAGATTCTCGCGAACCCAATCCGTATCCTGCTTCAATATGTCGTAATCCTTGCGCAGCGGATATCCCTGCCATTCATCCGGCATCAAAATGCGAGTCAACTTCGGATGGCCTTCGAATACGATTCCGAACATGTCGTAGCATTCGCGCTCGAGCCAGTTTGCCGCGGGCCAGATTTCGCACACGCTCGGCACGGGTTCGTTTTCGCCGGCATGCGCCTTCAGGCGCAGGCGCTCGTTCTTGGCGAAGGAATATAGAATCAAAACCACATCGAATCTTTTTTCGCGCTTGGGCCAGTCCACTGCGGTTAAATCCACAAGCATGTCGAATTTTTCATCGTCCCGGCAATAACGCGAGATTTCACGAAGTTGCTCCGCCGCGATCGTCACGATGGCCTGCTTGCGATCGAGCGTGGCCTCGCGTATAGCGTCCGCGAAACGCGCCTTCAGCCTCTGCACAAGCTCGTTGTCAAGAGGCAAGGGCTTGGGCGGCGCTTCTTTCGCGGGAGGTGCGGCAGCCTTGGGCGCAGCAGGGGCAGCGGGCGCGGCTGGTTTTTCAACCGGCGCGCCTGGAGCAACAGGTTTGCTTTCCGCGCCGGATGCGGGCGGTTTCGAAGCTGAATCTTTTTCCGAAGGGTCGTTGGCCATCGAGTCGGTTTCTACACTTGCCGCCGGTATTCCAAAAGCCGCCAGCAGCCCGCCTTTTTAACACACCCCAAAAAACAGCGTCAATCAAGTTGAGAATCTAATTCGCTGCGATTGTCCGTGTACCGGGACACAGGAAACGCCGGATCCCACCCCTCACACCCAATCGAGCGCGCCCTTGCGATAAAGCCAAACGTAGCCCACCAGCAGAATGCCCAAGAAGACAAGCATGGTTACCAGGCCGTATGCGCCCAACTGGCTGTACTTTATCGCCCAAGGAAACAAAAATATCGTTTCCACATCAAAAATAACGAACAATATCGCCACGATATAAAACCTTACCGAATAACGACCGCGCGAACTCCCCTCCGGCGGCACGCCGCACTCATAGGGCTCCAGTTTTGCGCCCGTAGCACGCATCTCCGGCCGGATGAATTTGAAAATAATCAGTGTGACAGCGGGAAAGGCCGCGGCGAGGACTGCGTAGATCAGAATCGGGATGTATTGGCTCGGCATCTCCGAATCGAGAGGGTCATCCTAGCACACCAGTCGAGCCCCAGCCAGCGTCATCGCGGAAAATCTAAAAAGTTTTATTGCTTCCCCTTCAACTCCGCGGGCCAGTTGATCACGAGGGCTGCAGGCGTAATCGTCTGGTTTCCGGCGGGGACGAGAACCAGGAGCCTGCCGTCTGGCGCCGCAGTTATCTCGCTCACCGCACCAGTCGGCGCTGAATAGATCTTCCTGGGCACGCCAGCCTTGAATGGACTCTGACTCTCGACCGGCACGGCAATTACGCCGCCGCCTGCGTCAATGTAGTACAGCGTTTTCCCGTCATGACTCCAAGCCGAAAAGTGTACGGGTATTCCGCTGGTCAATCCCTGTTCGGAGACCTGCCACTTCATCCCCGAGCCAGGAAATTCGGTAACGTAGAGTTCCGCTCGCCCAGACTCATTCGAACCATACGTAAGCAGTTTTCCACCTGGGGAGAGATTGCCGGCGTTTTCGGCGGCGGGCGTTTGAATTATTGGCGCGAGTTTGTGTTCTCCGGCAGCCGCCAAGGTCTCCACGTCCTGGCCCGTTTTCGGATTCTGGACCGTCAAGATGAGGGTTTGGCCGTCCGTAGTCCAGTCGGTGGGATATTTCGAGATTTGATCCGGGGCGACTAATTGTTCCGTGACATTGCCTTGCAGGAGGATCTTGCGAATCTCAAAACCGTTGGCAAGCGAGACTACCACACTCGCTCCGTCCGGCGACCACACTCCGAAAATTGCGCCCTCCGGATCAAATGTCGCTCGGGAAGTACTCCCTCGCTGCGAGTCAATTAGCCAGAGATCTCTTTTTACCCCCGGTTGCGCGCGTGCAACAAGAATTCGCCGCCCGTCCGGCGAAATCGCTGCGCCGGAGTAGTAGTCGGTTTCACCAAGCTTGCCGGCTTCCCCGCCGTTGCGGTCGAGCCAAGTCATTTGGAACTTCGGCGAATAATCGGGCCGATAAACGAGTCCGCCGTTCTGCGAAACAGAAAAATTCCCCAGCGATTTTCCAGTGGAGAATTCCACCTGGCCTGCCATGGGAACCGGGACCCCACGGACGACCTGACGATCCGGATCGAAGGGTTGAGCCACCAAATTTCCGTCAGTAACATAAAGAATATATCCGCTGGAATAGATCGCGTTGGATTTCGCCTGCAACAACACGTGGATGTCTGTTGAGTCCAACGATCCGACGCTGACCTCGCCATCGTCTGTGGTAAACAGGAAGTGCTTTCCGTCGGGGAGGAAGCTAGGCCACCGATGGCTTTGAAATCCGGCCGATTGCTTAAGACTGGTTGCTACCGCCGGAGTTCCGCCGCTCTCCGGAATTTTATATAGCGGCTCTTTCAGGCCCGGCGTGAATACGATCATGCCGCTTTGATTCCAAGTGCCGCCGCGGCCTGCCGGTGCATCGCAAAGAACTTGGACTACCCCACCGGTCGCCGGTACGCGCTTCAGTTTTGAATCGGCGAAGAAAGCCAGACTTCGACCATCGCCGGACCAAAATGGGTACGAGGCGCCGTCCGTGCCTGGCAAAGGCTGCGTGGTCCCGGAACTCAGCGTGCGCACGAAAAGAAGCTGTTTGCGCTGGCCCTCCGCTACGAAAGCGACGGCGGATCCGTCCGGCGAGATCGCAAACCGGTTGTCCTTACCGATGGTTCCAAATTCATATCCTTCAGGGGCATTCATCTCCGCATGAATTACCGGCATGGGCTGGGATGCCTTGCGCGCGAAAAACAGCGAGCCGGCGATACCTGCCACGGCAATAATTCCGACCGCAGCCAGCAATATCTTCCAGGTCCGCTCGCGGGTCTTTCGTTGCGCAATCACTGGCGCCGGGACACCAGCCAGCGAGCCTGCGCTGGAAATCCAAACTAACTCCCGCTTCAGATCACCGGCACTCTGCCAACGATCGTCCGGATCTTTTGACAGGCATGTGGTGACAATGCGCTCCAGCGCCGGCGGCACCAGAGGCTGCAATTCGCTGATTGGCCGAGGCTGCGCTTTTAGTATTTCGGCGATCAGGCTCGCTTGGCTTTTCGCCGGGAATGCCTTTTGTCCCGTGGCCATCTCATACAGCGTGGCGCCAAATGAAAAAATGTCGCTGCGCGCGTCGGCCTCGCCACCCTCGAGCTGTTCCGGCGGCATGTACTGAAGCGTGCCGACAATCGTGCCCTGCACCGTCAACTGGTTGCCGCGCGAACTTCCCGGCAACGGCTGGGTTACTGTCGGCGAACTGGACATATCGCTCACGGCCGGTGCCGCGCCCTTCGCCAAGCCGAAATCCAGCAGTTTCGCTCCCGCTTTCGTGAGCATCACGTTACCCGGCTTCAGATCGCGATGGATCACTCCTTGTCGATGCGCTTTCTCCAGCGCCTCGCAAACCTGGATGGCCACGCGCAGCAGCTCCGGCGTCGGCATCGGGCCCTGCTCGATGCGCTTAGCGAGCGTCTGGCCCTCCAGATATTCCATGACGAGAAAATCCGTGCCGTCCTGTTGGCCGATGTCGTAGAGCGCGCAGATATTGGGGTGATTGAGGCTGGAAACCGCGCGTGCCTCGCGCTCGAAGCGCTGGCGAACTTCCGGCGTATCGGCCAAATGGAGGGGCAAAATCTTCAGGGCAACGGTGCGGTCGAGCCGCGTGTCTTTCGCGCTATAGACTTCGCCCATTCCGCCAGCGCCGATAGGTGCGATCACTTCATAGGGACCCAAACGCGTTCCGGCAGTGAGTGCCATTTGCGAGGGATTATACGCGAGCCGAGTCGAGCAGCAAGGAACAAAACTTCCCGGTGTTACGAAGATTCGGAATCGTGGCGCGCGCCGTGGAGGATCGCAACTGCATGAGGCAGCAACTCCGCGATAGCATCGAGTGACTCGACGGCTCCGCGCGGGCTGCCGGGAAGATTAATGATGATTGTCGCGCCGCGAATCCCAGCGACGGCGCGCGACAAAATTGCGCGAGCGGTTTTCTTGGCGCCCTCCGAACGCATATGCTCGGAAAAACCTGGGATTAGCCGCTCAGAGACTGCCATCGTCGCCTCGGGCGTCACATCGCGCGGGCCCAGGCCGGTTCCGCCGGTCGTGAGAATCACGTCGGCGGTTGCCGCTCCCGCCATTTCTTTTAAGAGTGTCTCAATCGCAGAGCGATCGTCTCGCAACACCGTGGACGCAACAATCTGCCAGCCAAGTTCCTGACAACGTTTTATAACCGCAGGTCCCGAGCGGTCTTCGTGCTTCCCACTGGTTACGGAGTCACTGATTGTGACGACGGCAACACGCATGGCGAGGTTTGCGACCCACTATCCTTCGGTTACTTCCGCGTCTTCGTCAGAGGATTGATGTTGTTCTTCGTCGATCAACCGCAGCGCTTCCATCAGCAGACCAGTTGTGGTGCGAGAAATCGTTGAGCGCGAGGGAGCCACATTGAAATCAATTTCAAATTCGCCGTCGGTCCAACGCACCGCCTGAAACACGGCCGCTTCGCCTTCAAGAGAACCGAATCGTGCGTCTTTGCACTGCCCAGCGGAAAAGAACAGCTCGCAAGTTTCTTCGCCCCGGCGGATCGAGAGCTGGCATGATTTCTGTCCCATTTCGAGCGACTGCATCAAGTCCATAATGCTCATTTCTTCCAGCCGTCCTTGAATTACGCCCGGCCGAACTTGCCGCTTCTGCAATTTTTCAAGTTGCAGGCGATCCACCACTTTCTTCGCCCGCCGCACCAAGTCCTTCACGAAAAACGGTTTGGGAATAAACTCCTCGACGCCTTCGACGATGGGCCGCAGCTTCTCTTCGATGTCACCCCGGCTGGCCAGAAAAATGAACGGAATCAACTTGGTCTGTTGCCGCGTGCGAAGTTTTTCGTAAAGCTGGCGGCCATCGAGTCCCGGCATGCGGTAATCGCACACCACCAGGTCCGGCGGATCATCCACGATTTTCAATAGCGCGTCGGCGCCATCAGCAGCCGCCCTCGCGTCGCAGTGCGGCATCAGGCCCTTCATCAATAGGTCGAGTATCAGCGCGTTATCGTCGACCACCAGGACTTTTACTCCCTTCCCCGGTGTCATCGCTTTACACGCTTTCCTTTGCGATTGTAATCGCCGCTGTGGCCGCCCGATTTTTTGACAAGATAGAGTTCGGTGATTTCCATGCCCCGTTCCAGAGCCTTGCACATATCGTATATCGTCAGTGACGCGACCGCCGCAGCTACCAGCGCTTCCATCTCGACTCCGGTCGGCCCCGTGGCAGTAGCCTCGGAGGTTACCTCAATTCCATTCTGGCACAGCTTTGCACTCACATCCACGTGCGTCAATGCCAGGGGATGACAAAGTGGAATCAGCTCCGCCGTGCGCTTGGCGGCCGTTATACCCGCGATTCGGGCGATTTCCAGCGGATTGCCCTTCGGCGATTTCAGCCGGCGTATGCTGGCGATTGTCGCGCGCTGCATGCGAATGAATGCGTGGGCCACAGCGATGCGCGATGTTACGGCCTTGGCGGTCACGTCCACCATACGCACGCGCCCGGCCTTGTCATAGTGCGAGAGTTTTTTCATTCGCGAGTGTTAAAAGAGTCCGCGTCGCGGCAGGATATCGGCCATTTCGCCGGCTTCGAGCCTTAACTTCGATTCGTGTACCACCAAAAAGCAATTGCCGCGAACCACAGCCCCAATATCTCCGGATCCTTCCCAGTGCAATACTTCCACCGTCGGCTCTCCGCCCGGCCAGCTCACTCGCGCTGGAACAAAATGCGCGAGAGGTGGTTTTTCGTCCACTGGATGCGCAAGCTTGGCTTTGAGCAAGTGGAGCGAACCCGGCGGGTGACCGCCCAGCAATTCTATCGCCGGCACTACTAGCAGTTCGAATGTAACCATGGTCGAAACCGGATTCCCCGGCAGCCCGAACACCGGCTTATCGTGGCACATACCGAATACGGCGGGGCGTCCCGGGCGAATAGCCAGCGCATCAAAGAAAAATTCAACGCCAATCTCTTTCAAGACTTGCTCAACGTGATCGTATTTGCCCACCGATACGCCACCGGTCAAAATCACGATATCGGCTTTCAGCGCCTGCTCAATGCGGGCGCGAAGTTCGGATACATGATCGGGCGCAATCCCTTGTATCGCCGGTTCGCCGCCCGCGAGCGCAACTTGCGCGGCCAGCGATATGCTATTGCTGTTACGAATTTGAAACCGCTGCGGCAACTGACCCACAGAAATTACTTCGTCACCGGTCGAGAGAATCGCGACACGCGGTTTCTTCGCCACTAAAACGCTCGATCGCCCTACCTGCGCGGCCATCGCAAGTTCGGCATACCCGAGGCGCTTACCGCGGCGGACCACGCTTTCACCTACTCGCGTCTCCTGCCCCTCCAAAACGTAGTGCTGGCCGGCGTGAACGCCGCGCTCAAAAACAACTGAATCGCCTTCGACGGCAGTGTCCTCCTGCATCACGACCGCATTCGCGCCACGCGGCAGAGGCGCGCCCGTCATGATTTGCACGCATGCGCCCGCTTCCATTTGTCCTGCAAAGGCGTGCCCCGCGCGGCTTTCTCCGATTAATCGCAACCGAGCGCCGGGACGCGCGGCATCGGCGGCGCGCACTGCGAATCCATCGCGTGTCGAACGGTCAAACGGAGGATAGTTGCGGTCTGCAATCAACTCCTCGGCCAGGATCCGGCCGAGCGCGCGCGAGGGATTCTCCGCAAACTCGATGTTCTCTGTTGCGGGGGGCGCGCTGGTCCGCGCGTGAACGATCTCGATTACTTTCGCGCGGGCTGCTTCGTAGGAAAGCATGAGGGTTATTACAGCCAGGATGCGAGCTTCGTTCCTCTTGGCACAATTGTAGCATCTCGTTCCGGGCCGGTGGATATCATCCCAATCTCAACCTGTAGCTGGTCGGAGATAAAATTCAAGTAATCGCGGGCTGCCAGGGGCAGACCTTTCACGTCGCGGATTCCCGGGGTCGGCGTCTGCCAGCCGGGCATGGTGTGATATTCAGGCTCGATCTCCGCCAAGGTCTCGGTGTCAGGCGGCATTTCCGTCAGGCGCTTTCCTTTGTAGCGATAGCCCGTGCAGATTTTTATTTCTTTCTGCGCATCGAAAACATCAAGTTTCGTCACCACCAGCGAATCGATACCGCTGAGCATTTTCGCGAAGCGCAAGACTTCCAGGTCCAGCCAGCCGCAGCGCCGCGGACGGCCTGTTACAGCGCCAAATTCCTTCCCGCGTTCGCGCAGCGCCTGGGCGTCAAGATCAGGCATTTCGGTGGGAAACGGCCCGCTGCCCACTCGCGTGGTGTATGCCTTGGTGACGCCCACCACTCCCGTCAGCCTTGTCGGCGCCACTCCAAGCCCCGTGGCCACACCGCCGGATGTCGCATTTGACGAAGTGACGAACGGATACGTGCCGTGATCGATGTCCAGCATGGTGCCCTGTGCGCCTTCAAACAACACGGACTCGCCATTATCCAGCGCGCGATTCAACAGCATTCCCGTGTCGGTCACCAGCCCGCGAATATGCGCGGCCAATTCCAGATATTGCTCCAGCAGCCCCGCGGTTTCCAAAGGATGGCCATAGGTCGCCTGGCTGATTGCATTCTTCTCGGCGATCACTCGTTCGAGCTTTTCCCCAAAATGTTCGGCGTCGAGCATGTCGCAAACGCGAATACCGCGCCGAGCCATTTTGTCTTCGTAGGCCGGGCCGATGCCTCGTGAAGTGGTTCCTATTTTCGCTTCTCCGCGTGCCGATTCCGCGGCCTTATCCATCTCCCGGTGATAGGGAAAAATCACATGCGCGCGATTGCTCAAAAAAAGGCGCCCGCGAACCTCAATGCCGGATTTTTTCAGGTTTTCAAGTTCGGCGACGAGCGCCGCAGGATCCACTACCGTCCCCGCGCCGATCACAGCTTTTTTATCCGGGCGCAAAATACCGCTGGGAATCAACTGAAGAATGTACTTATGGCCGTCAAAAATAACGGTATGGCCGGCGTTATGTCCCCCGGCGTATCGCGCCGTGTAGTCGAACGAGGAGGCCAGATAATCTACGACTTTGCCTTTGCCTTCGTCGCCCCACTGCGCCCCCACCACGACGATCGCTTTCGTCCGCGCGTTCTCCGTCACTCTCGCTCCCACCCCTCGCCAGACCGCACCTTCCCCGCTCATCTGAAAAACTTAAGCCTTACGGGAGGGCATACGCGGCAAACAATGACTCACAATCCTACGCCCCGCTCACGTCCAAACGCAAGCCCAGGGCGCAGTGTAAGACGTGCGCAGATTGAGCCTGGACACTTCGAATACTCGGGCGTGCTCTCGGTTGGAATGAGGTTAGTAGTAAAAGCAATCGCGCACGTGGTCGTTGACCATGCCGGTGGCTTGCATGAAAGCGTAGCAGATGGTAGTTCCGACGAATCGGAACCCGCGACGTTTCAAGTCCTGGCTCATCGCGTCGGATTCTAGCGTGCGCGCAGGTACGCGTCGCGAGGTCGTCCATTTGTTCTTCTTCGGCCGGCCGCCGACAAATTGCCAGATGTAACGGTCGAACGTGCCAAATTCCTTTTGTACCTCGAGGAATGCTTGCGCATTCGAAATTGCCGCCGAGATTTTCAGGCGGTTGCGCACGATCCCCGCGTCCGCCAGCAGCGCGCGGACTTTTCGCCGGTCATAGCGCGCAATCTTCGCAGCATCGAACCGGTCAAAAGCGCGGCGGTAATTCTCGCGCTTGTTGAGAATCGTCTCCCAACTCAACCCCGCCTGCGCGCCTTCCAGAATCAGAAACTCAAAAAGCACGCGGTCGTCGTGCACCGGCTTCCCCCACTCTTTGTCATGGTACTCAACCATGAGCGGCTTCTGCGCCCAATGACAACGCCGCCGCTGCTCGCTTGATTTTGCAATCATAGTGGAATTCTGAAGGGCGGATACGCGTGGCTCACGCCGACTTGCCGCGCGGATGGCTTCTTTGGGCAGCGGAAAGGCAGCTTGGACACAAACAATCAGAATGCCGCGCGCGAAGTTCGCCCAACGTATCTTTATCCAGCTTCAACTGCTCGCACCAGCAACCTACCGCAGACGCGCTGCAAGGAAACTTCTCCCCGCACGCTTCGCAGGTCTTCTGCGTCGGCGGATTCGCAGCGGCTTTTGGGCCAGGCGAACCGGCGTTCATGTTCGACCGCCTTTGATTGTTACGGATCGCGCTCAGGAAATATGGCGCTGGAGGACTTTTACGATCTGCTCTTTCGGCACGGCTCCCACAAGCTGGTCCGCCACTTGTCCGCCCTTGAAGATTAGCAAGGTCGGAATGCCGCGAATATTGAATTTACCGGCTGCGTTCACGTTCTCGTCCACGTTTAGCTTGACCACCTTTAGCTTCCCCGCGTTCTCGCGCGCAATTTCTTCCACCGTCGGCGAAAGCATGTGGCACGGACGGCACCAATCGGCCCAGAAATCCACGAGCACGGGCTGCGTCTTGCTGGCTTCAATCACATCTGCATCAAAACTTGCATCGCTCACTGCTTGAATGTCTGCCATGTTCTTTGGTTTCCTTGTCGAGCATCACCGGTCAGCGCCAGGCCGACGCCAGTTCAACTCTAGTCTTTAGATGTTCCAGCCACCCGTGGGATTCTAGACCTTTTTGCGGCTTCGTACAGCGTGACATATGCGGCCGCCGAAGTCTTCCAAGAAAAATCCTTGGCCATGCCGTTGTTCTGCACCACTCGCCACGACTTGGGCTGCCGGTAAACTTTCAAAGCCCATCGCAGGCACTCCAGCAATGCATTTCCATCGTATGCATCAAATTTGAAACCAGTCCCCTGCTGCGTCTTAACATCGAAATTCTGTACCGTGTCGTCCAACCCGCCGGTTGCGCGCACCACCGGTACCGTTCCGTATCGCAGGCTATATATTTGGTTCAGACCGCAGGGCTCGTAGCGCGACGGCATCAGAAAGATGTCCGACCCGGCTTCAATCTTATGTGCGAGTGTATTGTCATAAGCGATCTTTACACCAACAGACCTCGGATATTTCTCCGCCAACAGCTTGAAGAACCTCTCATATTCCGGATTCCCTGTACCTAGCACGACAAGCGATAGGTTCTCCTTCATGATCTCACTCGCCACTTGCGCGATCAGATCGAACCCTTTCTGGTCGGCAAAGCGCGAAACAATTCCAACTACCGGGCGCTCCAAATCTTCAGGCTTATCCGCGGGCAGCTTAAAAGCATCCAGCAAATCTTTCTTGCAGGCCTTCTTGCCGTCGAGGTTCTGCGCCGAATAATTCTGGGCGATCGAAGTGTCCGTGTCCGGGCTCCAGATCGCGTAGTCCACTCCATTCAATATCCCGACCAGCTTGTCCGCGCGCTGCACGATCACGCCTTCCAGACCCGCGCCATATTCCGGCGTCTGAATTTCTTTCGCGTAGCGGCGGCTCACCGTCGAAAGGTAATCGGCGAAAAGCAACCCGCCCTTTAGGAAATTAATCTTGCCGTAAAACTCAAGCGCGTCCATTGCAAATAGCTGGGCAGGCAGACCCGCCCTGCGCAGAGCACTCTGCGGAAAAATTCCTTGATACGCAAGATTGTGAATGGTCAAAACGACCGGCAGAGAACGCACCGCCGGATCGGCCGCGTGCTGCGTGCGCAACAGAGCCGGCACCAGCGCGGTTTGCCAATCATGGCAATGAATCACGTCAGGCAGCAAGACGCGCTTTGCAAACTCAATCGCCACGCGGGAAAATTCCGCGAAGCGCTCGGCATTATCCGGATATTCGCCGGACTTGTCGCCGTAAGGCTGTTCGCGATCGAAGTATCCGGGATCATCAATGAAGAAATAGCGCACTCCCGCTACCGAGTCTCCTTCCGCAATCGAGGGGAACCTTACCTGCTCACCAAGGGTAATTGTCACGCTCGAAACCAGGGTAGAAGCAACCCGATTGCCGTGATAACGCGGCAGCAGAACAGACACTTGGTGGCCCATTGCCACCAGCGCCTTGGGCAATGCTTCCACCACATCGGCCAAGCCGCCGGTCTTTGAGTAGGGGAGTCCTTCCGACGCAACAAATAAAATCTTCATCAGCCCTCGAATGAAAGAAAAACGGTAGCGGAACGATTCTGCCTCGTCAAGCCACTCGGCCAGCCGCGTTTCGAACACGCTGCAGCCAATCTCGTCCGACGATTTGTTCGCATCGCTTTGCGCTGCATTGCTACACTCTGCACCGGCATGGTTCGACAACCCATGGGACAACACTTCCTCGGCGATACCGCCTGGCGCCAGCGCATTCTCAAGATTCTCTCTCCCGGCGCGAACGAATTATGGATTGAGATCGGCGCGGGACACGGCGAGATGACCAAATTGCTCGCCGGCGACGGCCGCCGTATCGTTGCCATCGAAGCGGACACGCGCTTGGCGGAAGATTTGCAGGAAAAAGTGTACTCCCGCGCATCCGAATGGCCCGACGTTGAGATTATTTCCGCGGACGTCCTCACTTTTGATTTTCAAAAAGTACTCAGCGGCAATTCTCGCGTCTACGGCAACCTGCCTTACTACATCACGTCCCCAATCCTGCACCATTTATTCGATTATGCCGCTCAGATTCAATCGATTCACATCGTGATTCAGCTCGAAGTGGCCGAACGCATCGCCGCGCCGCCGGGCCGCCGTGAATATGGCTATCTTTCCGCGCTGTGCCAGTTCTACACCAAGCCCGAAATTGTTTTACGGATTCCGCCCGGCGCGTTTCGCCCGCCGCCTCGCGTCAAGTCCGCTTTGGTGCGAATGACCTTGCCCGGCGAACGCGCGCGTCTAAAAGTCACCAATGAGAAACTCTTTCTGAAATTTGTCCAGGGATGCTTTGGACAGAAGCGCAAGATTTTGCGGAATAATTTGCGGTCCCTGGCCTCCGATCAGAAGATCCAAGAGGCGATGAAGGATTGCGGCCTGCGCCCCGATGCGCGCGCCGAGCAATTGACTCTGGCCCAGTTCGCATGCCTATTCGCCGCTCTTTCCTAGTTGCGGCTTTGCGGATCCTGCATGTCCTCGATGACTGCCCCAAGCCGGTCCGGGAAGTTAGTCATGATGCCGTCAACTCCCGCGGCGATTACCCTTCGCATCGCTTCGGCTTCGTTCACCGTCCATGTCGCCACCTGCAAATCAGCGCCATGCGCTCTCTGCACAAGATCCGGGGTGATCAGGGAAACCTGCGGACACATTTGCCGCGCACCCAACTCGAGTGCGTCTTTCACATAGTCCGGTCCGGGCTCATCCGCCAACAATCCCATCATAACGGATGCATCCACTCGGCGTAGCGCCGCCAGCGTCGTTTGATCGAAAGAGATCACGATGGTGCGCGCCGCATTTTCAGCCTTTTGCAGCGCGGCCACCAGGGAATGGTGCATCCCCCAAGCCGCGTCGTATTTCACTTCGAGGTAGAAGATCACGTCATTCTTGCGCGCGAATTCCAGCACCTCGTCTAGCGTGGGGATGCGCTGCCCCATGTACTCGCGGTCGAACCACATCCCAGCGTCCAGCCGCCGGAGTTCGGCGAGCGTGAAATCGCGGACTGCGCCGCGCCCGTTGGTGGTCCGCTCCAAGGTCGCGTCGTGGATCGCGACGAACTGCGCATCGCGCGTCAAATGAAGATCCGTCTCGATGAAACCCGCGCCTAGTTGAACGGCGCGCTCAAACGCCGCCAGTGTATTTTCGGGGGTGTAGCCCGAAGCTCCCCGATGCGCGATGACCCAAGGTTTTCGCATGGACTCTCGTTATCCTAGCAGATAACTCAAGCCCGGCCATTCGCTCCCGCGTGGTGCGTTGTAGAACTTACAACCCTTGCTATCTGGATTTAGACACAAGAAACTCGCTTTAATTCCCGCAATCTAGGTTGAGCAATTCATAGAGAAACTCCGTCCGGGACGTGCTTTCTCACCTAGCTCAGCAGATGCAAATCGTTTCCTAAATAGGACAATGTGTTGCTCGGGGTGGAAACTCGATCGATTCAGTCGCGTAAATTTTCGAGTTTTCGTCTCCTTCAGCCGCTGTCGAACCGCTAACTTATTTATCTACAATTAGCTAGGGGGCTCGCCCATACAGGGAAGCATCTGACGCTTTGGTCAGCCGATTGCCCGCACAATATCGCCACCCCCAGAGGCAATGCGCGATGTCCAGTTTGAGAACGCAAATGGAGCTATTGCCCGCCCCAGTTCAGGCCATGAACTCCGCCCCCGCGGGCTTCGATCCGGCGCGCGACCTCCCCGAGGGCTTTCTCGAATTCCTGCTGCCCCTGCACCGCTCGTTCACGCCTCGCCAGCGCGATCTAATTGAAAAGCGGTCCGCTGCGCTTGCGGCATCCCATGAAGGCCGCCTGCCCAACTACCTCCCGCCTTCGCCTGCGACGAAGGACGCCTGGCAAATCGAGCTCCCGAAATGGTGCCGCGATCAGCGCAACCAGATGACCGGCCCGGCGGACGACGCGGAACTCGTGGTGAAAATGCTCAATTCCGGCGCACCCGGTGTCATGCTCGACCTGGAAGATTCCATGGCCAACGTGTGGCCACAGCTAATGCAGGGCGTAACGAATATCCTGGCAGCCTTGCGCGGCGAACTTACCTATTTTGATCGCAAGCGCGACCGCACTGTTGGAATCCAGGCGAGCGACACCGTGATTTCGCTGCGGCCTCGCGGATTGCATCTTCGCCAGGGCAGGATTCTTGAAGGCGAAAAAGTTTGCGCCTCTCTGTTTGACGTGGCACTGATCGCGTTTCAAGTGGACCCTGCCAAGCTCAAGCATCCGCTCACTTTTTACATCCCGAAGTCCGAGTCTGCCGAAGAGGCCATGTGGTGGCGCGCTCTTTTTCAGGCCATAGCGCGCTGGAAGGGATGGCCTGCGAACTATATCAAGTGCATGGCGCTCGTTGAATCGCACCCTCTTGCCTATCAAATGGAGGAATTCGCCGGGCATTTGCGCGAGCACATCCTCGCGTTAGACCTGGGACGCTGGGATTACATGGCCAGTCTGATCCATTTCAATTTGCACGATCCGAACTGGGTACTTCCCGACCGCAACACCATCCCGCACGATGTCGCTTTCTTTCAAAACTTGCGCAATCTCTTGCCCGACACTTGCCACAAGCATGGCCTGTTGGCCATCGGCGGCATGACCGCTTTATTCCCCAGCCGGGAAGATGCCGAACTCAACGCGCGCGCCCTGGCCGTTCTCGAAAAGGACAAGAAAAACGAGGCCATGTCCCTGATGGACGGCGCATGGACCGGTCACCCCGATCAGAACGAAATCGCCGTGAAGCAGTTCCCTGCTCCCAATCAACTGAGCGCGCGGCCGGCCAACCAGAACCCGCATCCGGATCTTCGCCCCGTTCCAGCGGGTGTCGGCCAGCGGACTCTTGCCGGCACACGCGCTGCGATCCGCACTGTGATCCGCTATCGCAACGGCGTGCTCAATGGCCGCGGGGCCAGCTTGCTCGACGGCTATATGGAAGATCTCGCCACGGATCGCATTTACCGCCTTATGATTGCGCAGCGCGTGCGCCACCGCGATGTCGTCACCATTTTAGACGACAACGGTCACGCCATCGCCCACACTCCGGAGCTCATCACCCGCCTCTTCAATGAGGAACTCAAGCGCATCGTTGGCGAGCTGCCGGCCGGCACGCCCGAGGACGTGATCGAGCGATACACCCAGGCGCGAATTTTGAGCGAACGGATGATACTCACGGAGGAGTTCAATCCTCAATGATGTCGTTCGAGAAAGTGCGCAAGTGTGTTAGCTTGCACGCGCTCGAAGAAGCAGCAGCAAAGATAGTTTTACGCAAGAGCAACAGGGTCTGTCGAAGCAATTAAAGCCGCACGGGGAACGGGTGGCTTTGAACTGAGGAATTCGACGGCAGCGGCCCTCGACCGTTCCGGCAGTCTTTGGGACTCTTCGCGCTCACCCCGCAGGGTGAAGGAGCGCGCGGAGCTCGACTGCCGAAGCGGTTCGCGCTAGGGAGGGGGAACGTGGCGCTGTTCGTTTTGTTTATCGTAGGCGTTGTGGTGGTACAAACCTGGGTGGACTGGCGCGAAGCCCGAAAGGGCTGGGTGCTGCCGGAGTGGGCGAAAGGCGTGGCTCTGGCAGGTGCCCTCGGTGCTCTTCTAACCGCTGCGATGTCATCGGTTTCGTTTTTGATGCAGGATCCAGCGGGAGAATGGAGCGGCGGCGGATTGGGTTCCGGCTTATTCTGGCCGGAACTGGGCTTCTTGCTTTGTGGCGTGGCAGTTATCGTCTTCGCCGTGAGGAAGAAGCGAATGCGCATGCTGCTGGCCCTGTCCGCGATGCTGATAGCCGCCTTTTGGCTTGGCATGGCACTGTCCTCATAATCGCATCCGTTGGGCTCGCTAGTGCCACGGCCTCTTACCGCGGCGTCCGTCCCGCACTTCCCCACCACTAGCCGCCATTCGCCGGTAATTAGCCGCCATTCGCCGAAAAAGTAGAGACCCGCTTCCGGTTTGCCTCTAGTCTCGCCCTATGGACGGCAACAAAGTTCAGGCGGGAGACGAGAACATGACAAACGCGAATCGGCAGGCGCAATCGGTAGCTTCAACTTCCGGGTCAGCAGCCATATCGGCGGCGGCCTCTGCGTTGGTCCTGGTAGGCATCGTGTTTCAAGGCGCCGAACTCGGCTACGGCCATATCTCCTCCGGGAACTTCTGGCAATTTTCCGTACTCGCGACGAACATTTGGAATATCCTCTCGCTGCACATGAATATCTCCACCCTGCAGGAATTCTGCCGATTCTGGCCGCTGCTACTCGTGGGCCTCGGCTTTGCCATCATGCTGGCCACTCGGGAAAACCGTTCTCGCAGTCTTTCCGGCAGCGGCAAAGAAGGAAACCATGGGGTGTAACTCTAGGCGCTTTAGCTGGAGCCTTACCTTCGGCTTACTTATCGCTGCCGCCGGCGTGATCCTTCTGCTCGACCAGCAGGGCATTATTGACGCCAACAGAGTCTTTCAATATTTCTGGCCCATACTTTGCATTTCGTTCGGATTGGTGAACCTGTTTCAAACCGGCGGCCGGCGTATCTGGGGCATCATTCTCCTGGTAATCGGTGTCCTTCTTGTATTCGATAATTTGGGCTTTGCGCGTATCGGCTTCAATACCATTTGGCCCGTAATCATTATCGGCGTCGGCAGCTTGATGGTCTGGCAAGCGATCGCTCCTCACTCCAACCCACTCAGCGGGCAAGCGGAGACCTTGCGCGAGCGGCTGAACCAGTGGCGCCGGGGCGATTCATCCGGCAGCGACTTCAATCAGATTGCAATCTTTGGCGGATTCAAGCGCCGCTTCACAGCTAAGAATTTCCGCGGCGGCAGCGTCATGGCCATCATGGGCGGCTACGAAATTGATTTACGGCAAGCCGGTATTGAAGGGGACTCCGCCACAATCGACGCTACCTCCATCATGGGCGGCGGCGAAATCAAGGTCCCGGACAACTGGCGCATTTCCATAGATGGCATCGGACTTTTCGGCGCATATGTCGATGAGACCCACCAGCTTCCAGGGACCGACGCGACGCCGCAAAAGCATTTAATTGTAAAAGGAATCGCGTTTATGGGTGGCGTGGTGATCAAGAACTAAGCCAATCGCATGCACCCGATATTCTCTCATCTCCGCCGCCTTGGCCTTTACCTTCTCGCCTGGATTCCGATCGCGGGGATGCTGGCTTACCTGCTTACCATCCCCGGCCAGATCACCATGCGCGAGGCGGTGACCCTTTCCATTCCCTTGTCGTTGATATACGCATTCGTCTGCCTTTCTTCGTGGTACTCGTGCCGCGGAAATTCACTCGAAAAATATGGATTAGGACGTCTGGTAACTACTCACGTCACCGCGGCACTTATCGCCAGCATCGTGTGGGCGTTTGTCGCTGTGGGGATGGCTAGCAGCCTTTCGAAGCTGCCGGCATTTACCGGGCTCAGCGCCCGCTTTCGGCCGGAAATTCCTGTGATTGTAGGCTCCGGCCTGTTGCTTTACCTGCTTTCCGTCACGTTTTTTTACATCATCATCGCTGTGGACCTCTCCCGCGACGCGGAAGCCCGCGTGATGCGAGCCAGCGTTCTGGCGCGCGACGCCGAATTAAGAGCCCTGAAAGCGCAGGTGAACCCTCATTTCCTTTTCAACAGCCTGAACTCCATCAGCGCGCTAACCACCTCCGACTCCGCCAAAGCTCGCGAGATGTGCATTCTCCTGGGTGATTTTCTGCGCCGCACGCTCGGCCTCGGCGAAAAAACTGCAATTCCGCTCGAGGAAGAGCTTTCACTGATCCACGCGTTTCTCGCGGTGGAAAAAGTCCGCTTCGGCGCTCGCATCCAGATGGAAGAAAATATAGACCAGAGCGCGCTGGACGTTCCGGTGCCGCCGCTCCTTCTCCAGCCCTTGGTGGAAAACGCAGTCGTCCACGGAATCGCGAATCTTGTCGAAGGCGGCTGGATCCGCCTCAGCGTTCAGTGCGACAGCGGCGGCGGCGACGTATCAATTATTGTCGAAAACCGCTTCGACCCCGAAGCCCCAGCTCGCCGCAGAAATGGCGTAGGACTTGCCAACGTGCGCCAGCGCCTGCAAGCACGCTACGGAAATCGCGCCAGCTTTGCGGTGAAAGCCGAGGCGGACTCCTACCGCGTTGCGCTGACCTTCCCGGCTGAAAGGGGTTTACAAACCACCACATGAACCGCGAAGCCGGAAAGAAAATCCGCGCCGTTATTGTTGACGACGAAGAGCTCGCCCGCCAGGTTCTCCGCGAATTCCTCGGCGCGCATCCAGAAATCGAACTCGTCGCCGAATGCGCCAACGGCTTTGAAGCGGTCAAGTCCGTCACCGAACTGAAACCCGATTTGCTCTTTCTCGATATCCAGATGCCCAAGCTCGATGGCTTCGAAGTTCTCGAATTGATCGGCAACGACCTGCGCGTAGTTTTCGTCACCGCATTCGACAGCTATGCCATAAAAGCCTTCGAAGTCCACGCCGTGGATTATCTTTTGAAGCCGTTCGGGGCTGACCGTTTCGAAGCCGCGCTCAATCGCGCCAAGGAACGCCTCTCCGGCAAATCGCCGCACGCCGAGATGCCTCCTGCGGAGCTGGCTGCCGCAGCCCGACCGCCTTCGCAATATCTCGACCGCATCGCCGTGCGCGATGGCACGCGCGTCTTCATCATTCCGGTCGCGAAACTCGATTACGTGGAAGCGCAGGACGACTACGTCGCCCTTACAACCGAAGGCAAAAAGCACCTGAAGCAACAGACCATCTCCAGCCTCGAATCCGCGCTCGACCCTTCGCGTTTTCTCCGCATCCATCGCTCCTACATCGTCAACCTCGAACGCGTGGTCAAAGTCGAGCCCTACGCAAAGGACACTCACGTCGCCGTCCTCACCAACGGCACCCAGCTCCCCGTAAGCCGCTCCGGCTACGCCCGCCTCCGCGCCTTCCTCGACCGCTAAACCGCGCCCGTGCGGGACGGAGCAACTTAGTAGTGAGCTATCGACGTGGTACTATCGGCCAATCGAGAAAGTGGACGAAGACATTTAAGCATTTCGAGAACTGGATGATGCGGCGACCCATACGGACATGCGTAAAATGCGGGTCAGTGCTGAAGCCGGAACGTGTCGTGGCAGCCGGTCCGTTTTCGTGCACCGTCTGCCACACGCAGCTTCAGGCGGCCGGGTCTTATACGCAATTGATCGGCTGGGGAAGTGTCTTGTTTCCGGCGTTGGTTCTTGCTGCGGTGGGTCTTCGTGGGGTTCGCCTTCTCGGGGCGGTTTTGGTGGCGTTCGTGCCAGTTCTGTACGTGGCTACCAATTTCATAAAATACTTGTTTCCTCCACGCATTGAACTCTATCTCCCGGAAGATGGGACTCTAAGGTTGAAGAATGGGCCACATTAAAGAATGCTAATTTGCGCACCTCCTCCCAGCCGTCCTAGCCCATCCGTACTCTAGTCCTACCCCTCGTCTTTCTTGCGGCAGACACCCTTTCGTAGTAGCCTGCGCGGATGCCCCCAAAAGCCAGGCGAGGCTCCCCCCGGCAGGGCATCAAGAGTGCGAAAAGGAGAGGCAGGAAAATGGCATCCCCGGCGAAAGTTCCTAATAATGCTTCCAACAAAGAGAATCCCGAAGGCGCGAACGTAGACAAGATACGCGACATCCTGTTCGGCTCGCAGATGCGCGATTACGAAAAGCGCTTCGTGCGCCTCGAAGACACCGTCACCAAAGCTCTCGATACGCTGCGCGAAGACATGACCAAGCGCCTCGACACTCTGGGCAGCTTTATCCGGCAGGAAGTGGATTCGCTCAGCACACGTTTGAAGAGCGAAAAGTCCGAGCGCACCGAAGCTTTCAAGGAAATTTCGCGCGAAATCAAGGACGGCGGCAAAGTGATCGAGAAAAAGCTCTCGCAGCTCGAAGAGCAGATGTCCGACGGCCAGGGCGAGCTGCGCGCAAAACTTCTGGAGCACTCCAAGGCTGTTTCCTCGGAAATCGACAAGCTGCGCCGCGATACCGCCGCCGCGCTGAACCGCGAAGTGGACGTGCTGCGCGATGAGAAAACCGACCGCGCCGCTCTTGCCGACCTCTTCACTGAATTCTCTCTGCGGCTGAAAAATAAATTCGAGCTGCCGGAGGAGTAGGTTTCGAGCGAACCGGAAATCATGCACTCAACGGACGTACCTGACCGCCCGTCGGGAAAAACCTTAACCTCCAAAATGCCTGAGCAAGCCCAACGCCGCGCCCCGCAGGGGCAACCAGAGGAAAATCCGCCGGACAACAACCACGCCTATGAAGAGCTGCGCCATTTAATCATCGCGCCCGAGCAGGAAGAAATAGCGGATATTCAGGAGCGCCTCGAAGATCTCGCTCGCCGCACTAAGGATGTCAGCACCGTGGTCGCCGAAGCCATCACCTTGCGCCGCGAGCAAGGTGGCGATCGCGCCTTGGCCGGTGCTTTGGCTCCCACCATTCAGGAAACTCTTCGCGAATCGGTCCGCAGGGATCCTCACGTTCTCGCCGACGCGCTGTTCCCGGTGATGGGACCCGCGATTCGGAAATCCATCGCCGAAACGCTTCGCACCATGCTGGAATCGTTCAACCAGGCTCTGGAGCACAGCCTCTCCGCTCGCGGCATCAAGTGGCGCATCGAAGCCTTCCGTACCGGAAAATCTTTCGGCGAAATCGTTTTGATGCACAGCCTTCTGTATCGCGTGGAACAGGTTTTTCTGATTCACCGCCAGACCGGGCTAGTCCTCAATCACGTCGTCGCGACGTCCGTTCCCACGCAGGATCCCTCCATGGTTGCTGGAATGCTTTCCGCCATTCAGCAGTTCGTGCGTGATTCCTTTGATTCAAAGAACGAAGAAACGCTCGACAGCCTGAACGTGGGCGAGCTGGAAGTCTGGATCGAAGAAGGTCCCGACGCGGTGATCGCCGCGGTGATTCGCGGCCACGCTCCGCCGGATTATCGCCTCGCGATGAAAGAGGCGCTCGAAGAAATCCAGCGGCTGTATAGTTCCGGGCTCGCAAATTTCAAGGGCGACGCCGCTCCCTTTCACGCGGCGGACGAGCTCTTATCGCGTCTTCTCGCAACGCAGCATCGCGAACCCGTCGCAGCAAAGAAACCGCGCGCAGCACTCGCGACCATCGCGATACTTGTCATCCTGGTCCTCGGTTGGATCGGCTACTCCAGTTATCTTCTCTGGGAATGGTCGCGGTTCCTGAACGCCGTTCGCGGGCAACCGGGCATCGTAGTGATCTCCTACGACAAGCAGGGCGGCCGTTATCACATACGAGGCTTCAAAGACCCGCTCGCGCCGGACCCGAATGCATTGCTCAGCCATGCAGGTCTAGATCCGAACAACGCTGAGTTCGATTTAGCGCCCTACTATTCCTTGGACGATGCCATCGTTGTCCAGCGTGCCCGTCAACTATTGCATCCTCCCGAAGGGGTCAAACTTTCCGACAATCAGGGCGAGCTGGACGTCGAAGGAACCGCCTCGCCGCAGTGGATCGCCGGCGTGTTGAACCGTGCTCCTTTGATTCCCGGCATTAATACCGTTGATGTTTCTCACCTGCAGAATTCGCACTTATTGCAGCTCAAGGCGCCTCAAAGCGCCATCGAGTCCGTGTTCCTGCTCTTCCCCGTCGGCCGAGCCGAACTTGAGCCCGGCCAGGAAGGCGCATTCGCCCAGGCACAAAAACAGATTCGCGACATCGTGGCCCAAGCGGAACATCTCGGCGAGCAAGCTTCCATCGAACTCATCGGCCACACCGACAGCACCGGCATCGAAGGTACGAATCAGCTTCTCAGCCAGCAGCGCGCCGAGCAAGTCCGCGCCAGGTTGTTGCGTGGCGGCGTTCCGCCGGCGAATCTGCGCCCGCGCGGAGTCGGCACGACGCAGCCTTTGCGCACCGAAGACACCGAGGAAGGCCGCCGCTTGAATCGCAGCGTCACCTTTAAAGTCACATTTACTCCAACGTCTCCCGTAAACTGAACGAGCCCTCGAATGCTGCAAAAGAAAATCTGCATGCTCGGCTCATTCTCTGTCGGCAAGACCAGCCTGGTCCGCCGCTTCGTCGAAAGCATTTTTTCGGATGCATACCAAACTTCGATCGGCGTGAAAATCGAGAAGAAAGTGGTCCGCGCGGGCAACGAAGATGTCACCCTCGTTTTGTGGGACATTCACGGCGAAGATGTGTACCAGAAAATTCGCATGTCCTATCTGCGCGGCATGTCCGGCTATCTGCTCGTTGTGGACGGCACGCGCCGCCAAACGCTCGACGACGCTATGGCATTGAATGAACGCGTAATTCAAGAGGCGGGAAAAGTTCCTGCTGTCCTCGTAATGAACAAGAGCGACTTGACTGAAAAATGGGAAATTGATTCGGCGCGCGAGTCTGAACTCACCGCAGCCGGATGGAATATACTTCGCACCAGCGCCAAAACCGGCGCTTCCGTTGAAGAAGTTTTTTCACAACTAACCGCGGCCATGTTGGCGGGATAATGTCTTCCAATTCACTTTTCGAGTCATTCCTTGCCGATCAGGGCTATGCCTTATTCGAATCGCTCGGCGATGGTGATTTCTCGGCGGTTGGAAATTGTCCCGCTTGGTGCCGCGAAGCTTTTGACATTCAATCCGAAACCGGAAAGCGAAACCGTCTCGCTGAAAACTCGCCGTTCCTCGAAAACTTCCTGGTGGACGCCGAAGAATTCTGGAACACGAAGTCGGAAGGCTCTGCAAGTTCCGGCAATTGGACCGAGCGCGATAAGAATGGCCGCGACATTCCGCTCGAAGCCTTCGCCTTGTCTCTTGATGGCAAGAAAATCCTGATTTTGCGGAACTTATCCGCCAACTTCTCCGAACAGCAGCAATGGTTCCAAACCGCTCGCGATTCCCTTCTCGTTCACGAACAGCTTCTGGGTGAAATTCAGAAGAAAGAAATTCTGCTGCATTGCATTATCCACGACCTTTCGCAGCCTCTTAGCGCCATGAGTGGGTGCTTCAATCTTCTGAGCCTTGAAAAGCTGCCGGCAAGCCTTCGCAAGTTCGTGGAAGCAGGCCAGCGCGAATCGCAACGCCAGGAATTGATGATCCGCGGCATTCTCTCTGCGTTCTCGGGAGACTTAATGGCGCAGCAATCAACGTCTGATAAGGGTGCGGCAGCTCCGGATCTGGCAGTTTGCGCACAACTAGCCATTGAGGAATTTACCTCCGCGTTCAAAGACAAGGGCATACACCTTCGGTTCGATGCACCACAGACTGCTTCATCGGATTGGCGCGTGGTGGGCGATGCATCTCGTCTGGATCGCATTTTCGGCAACCTGCTCGAAAACACTCTGCGCTACAGTCCGGCCGGCTCCACTGTGACCGTTGGGGTCAAAGATGATGGCTCCGGCGTGTTCGCTTTCGTGGATGATGAAGGCCCCGGGCTTCCGCCGGACTTGCCCATGAGTCAACTATTCGCGCTTTTTTCAAAAGGAAAAAGCCATTCCGGCAAAGCGGGCTTGGGACTTTATTTTTGCAAGATTACGGTCGAGCGCTGGGGCGGAACAATCGGCGCCGAAACTCGTCCGCAGGGCGGCTCGCGCTTCTGGTTTCGGCTCCCGCGCGCGGCCGCGACGTCGCGAAATAAATCAACAGCAAATTCCGACGCCGGTCTCTCGCACGCCGCAACGACCTCGCCCAAAGATTTTCCAAGCGATCTCGCTGCGCAGCGTGCGCCCGCCAACATGCCGTCGAAACATTTGCGCGTCCTCGTCACCGAAGACACGGAAATAAATCGCGAGCTTGTTATCGAACTTCTGAAAAAGCGCGGCCACTCTGTTTCCAGCGCGGCTGATGGTCTGGAAGCGCTCGCGGAACTTGGGCGCGGTCACTTCGATGTTGTGCTCATGGACGAAGAAATGCCGCACATGAATGGCCTGGACGCCACGCGCGCAATTCGCAAAATGGAGTCTTCCACAGAAAAGCACGTTCGCATTGTCGGACTCACAGGAAACGCGACCCACGAAGACGAGCGTCGCTGCCTGGATGCCGGAATGGATGCATTTATCGCTAAGCCGGTTCGCATGGACAAGCTGTATGAAGCGGTTGAGTCTGTAGACCATGCAGCAAAGCAGATTGGCGATGCGCAACCTGCGCGGGAGCCCTCGGCGTCCGTGCGTGCGACGCTGGCCGGAAAAGATGATGAATCGGCCGCCGAGCATCTCCATCGCGCAACAGGAGGAAGTGAAAAGCTCGAGCGCTCCCTTATCAAGACGTTTCTGCAAGACGCCCCGAAAACTATTTCATTGATCCAACGCGCCATCGCTAAAAAAGATGCGCAGAAACTTGCCAGTTCCGCGCACGCGCTGAAAGGGTCCATCGCGATCTTCGGCGCGGCAAATGCAGTTGCGATTGTGCGCAAGCTCGAAGCCATGGGACGCTCCGCTAATTTACTCGATGCCGATTCGCAATTTCGCG
>JBEKSN010000024.1:0-26668 GCA_049517055.1 Candidatus Acidiferrales bacterium | reverse complement strand
ACGATTACGATGGATGGCAGTTTTTCGGTCATTGGGTTCCGCACCGGATGATGGCGAGGGGGACTAGATTATCATCGATGGGCGCGGAATACGGACTCCTAATGCGCCTTCGGCGGGCGAGGGCTTCTGACGAAAGCTTTTCGGTGTGTTACTTTAGAGGTTCGATCCTGCGGTCCTGCGAATGCCTAAAGCATCCATCTCGAAAAAAGCTGCAGCTGAAAAATCTGAGGAAGCGACGATTGAGGATATTTTCGGCCTGGGCGGATTGCTGGAGAAAAGCCATCCGGGGTATGAATACCGATCGTCGCAGCTTGAGATGGCCAAAATGGTTGATGAGGCCTTTCAGAAGCGGCAGCACGCGATCATCGAGGCCGGGACCGGAACGGGAAAAACTCTGGCGTATCTGATTCCGGCGATTCGTAGCGGGCGGCGCGTGGTGATTTCCACGGCGACGAAGTCGCTTCAAGAGCAGCTCTTCAATAAAGACGTGCCCTTTCTGCAGAAACATTTTGCACCGAATCTGAAAGCGGCGCTGATGAAGGGGCGCAACAATTTTCTTTGCCGGACGAAAGTGAACCAGATGGAGGGGCAGGCGGTGCTGAAAGGCATTGACGAGATTGACTGGTTCTCGCAGATACGGGATTGGAGTAAGCTGACGGAAACCGGAGACCGCAACGAATTGACGTTCCTTCCTGACGACGCGGAATTGTGGCACCGGATCGATGCGCGCAGCGACCTATGTACGGGGCAGAAATGCAGCGACTTCAACCGGTGTTTTATAACGGCGATGCACCAGCGGGCGCAAGAAGCGGACTTGATCATCGTGAACCATCATTTGTTTTTTGCGGACCTGGCGATACGGCAAGACGATTTCGGGTCGATCTTGCCGGAATATTCGGCGGTGGTGTTCGACGAAGCCCATGAAATCGAGGACGTGGCGAGCGATTACTTTGGCAGGCGGGTTTCGAGCTATCAATTTGAGGAACTTTCGCGAGACACCGAGAACATGTTGCGAGTGCTGCGGATCGAAGCGGGGCCGGTGCGCAAGCATTTGACGCGCGTGCGCGAACGCGGGCGGAGCTTTTTCGAGAATTTTCCGGAGCGCGAGGGGCGGTTCGCGTTTGGCGCTGCGGAAAGAAAAATATTTCTGGAGAAGCATCACGAGGCGTTTGACGGAGTGGCTGCCGCGGTGAAGCGGATCGAAACAGAATTATCGGCGATGACGCCCAAGCCCGAGGAAGTGATCACGCTTGCACGTCGCGCTGCCGAACTGCGGCGGGAACTTGAGTTCCTGATGGAAAGCGAAGAGAAAAGTTACGTCTATTGGTACGAGCGGCGGGGAAAAGGCGTGATTCTGACGGCGACGCCGATTGACGTGAGCGAAATTTTGCGCGAAAAACTTTTTGAGCAATTTGACAGCGTGGTGCTGACGTCGGCAACGCTGGCAGTAGGAAGCCGGTTCGATTATCTGAAGCAGCGGCTGGGAGTGTTGCCTGCAAAAGAAGTGGTGTTGCCGCAGGAATTCAACTTTCGCGAGCAGGCGTTGCTGTACATTCCCGCGGGAATGCCGGACGTCCGGCATGAAACGTTTTCGGCACGCTGCGCGCAGGAAATCGTGAAGCTGCTGGAGATTTCGCAGGGGCGCGCTTTTTGTCTTTTCACCAGTTATGCGCAGATGAGGGACGTTTATCAGCGCGTGTCGGGATGCGTGGGGTTTCCGCTGCTCTTGCAGGGCACGGCGCCGAAGTCGGTTTTGCTGGACCGTTTTCGGACGACGCCGAACGCGGTGCTATTTGCCACGGCAAGTTTCTGGCAAGGAGTGGACGTGCCGGGCGCACAACTTTCGTGCGTGATCGTGGACAAGCTGCCGTTTGCGGTTCCGAGCGATCCGATCGTGGCGGCGCGGGTGCGGGCGTTACAGGAGGACGGGCGGAATGCGTTCGCTGAATACCAAGTTCCGGAGGCGGTGCTGGCGTTGAAACAAGGCTTCGGGCGCCTGATACGGTCGAAGACGGACAGGGGAATTCTGGCGATCCTGGATAACCGAATCTCGCGGATGCAGTATGGTAGAATTTTTCTCGAGTCCCTGCCTGAATACAAAACCACGCAGGACCTGGCCGAAGTGGCGCAGTTCATGGATGCGGAGTAGGAAGCGCGCAAAATGCGCGAGCGATGACACGGCTGGAAGGACAATGCATGTACGAAGTCAGTGTGGATGAAACGTTCGCCGCGGCGCACAATTTGCGCGGCTACAAAGGGAAGTGCGAGAACCTACACGGGCACAATTACAAGGTGCGCGTGACGCTGGCGGGCAAGGAAGTTGATTCCGTAGGGCTGCTGTACGATTTCGTGCACTTGAAGCAAGTGATTCAGGGCGTGATTCGTTCGCTGGATCATAAATATTTGAACGAGCTTTCACCGTTTGACGTAGTGAATCCGTCGGCTGAAAATATCGCGAAGTACATTTACGATCAGACTGCGAAACAGCTTCACGAGGTCCCGAACGGCGCAGGAGTTTCGAGTATCACGGTGTGGGAAACGGACGTGACGGCCGCGACGTATCGCCCCTAGCACCGGGGCCGAAATGCCGGGTCAAACACCGGACAGTAAAACCTTGAAGATATGAACCGAGCGCTCCTACTCATCGCGATACCGGCTTTCCTGGTCTCCATTTTCTGGCTCACGATTGGATGGGGATGGCGGGCAGCATTAGTTGTCGGCTGCGTAGAACTTGCAGTAGCGATCGGAGCCGTGACGTACGTGACGCGGCGCAACAAAGTGCCGCCCAATCCGAGGTGCGGCGGAGTAATAAAGTAGGCGTAGGAATCCACCGGCTTTGCCATGGTAATCACCGAAATATTCAAATCGATTCAGGGCGAGGGCACCCGTGCAGGCTTGCCTTGCATTTTCGTGCGGCTGACGGGCTGCAATCTTCGATGCACGTGGTGCGACACAGCGTACGCGTTCCATGGCGGAACGAAGCATTCGATCGAGGAAGTCCTAGAAAAAGTTCAGGCGTTAGCTGGAGATGGAGAGCGGCGCGTTGAACTGGTGGAAATCACCGGCGGAGAGCCGCTGCTGCAGCCCGAAACTCCTACACTGACAGAAAAATTGGTAGCGGCCGGCTACACCGTGATGATCGAAACCAGCGGCGAGCGATTCATCGGCGCGTTACCGCATGGGGTGATTCGAATTGTGGATGTGAAGTGCCCGGATTCGGGAGAGCCAGACACATTTGACATGGCGAACCTGGAAGCAGTGGGCGCGAACGACGAAATCAAGTTCGTTATCTCCACTCGCCGCGATTACGAGTTCGCACGGGATTTTTTGAAGATGCACCAGCTGGCCGAGCGCGTTCATGCGGTGCTTTTTTCACCTGTGTTCGAAGATCCCGGCGGCAAGTGGCCCGGATTGAGCGCGCGCGAACTCGCGGGATGGATTCTGGAGGATGGCATGCGAGTCCGCTTGGGATTACAATTGCACAAATTTATCTGGGATCCGTCAATAAAAGGCGTGTGAGGCGGTGGGTGTAACGAGGGTGAGCGATAAACCCAAAGCAGTGGTATTGCTGAGCGGAGGCATGGATTCCTGCGTTACCGCGGCGATTGCGAACGAGACGCACAAGCCCGCGCTATTGCATGCGAGCTATGGCCAGCGAACGGAGCGGCGAGAACGCCGCGCGTTCGAGAAGATCGCCGATTTTTACGGTGCCGAAGAACGGCTGTTGATCCGCCTGGATTCGTTTGCGCAAATTGGGGGCTCTGCGCTTACCGATCGGAAGATCGCGGTGCCCGAATCAGGAGAAGCTTTGGGGCACACGAGCGGAATCCCGGTGACGTATGTTCCCTTTCGCAACGCTCATTTCCTCTCTGCCGCGGTAAGTTGGGCGGAAGTGATTGGTGCAAATGCGATTTTCGTTGGCGCGGTAGCCGAAGATAGTTCCGGCTATCCGGATTGCCGCCCGGAGTATTATCGAGCTTTCGAGGAACTGATACGCCAAGGAACAAGGCCCGAAACGCGGGTTGAAATCGTGACGCCGGTGATCGCCATGCGCAAATCGGAAATCGTGCGCCGCGGCACCGAGCTCGGCGCGCCGCTGGATCTGACATGGTCGTGCTATCAATTAGAAGACGAAGCGTGCGGAACGTGCGATAGTTGCCGGCTGCGGCTTCAGGCTTTTGCGGAGGCAGGAATAAGCGATCCTATCGCCTATCGAGCGCGAGTTGCGCAATAATAGGCGGCGCAATTACAGAGCGAGGAGAATCTGCATATGAGAAAACTGATTCGCACGTGTGGAGCTTTGGCGCTGGCCTTGATGTTTGCCACAGTCGCGCTGGCCCAAGATATCGGAAGGCTGGACGGTGAAATTCTTGACAAGGACGGCAAGCCCTACGCCGACGTGAACGTGGAGATCAAGAGTGTCGACAACGGGCTAACGTTCAAGGTGAAAACCGATAAGAATGGAAAATTCATCCAACTTGGCCTGCGAGCCGGGACCTACACTGTCTCGCTCAGCAAAGACGATTTCAAATACGGGCCGGAGAAAGTTCCTGTAGATCCCATGAAGGAAAATGTTTACAAAATGAGTGTGAAAGACCAGATGGCTAAGACGGTGGCCGCGCATCCGGAAGAAGTAAAGAAGAGAGCAGAAGAAGAAGATAAGTTTAAGGCTATGAAAGGGCACTTTGATGCTGGATTGGCGGCAATGGCGGACGCAAACGACTTGCGGAAGCAGTTGGGAGCGGCACCGGCTGAGCAAAAAGCGCCGCTGCAAGCGAAACGCACCACCGATTGTCAAACCGCGATTACGGAGTTCCAGCAGGCTGAGCAGGGAGTCGGAGCCAAGGACGTCACCACTCATGCGACGGTCTGGCAAGATCTTGGCGCGGCGCAAGAGTGCCTTGGTCGTTACGACGATGCCGTTGCGGCGTTTCAAAAAGCGATCGATCTGAAGCCTCAGGCCAGCACTTACGCCGGGCTCAGTACAAGCCTTGCAAACTTGGCCGCGGCACAGACGGATCCGAAAGAAGCTGAAGGCAAGCTGGCGGAGGCAAACGCAGACTGCGAGAAGGCTCTCGCGCTGGATCCTGCGGCGGGGGGAGTCTGTTACAAAAACGTGGGAATTATCTTAAGCAATAAGGGCAGGCAAAAGGATGCGGTCGTGCCGCTTCAGAAAGCGACACAAGCGAATCCTCAAGACGCGCAGTCGTGGTGGCTACTTGGTGGCGCTTTGACAGCGATGATGGATTGCAAGCAGGAGGGAGAGAAAATGAATTGCACTCTTGCCCCCGGAACGCAAGATGCGTATCAAAAGTGCATCGCCATCGGCCCGGATAGTGCCACAGGGAAGGCGTGCAAAGAAGCCCTCGATGGCGTGCTGGCGGCGACGGGGGGGGTGGACACTACGATTTCGAAGAAGAAAAAGAAGAGTTAGTGAGTCTTGGGAGCGAACGGGCGACATTTTGTTCATTGACGGGTGACGCTTTTTCGCTCGATACGATTTCAACACGTATTCTGCGGCCTCGACCGGTAGTCCTTAGAGTGTTATTCTCTGGCAAGCAAGTTTGAGGATCTCGTGGGTGAAGTGACATCGAATCAAACCGGCACGGAACGGCGGCGAAGCGATCGTCTCTTCGAGTCCGTGCCTCTGATCGTGCGCGGAATCGATCTTCTGGGGCAACCATTCGAGGAGCGGACAGCTACGCTGGCTTTTAATCTCCATGGCTGCCGTTATTCCTCCAAGCATCACCTGCCTAGAAACACGTGGATCACGCTGGAACTACCGCTGGTGCGGCATCGGCCGAATGTGCGCGCACGCGTTGCGTGGGTTCAGCGTCCGCACTCCATCCGGGACTTCTTTCAAATTGCCGTCGAACTGGAAGGTCCGGCAAACATCTGGGGGCTCGACGCGCAACCCGCAGGATGGACGACCGCGGGCCGATCTTTGCAACTCGACGAGGATGCTTCCGCGGACAGCAGCGTATTACGCGCCGAAAGACCTGAAGCGAATTCTGTGCCAACTAACGCTACCATTTTCCTGGGAAACCCAATGAACCATACGAACGAATCGAGCAACTCCGCACCGGCGACGGAATCTTCTTTGGCCAGCGAACTCGGCGCCGCGAACAGTCCGCTTTTCCGCGAGCTGCGGAGAGAGCTGGAAGCACAGGCTAAGGAAGCGATCGCTCACGCGGCAAAGCAGGTGCAGGAGGAATTCCTTCGCGCTGCGGAAGAGAGCGACCGGAGCCGCATCACGGCGATCGAAGACTTTTTCGGGAAATGGAAACTCCAGTTCGAGCAGGCTCAGGTTGGCGCAGGTGAGGAGCTTTCCAATCAAGTCGCTGGGCGCCAGGATGAATTCCTAAGGGAATTCAAAGCAGAGTTTGAGAAGAATTTCGGCCACGCGCGCAAACTGATGGACGAGCTTAACCATCAGGCGGAAACCATACGGCGGGAAACCGAAGTTGCTCGAGAGACGACGAGCCGCCTGGCACAGGCTCGCCTGCAATTCGAGGCCATGGAGGTCTCCCGTGACGCGAAACACGCCGAGGCGGAGAACTCCAGGAGGGACTCAGCCTCCGGCGAAGACCTTACAGCAGCGTGGCGCCAGACGCTTGCGCATGAAATGAGCGCCGCACGAGCACAGTGGAATGAGCTGCTGCAGTCTTCGCTAGACAGCAACGTGCAGCGGCTGATCGAGCAAATAACGCAACGGTCGCAGGATGTGCTGCGCGAAGAGGAATCGAAGATCCGCGAGCGGGTCGCGGAGGCACGGCAACCGTTGACGCAAATTTCTTCCGAGGCGCGCGAAACTCTGGCTGTTATCAAAGGGTCGCTCGATCAGGAGGTTGCGCGCGCGCGAGCGTCCTTGTCCGAGATTGAATCCGTAGCGAGCGGAACGAAGGAGTATTCGGCACAGTTGGAAGCGGCGAGCCATGACACGTTGAACGAGCTTCACCGCCGGTTAGAGAAAATACTGGAAGCACAGACCAGCGAACTGAACCGCCGGGCGGACAATCTTGCCGCGGGGATGTCGCAACGGGTGGCGCCGGCGCTTGACACCCTGCAACAACAATATCTGGATCGGACACTAGCGCAAGCGGAGTCAAAACTCGCGCCGCACTTGGAACGCGTGCCGGAATTGCTGAGAGAACTGGCCGCGCGGGAGGTGCAAGCGGAAGAGGGTCTACGGCTGCACCGCGAACGATTGCGCCAAGCATCGGAAAACAATCAGCGCGACGTTTCCGCACAGCTGGCCGCGACGCTCGTGGATGTGCGCAATGATTTTGAATCCGCACGCAAGGAGGCATTGGCGAAGTGGAATGAAGAGCTGGATGCCAGCGGTGTGCGAGCGGCTCATTCCGCCGGCGAATCCATCGGGCGCAGCTCCGAATGGTTCCAACAAGAAGCGAGGGCGCGATTGCAAGTGCTGGTGGAACAAACAATCACGTCGGCGGGGACGGTATTCGATGAAAAGACAAGCGAAGCGGCGAACAAATTTGTGACCCATCTCGCAGGAGAATCCGCGAGCCACCTGGCGCAAATTCGCGAGCAGGTGGAAAGAGTAGCCGGTGAAGCCGCCCTCCACACGCGCAGTGAACTCGACAAAGCCGCCGAGGCTGCCGCCAGCTCGTTCGGCCAGGTCCTGCGGGAGATCTCCGCGCAGCAGGCCGAGCAGTTCGCGGAGACCAGCCGCGATGCGGTGAGAGAGAGAACGGGGGACCTCGATCGTTCCGCGCAACAGGTTATTCAGCGATTTGAAGCGAGTGCCGAAGACTCCGTTGGCCGATTTCAAGCGCGGATGGAATCGCAGTTCGAGACCGGCATGGAACAGGCCCGCTCGGCTTTTTCCGGTGAGTTCGCTGCGGACTTGGAAAGTTATCGAGTGGAGCGCGATGCCCACCACGAGGAGTGGGCTCAAAGTGTCGAACAGCTGAGCGGAGACGCGATGGGAAAGTATGAGGAGCGTTTGCAGACCGCTTGCGATTCCTGGATCGTGTCCTCGGTGCGGCGGCTCAGCGAGCACGGACAAAATGTGATCGAATCGATGCTGCGCTCGGCGGATCTGGCTCTCCGAGAATCCTGCTCGAAGGTGTTTGATGGTCTGGCCGAAATATTGCGTGAACGATCAGCAAGCGCCGCGGGAGTTTCAGGAGCGGCAGGTTTCAATCCGGGGCTTTCGCCCAACCGCGATGTGGAGACATCTGGCCCCCGCAAGGAATCATAATAAGATCGCTGACCCCGGTATTCCCGGATCCCGCGTTTTCTCCCGCATCAGCGCAATTTCCTAGTTTCTCCCTACAATTTCGAGAACGGAATCAGCGACGTACCTGACTTGCTCTTCGCTCATGCCGGGGAACAGTGGCAGGCTCAAGACGCGGTCGCAAGCGCGCTCGGCGAGGGGGTAAGTTCCGGCGGGATCTCCCAGGGAGGCGTAAGCCGGCTGAAGGTGCACAGGTGTGGGGTAATGCACTGCGGTCTCGATTTCCTTTTCGGCAAGCTTGGCAATAACGGAACACCGGCTATTCACGTAGATAACAAATTGGTGATACACGCACTCGTCGCGTGGATCATCCACCGGCAGATCGATTCGGGCATTCCGCAGGATACGGCGATATTCGCGGGCGATTGCGCGGCGTTTTTCCGTCCATGCGTTTAGATGGCGTAGTTTGATACGCAAGACAGCGCCCTGAAAACCCTGCATACGGTAGTTGTATCCGACGAACTCGTGAGCGTAGCGCGCCGTCTGTCCATGCGAGCGCGCGGCATGGGCAAATTGCGCAATTCGATCGTCATCCGTAGTTAACGCACCACCCTCTCCGTACGCTCCTAAATTTTTCGTGGGATAAAAGCTGAATGCGGCGGCGTGGCCAAGGCTGCCGACCATCGCACTGCGATAGCGCGCGCCGTGGGCCTGCGCCGCATCTTCCAGAACGCGCAGGTCGTGACGAGCGGCGATCGAACGAATGGAGTCCATATCCGCGGGGCGGCCATATAAATGAACCGGAATAATGGCCCGCGTGCGACGCGTCACGGCGCGTTCGATCAGGCTCGCGTCGATATTCGCGGTGGCGGAATCAATATCGACTAGAACAGGCTGAGCGCCACAATAGCTGATGGCCTCGGCGGTAGCGAGAAACGTATTTGGAGTTGTAATGACTTCATCGCCCGGTTGAACACCCAGGGCGAGCAAACCCAAATGAAGAGCGGCAGTTCCGCTGCTGAGCGCAACGCAGTATTTCGTACCGCAGAAAGCGGCAAATTCCTTTTCAAAGGCCTCCACTTCGGGGCCTTGAACGAAGGCAGACTCCCGGCAGATGCGGTCGAGCGCGGGAAGAATTTCATCTCGGAGCTCGGCAAATTCAGATTTGAGGTCGAGAAAGGGTACTTTCATTTGTGTGCCGCACCAGCGGTGCGAACAAAAACTGTACTGCACGGCAGCCGCGTCCACAAGCCCCACGGCGTTTGTGAATAAATTTCTTACTGTCAGAGGCCGTGCTATCGTTTCAGGCTATGGCGATTGTGCGCCTTCCCTACCGGCAAGAGCCCTTTGCGCAAGGACACGCCAGACCGGGCGCAGCGGAAAAACTGCGTCTCTCCGTAATAATTCCCGTGTTTAACGAACTCGCCTTTATCGAAGAACTGCTGCTACGCGTTCAGGATTCCATGCTAGCGGAAGAAATCATTGTCGTGGACGATGGTTCGACAGATGGAACCCGGCAGCTTCTGCGCGGCTTGCAGGAGCGGAAATCCAAAGGCGATCAAGTAGCGGAAATCGGGGAGTCGGGCGCGCCGCTTCAACTCGACAGACTGCGGTTCCTGTTTCAGGAAACAAATCAGGGTAAAGGCGCGGCATTGCGCCGTGGTTTTGCGGGGGCGAGTGGGGACATTTATCTGGTGCAGGACGCAGACCTGGAATACGACCCGAAAGATTATCCCAGGCTTTTGGAACCGATCCTCGACGGCCGCGCGGACGTCGTGTTTGGCTCGAGGTTCCTGGGGGGACCGCAGCGTGTACATTTTTTCTGGCACTACGTCGGGAACAAATTCCTCACCCTGCTCTCGGACGTCGTCACAAACCTAAATCTTACCGACATGGAAACTTGCTATAAGGTCTTTCGGCGCGAAGTAATCGAGGGCATGCGCTTGAAGTCAAACCGTTTCGGATTCGAGCCAGAAGTGACCATCAAAGTGGCGAAAGGCAAATGGCGGATTTACGAAGTGCCTATCTCCTATTCGGGCCGGTCCTATGAAGAAGGAAAGAAGATCACGTGGCGCGACGGGGTTGTGACACTGTTTGCAATCCTGCGGTACCGGCTTTTCGATTAGACTCCGATTCCTCAGGATGCGGGCTAAACTCGGCTCAAGCTAGATGTGGGTGAGCGTGCCGGTGATTTTCGTGCGATGCAGGGCCCAAGCGAAAAGCGCGAATGACAGCGGGATTAATACCGCAGCGAAGACGAGCAGCGCGGCTATGGAAGGGAAAAGCTCTCCCCAGCCCGCGCCCGCTAGCAATGCGGCGCGCATTCCCTGGAGCGAATAGGTTACGGGAATCAGCCGGGCGAGCATCTGCAAAGGGACCGGCAATACGGACACGGGATACATCATTCCTCCAACCAATCCAGAAACTCCGAGGACAATCCATTTTGCGGGATTACCACGTTTGAAGAGAATTGAATAACTGGCCGAGAGAATTCCCAGCCCGGCGAAAGCCAGAATCGACGCGAGGAGAATGGCCACAGCACCCAGCCAGTTAGCTGAACGCGGCGCGAATCCGAAGAGCAGCGCGGCCCATGCGAGGTATACGCAAGTTCGAATGGCCAGCGCAACAAAGGGATAAACTGCCGAACCCGCAAGAGTCACCGGAAGCGGCGTTTGCGTCACGAGCAAAGCCTCTAAAGTGCGATTCTGACGAGCTTCTTCCAGGCTCGCGTCAAAGGCGCTGAGTGAGACGCTCAGATAATCGAAAAAAGCAAATCCAACCAAGGCGAAGGCAAAGTAATTCGTTCCCGCGGGGAGCTCGCTGGATAGTTCCGGGCTCTGGACGAAACGCGACAGGTAATAAAACGTTGCCACGCCAAAGAGAGCTTCCAAGGTTTCGAGCACCAGCGCTCCGCGGTAGCCGCGCGCGATGGCGAAATCACGCCAGAAGAACGCTGTTATTTTCCGAAGGGTGCGCGCGAAGTTCACGATAGAGCATCCGCCGGCACAGAGTGGCGTGCGAGCGTTGACACCGCCGCCTCCAATGTGGACACATGTGCCGAGGCGCGGAGTCCTTGCGGCGAGTCGCAGGCGATTACGCGTCCGGCATCCAACAAAACAACGCGGTCAGCTATCTCCTCGACTTCGCTCAAAGTATGCGAGGCGAAGAGCAGTGTGACGCCACGCCCCCGAACGAGATCGTCTTTCAATAGATGACGAAAATCGGCGGCGGCCAGCGGATCGAGACTGCGAGTGGGTTCGTCGAGCAATAGAACGGCAGGGCCGTGGAGCAGGGAACGTGCTAATCCGAGACGATGCATCATTCCAGTGGAAAATGTCCGGACCTGACGATCTAGGTCATCCTGGATTCCCATGCATTCCGCTGTGCTCACAATTCGTTTTCGGGCCTCGGCCGCGCTCAAGTTATTCATCGCGGCAAAAAAAGCCAAATTCTCGCGGGCACTCAAGCGACTGTAAAATCCTTCATCTCCGCCGGTGTGGTAGCCCAACTGGCGGCGCGCTTCTGCGGCTTCCCGTTCGACATCAAAACCTCCGAGCGTGGCATTTCCGTGAGTGGGAACGATCAAGGTGGCCAGGATGCGCAGCAAAGTGGATTTCCCCGCGCCGTTAGCGCCTATCAGGGCCACGGCTTCTCCCTGCTCCACCGTGAAAGAAACATCTGCAAGAGCTTTTTCCGTCGCACGGGCAAGCGGCTGCATGAGTGCACGCCAGCCGGTCAAAGCAGGGGGGAAATATTTTTCAAGCGTCGTGACGGAGATAGCGTGCGCCGGCATCCTGGTGGTTATAACCGAATTTACCGCGCGGAATCCAGTTCCGTCGTTGCCGTTTAGCAGAAAGTCCGGGTAGAATAGCGCTGGGCGTGTACGAACCTATCTATTATTGCGTTCTGAACGCTCATGCACTGCTGGGACTGCCCGGCGAAATTAACTATCCAGCCCCTAAAGGATTTCGGCGCCCGAATGGACGCATCTCTCTCAGTGCATTCCATCGTTGTGGTAGCCAGCGAGCAGGTCTCGTGTCCACTGGGGGAAGAATCTGCGATATTGAATTTAAGAAACAGCGTCTATTACGGCATGAATCCGGTGGGAACGCGAGTCTGGAACCTACTGAAGCAACCGCGAAGCGTGGAAGAGCTTCGGAATACTTTGTTAAATGAATATGAGGTTGACGCTGAACTTTGCGAGCGAGATCTTTTAGATCTGCTGGAGAAAATGCGCAACGAGGGGCTGATTGAAGTAAGAGGCGTGGCGACTCCTTGACCTTCGTGCCATCGTACTTCGTCACTTCTATCTTTTGTACGGCATCCGGATATTGTTGACGCGACTTTCTGCGGAACGGCGGGTTGAAATCGACGATGAGTACCTGGCGAGGTTTTTGGCGACTGAGCGGATTCGAGCGAGGAATTGCGCTCGAAGCGGCTGCGGGCTTGATGGCCACCTGGGTGGGATTGCGTTTCGCCGGATTTCGACGCTGGAAAACCTTCCTGGGATGGCTTGCACCCAGGGTCGTGCCGGATGCAGCGGCGTCGAATATTTCGCTTGAAGAAACAGCGCGCCAAATTACCCGCATGGAAGAGGCGGCGGCAAGAAATCTTTTTTTTGGCACAAACTGCCTAGAACAATCGCTCGTTCTCTGGTGGCTCCTTCGAATACGCGGTATCACCGCGGAACTGCGCATCGGTGCGCGGAAGGATGTGAATCGCTTCGAAGCGCATGCGTGGGTGGAGTTTCACGAAGCGATCCTGAACGGTCTGGGAGGAGAACATCTCCACTTCGCGCCGTTCGAGGGGCAGGCGACGTCGATGGGGACGCAAGCACATTGAGCGGAATCGTGGGCATGTTTGACCGAAAGGGTGCGCCAGTGGATCGCGCAATCCTACGGGACCTCACACATTTTCTCTCCTACGTGGGTCCGGATGCGCTAGATACGTACTCGAACGGCTGCACCGGGCTTGGTCACACGATGCTGCGGACCTCCAGAGAATCGGAGCGCGAGCTGCAGCCGGCCAGCCTTGGCGAGCAACTTTGGATCACAGCCGATGCTCGAATCGACTGCCGCGAGGAGCTGAAGCACGAATTCGAGAAAGCAGAACCCAATTATCGCCGAGTAACAACCGATTCCGCATTGATTCTGCAAGCTTATGCTCTTTGGGGCGAGGAATGCGTCCGGCACCTGCGCGGGGATTTTGCGTTTGCGATCTGGGATGGGCGCCGGAAAACGCTTTTTTGCGCGCGCGATCACTTCGGATTGAAACCCTTCTACTATGCTGAGGTCGGCGACCTTTTCCTTTTCAGCAATACTCTGAATTGCGTTCGCCTGCACCCGGAGATATCCGACGAGCTAAACGATTCGGCCATTGGAGATTTTTTGTTGTTTGGGCTCAATTGCGACCTAACGACAACAACTTTTCGCGACATTCGCAGGTTGCCCCCGGCGCATTGCCTTTCCGCGTCCGCCGAGGGTATCAGGATTTCGCGGTACTGGTCTGCTCCTACTCAGGGCACCATCCGTTATCGCCATGCCGATGAGTATGTGGAACACTTTCAATTTCTCATTCAAGCCGCCGTTGCCGACCGCTTGCGAACCGACCGCGCAGGAATTCTGCTGAGCGGAGGTTTGGATTCGGCAGCAATTGCCGCCACCGCGCGCGAGATTTCCCGGAACCCATCCGGCGCTGCGGACTTGCGCGCCTACACGAACATTTACGAACCGCTGATTTCCGATCGCGACGGAACTCTCGCCCAGCAGGTAGCGCATTTTCTCAATATTCCGATCCAGTTTTTGGAAGTGGATGCATGCAAGCTCTTCGAGCGCTGGAATGATCCAGAATCGAGGAGCCCGGAGCCAGTGGATGATCCACTGTTTGCGGGTCTATTCGATCAATACAACTTAATTGCGCGTGATTGCCGGGTGGCACTATGTGGGGAAGGCAGCGACAACTTGATGCATTTTCAGATGCTGCCGTATGCAAAGCACATGCTGCGAACGCGAGATTTCATCGGATTGCTGCGAGAAATCCCGAGCTACCTTAGGTTGCGACCTTCTGTCTGGCCGGGAATTCGCAGACGTGTAAAGGGAGTTTTCGGGCGCGACCCCAGCGCGGCAATATTTCCACGCTGGCTAGATCCTGATTTCGCCCGGCGCCTCGAACTGAAAGCGCGATGGAGAGAGTGGAGCGAGTTGCCGGCATATCGACCACACCCCATCCGTCCAATAGCCCAAGTTTCCCTTTCGATTCCCCATTGGGCGAATATGTTTGAACAAGAAAGCCCTGGAGTGACACGTTGCCTTGTAGAGACGCGTTACCCCTTTCTTGATTTACGGGTAGTGAACTATCTGCTCGCGCTTCCGCCTTTTCCTTTCTGCTTCGAAAAGAGCCTGTTGCGCAATGCGATGGCGGGACGCTTACCCGAGAGCTGCAGGCTTCGACCGAAAACAGCTCCTTCTTTTGATCCGTTAGTCCAATGCTTGCAGCAGGCGAAGGCAATGGGTTTACCGGATCAGGTACAATGGAGTGCGGACATGAATGGTTATGTGAAGCACTCGGAGCTTAAGCCGCTGCAATGGGAACGCAATCCTGAGCAGATTGCGCTGGATGTTCGCCCGCTTTGTCTCAACTTTTGGTTGCAGTCATCGCGCAGAGTCCGGTATAACTGGCGTGCGGAGGTTGGCAATGCCTAAACGGGGCATACAGGAGGTTAAGAAGCCTTATTGCACTCCTGTCTTAACTATTTATGGAACCGTTCAACAGTTGACTCACACGAGGGGTTTGCGTGCAACTAAGGACGGTGGCAAGTTTCCGCATATTAAAACATCACTGCATTAAAACGTCATTTTGAATGTCTTCGATGTCAGTCCGAGTTAAATGCTGGGGAAATGTCAAATTAAGTGGGACTGCAAGTCTGGTGCGTTAGTCGGCTTGTAAATGTTTGATTCTTAGCCTGGACGAAGTGAATTTCACTTATTCGGTCTTCGGTTTACTGCTTCGCTCAAATCTTCCGATTCCAGAATTGGTCGCAATGGAGACGTCTGTTTCGAGTCCGGCCGTCATTATTCACATGGAGACTTCGCCTTACACCGCGGACGAAATTCCGAGTGAGCAGGAAACTTTAACCTACACGAGCGTTTACGCTGATGAAGCGGGAGAACCCGCTCTGCGAATCTGGAAAATCGCCGGGGGTGATTTCCTGCGCCTTGCGTACTGCGACGGCACACAGTTTTGGATGAATCGTACGGGAACGGAACTGTGGGCGCAGTGGCCGAATAATCTAACGACAGAGGATGCGGCTACATATCTGCTGGGTCCGGTAATGGGCCTTCTGCTGCGTTTACGAGGAGTCACTTGCCTTCATGCAAGCGCCGTTGCCCTGGCTGACCGCGCCATTGCTTTTGTGGGCTCCGAAGGGGCCGGGAAATCGACAACTGCCGCACTGCTGGCGCGGAAAGGCTTGGCGATAATTTCAGACGATGTGGTAGCACTCGTGGAACGGGACGGCTCTTTTTACGTTTATCCGGCGTATCCGTATCTTAGCTTGTGGCCTGATTCGGTCGCCATGGTGTATGGACCAGACAAGAAATTGCCAAGTTTTTCTCCTCATTGGGACAAACGGCTGCTGTCGCTAGCCGGTAACGATCTCCGCTTCGAAGCGCAGACTTTGCCCTTGGGAGCAATCTTCGTGTTGGGAGAGAGAGGGTCGGTCCCGGATGCGCCATTCCTTGAACAGCTGACGCCGCGAGAGGGACTGCTGGCATTGGTAGCGAATTCGTACGCAACTAACCTTTTGGAAAAGGAAATGCGAGCACGCGAATTCGAGTTTTTCGGCCGTATGCTTGGGAGGGTTCCAATCCGGCGCTTGCGGCCCCGTGAAGATCCGAGCCGGATCGGTGAACTGTATGACGCAATTCTCCGATCGTACGACGAGATCAGGACTTAACCGTAACGCTGTCCTTCAGGCATAGCTGGAATTTTTAATGTCTATCCGGCCAACTAGCGCACAAAGAACAGCCGCGTAACTTATTCTTCTACATAGACTTAAAAAATGCGGTGCATTCTTCGGCACACACTCATCTGTTCCCCATTTTTATGCTTTTCACAATATGCCAATCTGGGACGCGCTAACCATAAAGATAGGCCGCAAGCAAATCTCTCTTTGCGTACCAATTCTGAGGAGGCTGTTGCAATGAACAAGCTATTTGGGATGCTCGCTTTAGTCGCGATTTTCAGTGTGCCAACTTTGGCGCAAGGAACCCCAACCTTCGAGGCAGGCGCGGGTTATCAGTATCGCTCCTTTGATGTGCCCGGGGGAGGCCCCCGGCTTAATATGAACGGGTGGCAAATATCGGCGGACGCTAACATCAACCACTGGCTGGGCGTCACAGCCGACTTCGATGGAACCTACGAGACTTTTGGCGGCGGAGATAACACTGTCTACTCATACATGGTCGGGCCACAGATTTATCCTTTGGGCCATCATGTGATAACACCTTATGTAAACGTGCTTTTTGGGGGAGCGCACTTTGGATTCTCCAATTGCGGCGGCGGATGCAACGATTCAGAGAACAAATTTGCATGGGGAGGCGGTGGTGGTGTGGACCTGACAGTTTCGAAGCACTTCGCTATTCGCTTGGCGCAAATTGAATATGAGCGAACGCGTTTCTTCGATGCCGGAAGTGAAGGAATTCCTTTTCAAGACAATTATAAAATCGGAGCCGGTTTGCTGATTCGCTTTGGCGAGAGGTAGGCTTTCCTTCGCTTTGAAAGGGCCGGACGCAGGTCCGGCCCTTTTTTTTCGCCCTGACTCTTCAATCCGAGACGATTTCCGTTTACTCTTAGCGGCGCGATAACCTAACTCTCATTGGCTGCATCATAAGGCCCGCGGGAATGGCATACTCGGTGCCGGAATTTCTGGAGGACATTAGAAATGAAGAACCTGGTTGGGCTTTTCATATTGGGCTTAATTTTTTGTACGCCGGCCATGGCTCAGGACGTACCGCAGTTCGAAATCGGCGGAGGCGTAGCGTACAGGTCGTTCGATCAGTTCAGCGGGTCAAGGCTCAATATGGGGGGATGGGAAGCCTATGGCGACTACCATATCTGGCGCTTCATCAATGTGGCCGGTGACATCGCGGGCACTTACAATCGATACAGCTCAAACAGTAGTGTAAACAAGACAAACACCAGCACGGATATCTACAGTTTCCTGGTTGGCCCGCAGTTGTATCCCTTCGGTCATCGTCACAAAATAACGGCCTATGCACACGTTTTGTTCGGGGGAGGAGATTACCGGTACCACATCACCCAAGTCGGGTACACTCCCTTCAGTACTTCCGATTTCGGCCAAGTGTGGATGGCGGGCGGCGGGTTGGATTGGAAAATTAAGGAGCACTGGTCGGTCCGCGTGATCCAGGCGGATTACGAGCAGTCGCGTTTCGTCTCCGGCGCCGGCAGCCAAGGCAATTACCGCGCGTCGATCGGCTTGGTGTACCGATTCCGTGAAAAGTAATTTCCCAAGGTGTGAGCAAAAACCTTCTTGCAGGAGTCCGTCAACAATTTAGGCTTGCAGTGTAGGCAACGCTCGGTGCAGATTACGAGGGCGTGGAGATCACACTCGAAGGTAAAAGCACACGGCGCGCGCTGCTGATCGCTGCGCTGACGATCGCTCTATTTTTCCTCTATCAAAGCGTCCGCCTTTGGATCGCAGACTACCGAATTAATTCAGACCGCCTGACCGAAATTGAAAGCGGCGCGGCAATGGAGCCCGGAAATGGCGAGGCTTGGGATCTTTTGGGGCGCTTCCGGCAACTGGATTTCGTTGCCGGCGATGCGAACGAAGCCGTCAAGGATTTCCAAAGGGCGATCCGAGATAATCCGCTCTCTGCTTATTATTGGATGAATCTAGCGGGAGTGTACGAAGCGACCGGAGACATGCCCCATGCGCGCGATGCATTCGAACACGCGCAAGCCGTTTACCCGTTGTCCGCACAAGTTGATTGGAACTACGGTAATTTTCTGCTTCGAGAACAACAGTGGGCGGAAGGCTACGTACAGATCCGACTAGCCGTTCGCGCGGACCCCTCGCTCCTGCCCCTGGCGATTTCGCGCACATGGCGCTCCAATCACGATGTAGACACGCTGCTCAATCAGGTGCTTCCCGCCGATGTAAATGCGTATCTTCGCACGCTTGATTTTTTTGCATCGATTCATGAAGCCGAAGCCGGACTTGCAGTGTGGCAACGCTTGATGTCACTCGCGAAGCCAACCGCGCTGCCGCAATCGTTTTCATTTCTCGATGAACTGATTCGCGAAGACCGGTCGGCAGATGCAAGCCGGGTTTGGCGGGAAGCTCTGCGAGCAGCCGGCCTCCCACATGAAGACCCGGGAAACGGATCATTGATCTGGGATGGCAACTTCACAGGCGACTTTCCAAATGGGGGATTAGGCTGGCGCTGGAATAGTCCGCCGGGTGCGTCGATTGATTTTGATTCCGCGCCGCCCATGCAGGGCGGACGCTCCGTCCGGCTAGATTTCGGAGGGGGGTTCAATCTCGAACTCGACCACCCGCTTGAATACATTCCTGTCGAGCCCAACCGTACTTATCATTTCCGCGCATATTTACGGACGGCGGCAATCCCGACGGAGAGCGGGATGCGTTTCGCGATTGCTGATCCGAATCACGCCGGGATGGCGCTTTTGGAAACGGAGAATCTTACGGGAGACCATCCATGGACTGCGGCAGAGGCAGACGTAACGACAGGAGCGCAGACACACTTTCTTGCGGTGCGCCTGTATCGGTCTAGAAGCCGTCTTTTCGACAATAGATTGAGCGGGACGGCGTGGATCGCGGACGTCTCGCTGGTACCGACGGGAGCTGATGCGAGCGGACACCAGCAATGAAAGTCATCCGTGCCGGTCTCTATGTTCTCATCGCATTTAGTGTTTTGGCTTTTGGCACAGTGGAGGTGTGGTCGCAATCCCTGCTGGAAATGGGGGCTGGAACCCTGTTCCTGTTGTGGGCCATCGTCCTTTTCAAGGATCCGAAAGCAAAAGTCTATTGGAGCTCTTTAAACTGGCCCATCCTGGGGGTCATCGCGATCGGTTTGCTGCAACTCTGTTTTGGTGCCACGCCCTATCCGTTTCTCACGCGGCTCGAACTGCTCAGATTTGGCACTTACCTGCTGCTGTTTTTTCTGCTGGCACAATCGTTCCGAGTCCGTGCGGATCTTTACCGATTGGTTTGGTTCCTGATCTTGATGTGCTTTGGCGTCTCGTTGCTGGGCATCATCCAACACTTCACTTCTGAGGGGACAATCTATTGGCTACGGGCGCTACGCTCAGGCGGCGATCCCTTTGGACCGTACGTGAACCGCAATCATTTCGCAGGATTCGTAGAGCTTACGCTGCCAGTTGGCCTAGCGATGCTGATTTTTCGCGGGCTGCGGCGGGACCTGTACCCGCTCGCGGGTGTGTTGACGATCATCCCAATTGGAGCATTGATTCTGTCAGGTTCCCGCGGAGGCATTGTTAGCTTTGGATTCGAAGTGGCGGTGCTGTGGTTATTGGCAAAGACGCGCAGAGGCCCAGAAGGGCCCCGTCTGACGGCGCTTGCAATTGTTGCTTTGGCAGCTGTGGCTCTGATCGCATGGCTGGGCGCGGGAAAAGCGATTGAACGATTTTCCATGGTGCGTTCGGACGAAGTAACGATCCACCGCCGCTTCACGATGTCTGAAGGGGCGGCACACATCATTAAGGATCATCCGATCAAGGGCGCGGGCTTGGGAGCGCTGGTGGCCGTGTATCCCCGGTACGAAATTCTATACGATGGCAGGCTCGTGGATCATGTTCATAACGATTACATCGAAATGCTGGCGGAAACCGGAGTGCTTGGAGGCCTTTGCGGTTTGGCGTTCTTATGGATTTTGTTTCGACAGGCAAAAACTTGCTACGGAGCGGAACAGGGCCATTTCTCGCGCGCGCTTCACGCCGGCGCTATCGCAGGCTTGTGCGGGATGTTGCTTCATAGTTTCGTTGATTTCAATTTGCACATACCCGCCAACGCACTGCTCTTTCTTCTGCAAGCTTATCTTGCAACCTCAACACCTTTCGCTTCGGAATCTGTGCCAGCCCGACGGCACGCTCACCTACGCAAACTCAGTGTGGCGGCCGAGACCTAGGATTCGCTTCGATTTCTTTGTTTCAATACCGCTAGTGCGTTGCGCGAGGAAGGCATTTCCATAATTGACACAGCCACACGGCGTGGGTGATAGTGTTTGCGGGGTTATCTGTCATATGACTTTCACAGTCCGAAGGGTTTCGGGCTGGCTTAAAGCGAAGCCTGCCTATTTGTTGCCGATTTTCATATTGTTGTGCGCGCAGGGGACGTACGCCCAACAAAAGCTCGAAACACAGCAGCAAGCAAACGAAAAAATTCAGGAATTGGCCGGGCTCGCCCGCACGCAGCCGGTGGATACACCCATAGGAGCCGGCGATCTTTTGCATGTCGATGTCTTTGACGTTCCAGAACTTTCTCGCGACCTGAGGGTTAGCGATATGGGCGATATCACCTATCCGCTAATTCCAGGGAAGATTCCAACAGCCACGCTAACAGCATACCAATTGGAACAAAAACTGGCGCAACTCCTGGTCGAAAACGGCTTGGTATCGCATCCACAGGTTTCCGTTTTCGTAAAGGAGCAGCACAGTCAGCCGATCTCATTGGTGGGCGCGGTGCAAAAACCGATGGTCTATCAGGTGATCCGGCCGACGACGTTGCTGGAATTGCTTGCGGAGGCCGGCGGGATCACTGATGAGGCAGGTAGTGTGGTCATTGTCACGCGACCGCGCCCGGCTGGGGACAAAAGCGCTAACAAGAATGACACGAATGAAGCCGCCGAAGGTGCTGGTTCGGATACTCCGACAATCACGATTCGTCTGCAGGATTTACTCGAATCGGGTAATCCCGTTTACAACATACCAGTTTACGGCGGTGACTCGGTGAGTGTTCCCCGCGCAGGAATTGTGTACGTGATGGGCGGAGGCATCGTGCAGCCGGGAGGCTACGTTCTCCAGAGCCATGGGGAGCAGATTACTGTTCTAAAGGCAGTAGCGCTAGGACACGGCTTATCAGGGTTTGCTAAGGCTGACGAGGCCGTAATCATGCGCAACAATGTCGTGACCGGACAAAAGGACATGATACCGGTGCACATTAAAAAAATCGAAAATCGCAAGGCTGATGATGTGGCGATGCAATCGAATGATATTTTGTATATCCCGGATAGCTTCGGTCTAAAGGTTCTGGCGAAAGGGTCGGAGGCTGCATTGACCGCCGGTGCAGCTATCGCGGTTTACCGATGATCGGTATGGGTTTAGGGCGTTTTGGCGACTCGGAACATGGAATAAGGGAATAAATGGAAGAGCCATCTAGAATCGTTCCAAGTCCTCGCGAGCGAAAAGCTGCGGAAGCGCTAACGGTGATTCCCGCGCCTTCGGTGCTCCCCTGGGATCAGGTTCCCCGGGAACCACACCTGCTCGACTACATCATTATTCTGCGGAAGCATCAGTGGCTGGTCCTGACCTTTCTGCTGACCGTTGTAACTGTCGTGACGATCGCTTCATTCAAAATGAAGCCCGTTTACCTGGCCGCCGCTCGTGTGGAAGTGGATAAAGAATCGCAGAATATGATGCCGTTCCCAGATTCGAATTCTTACGATGAATTTATGGATATGGAAAATTACCTGGAGACGCAGGCGAAAATACTCCAGAGCGAAACGCTTGCGCTGCAAACGATTAAGTCTCTTGATCTGACTCGCTACCCTGAGTTCGGCGGAGGCCCGAACCCGACGGCCTGGTCGCACAGCGGACCCGCACCCCAGCGTCCGGCAATCCTGGGCGCATTTCTCGGGCGACTCAGTGTGAAGCGCGTCCCTAACAGCCGGCTGATTGAAGTGACCTTCGAGGCGGAAGATCCGCAACTGGCGGCGCAAATTGTTAACACGCATTTGCAGAACTTCGTGGAACAGAATTTTCGCAGCAAGTACGACGCGACGATTCAGGCATCCAACTGGCTGTCTTCGGAGCTTGAAGAGCTTCGGATTAAAGTTGAAAAATCGGAAAATGCGCGTATCGCTTACGAGCGCGCGAACCAGATATGGCAAATCGACGAGAAACAGGACATTGCTACTTCCAAACTGGGAGACCTAAGTAAAGCTGTCACTGAAGCGCAAACCGATGTCGCCCAAAAGGAAGCACTGTACCGTATGGCGATCTCCGGGAATGTGGACGCGCTGCCCGCAGCGCACGGTAGTGAAGTCCTCACGGCGTTACTCAAGCAAAAGGCAGATGTTGACGAACAGTATGCGGACGCGCTGAACCAGTATGGTCCAAATTTCCCCAAAGTTCTTCGGATCGCGGCGCAACAAAAGGAAGTGGACGACAATCTGAATCGCGCGCGGAAGACCCTAATAGAGAGCGTCCAGCAAGAATTCGACACGGCACGTAGTCATGTGGGACTCCTTCAGGAAGCGCTCGATAAACAGAAGGCCGAAGCAAACGATCAAGCAGAAAAACTGGTTCAATACCACATTTTGCAGCACGACGCGGAGTCGAATAAACAGCTTTACGACGGCTTGCTACAAAAATTGAAGGAAGCGACCATTACTGCCGGACTTCGTTCAAGTAATATTCGCGTGGTGGATCCCGCGCTAGCGCCGGGGAGCCCTTCGCGGCCGCAAAAAGCGCGCAATATCATGCTGGCATTTTTGATTGGTTTGGTAGGCGGAGTAGGCCTCGCGCTTTTCCGCGAGTACCTCGATAACACGGTGAAATCGCCAGACGATATCGAAGCGCTCACGGGCTTGCCCTCGCTTGCAGTCGTGCCTGCCATGCCGGGATTGAATGCGCACCAGGGCCGGCTTTCGCGTCGAGTTCGAGATGGGAGTTCACAAGCTACTTCCGGCGGGCGCGTGGAGTTGCTATCTTACGTCCAACCGAAATCTCAAATCTCTGAGGCTTTCAGAGCTTTGCGGACTTCCCTGCTGTTGTCGCAGGCGGATCATCCGCCGCAAGTAATCCTGGTGACCAGCGCCCTGCCTCGAGAAGGAAAGACGACAGCGGCGGTAAACCTCGCCGTTACTCTGGCGCAACTGGGAGACCGTACTTTGCTGATGGATTCCGATCTGCGTAAACCGGGCGTTCGGCGTGCGCTGAATTTGACAATTGGAAAAGACGTGGGACTAAGTTCCTATTTGGCGGGAGTTTCAAGCCTTGACGAAGCCACGATTCAGCATCCGACGATAACCAACCTCTCGGCTCTAACGACCGGGCCGGTGCCACCGAGTCCTGCGGACTTGCTTTCTTCACATCGCATGCGCGAAGCAATTGCGGAATTGCGCCGACGATTCAAGTTCATCGTTATTGACTCTCCGCCAGTCATGGCTGCCACGGATGCCGTGATACTCTCCGCGCTCACCGACGGAGTCCTGCTGGTGGTGCGCAGCGGCGAGACGCCGAAAGAAGCTTTCACGCGCACCCGAGATCTGTTGGCGGCGGTGAAATGCCGCTTGCTCGGCGTGGTTTTGAACGCCGTCGATTCCAGTGCTCCGGATTATTACTACTCTTACCGGTATTATCCGTACGCCTATGGTTACGGGTATGGCGAAGATGCGGACAAAACTTCCAAATTTCCATCAGGACCCGAGGAGCCGAACGGGCCTTCGGCCTAAAAGGTGATATCTTGCGAAACCTGATTACCGGCGGAGCTGGTTTTATCGGTTCTCATCTGGCAGAGGCATTAATCGGACGCGGTGACGATGTATTTATCCTTGATGACCTCTCGACCGGCGGCGTAGAGAACATCCGGCACCTGAAAAAATATGATCGTTTCCACCATGTTTTTGATTCGATCATGAATAAACATCTGCTGGCGGAGATGGTGGATGAATGCGACGTCGTTTATCACCTGGCTGCCGCCGTAGGCGTGCGGTTAATTGTGGAGAGTCCCGTACGCACGATCGAAACGAACGTTCACGGCACGCAATTCGTATTAGACGCGGCATCCAAAAAGAAAAAACTGGTTTTTGCCGCTTCCACGTCCGAAGTCTATGGCAAAAGCGACAAAGTGCCGTTTCACGAAGACGCAGACTTAGTACTCGGACCCACCAGCAAGGGCCGCTGGAGCTATGCGGCGTCGAAAGCGCTCGACGAATTTCTGGCTCTTTCGTACTGGAAAGAGAAAAAACAGCCGGTGGTGATTGCGCGGTTATTCAATACGGTGGGGCCGAGGCAGACGGGCCGTTACGGAATGGTGCTGCCTAACTTTGTGCGCCAGGCTCTCGATGGTGAGCCGATCACGGTTTTCGGAACGGGCCAGCAATCACGTTGTTTCTGCGACGTTCGCGACTCCGTGCAGGCCATCATGCGGCTTGTTGCCACAGAGAAGGCAATCGGTGAGGTCGTCAATATAGGCAACACTCATGAAATTACGATCGAAGGGCTCGCGCATCTGGTTAAGCAGCGCACGAACAGCAGCTCCCCGATTACTTACGTGCCCTACGATCAGGCCTACGAGCCCGGGTTTGAGGATATGCCACGGCGCGTACCAGCACTGGGAAAGCTCGAGCGACTTACGGGCTTTCTGCCAGCGATACCCTTGAACGACATCGTGGATGGCGTCATTCATTACTTCCAGGACAAGAAGAGCGCCGGAAAGCGAGATTCTGTTTCGACCGATGGATCCGACCCGGTGGGCCGAATGGTGGCAGGATCAACTGCCAGCTAGTGTCCGGTAACGCGCGCGGCGCCACCGTTATATTCCAGACAGTTTTATACGACGTTCTCATTGTGCGGCCAAGGCAAGGAGTTGCTTAGATTGTCATCGAAAATCCGCATCGGCCTTATCGGATATGGGTACTGGGGCCCCAACTACGTTCGTGCGTTGAGTGAATTGCCTGGATCCAGTGTTACGGTGATCTGCGATTCGCAACCCGAACGATTGGAACGAGCGGCTTCTCGATTTCCGCAGATCCCGGTCTGCGGAGACGCCCGGGAGGTCTTGGAACGAACGGATGTGGATGCGGTAGTGATTTCCACACCCGCCTCGACGCACTACAAACTAGCCCGGTTGGCTCTGGAGTCCGGCCGACATGCGATCGTGGAAAAACCGCTGGCTCTAGAGGTGGAACATTGCGAGGAATTAGGCGCGCTCGCCGATGCGAAGGGCCGAGTGCTGATGGTGGCGCATACCTTCCTCTACAACCCGGGGATTCAGAAGCTGCGACAATGCGTGAAATCATCCGCCTTCGGTCAAGTCTATTATTTGCATTCCACCCGAACTAATCTCGGGCCGATCCGTCATGACGTAAACGCGATTTGGGATCTGGCTCCCCACGATATTTCAATTTTCAATTATTTGCTGGACGAGCAGCCTCTGTGGGCAAGCGCGATTGGGTCTCGCGCTTTAGGCAATTCTCGGGAAGATGTCGGATTTGTCACACTGGGTTACTCGAATGATGTGATCGGAAATATTCACGTGAGTTGGGCGGACCCGAATAAGGTGCGCGAAGTGGTCGTCGTGGGCAGCCGCCAGCGTGTAGTGTTTGACGATTTGGATGACTTAGAGCGAGTCCGCATATTCGAGAAGGGCGTTTCGTTGAGCGAAACGGATGCCGGGACATTTGGAGAATTCAAGTTGTTGGTGCGCGATGGAGACATCATTAGTCCCAAAATTGAATTCAGCGAGCCGCTGAAGAATCAAGCCACCGATTTCATCCAGGCCATTTCCGAGAGCCGGAAGCCGGTGTCGGATACCCTGACTGGAACGCACGTCGTTCGGACATTGAAAGCAATTGATGCTTCCATGCGCGAGCACGGAAAAGCTGTGGAGGTGGCAAAGTGCAAAGTTGCGTCCCGATCGAGTTAGGGCGTGATTGCACGATCGATCCCGGAGTAATCTTGGGATATCCCCCGGGACGCACAGTTGAGCGGACACCTGTGCGCATCGGCGACCGCGCTCAAGTGCGCTCCGGAACTGTAATTTACGCTTCGGTGAAAATCGGAAACGGACTGGAGACGGGGCATGGCGTAATTATCCGAGAGGGAAACACGATCGGAGATGATTGCTCCATTTGGAATCACACTACCATCGATTACGACTGCGTCCTCGGAAATCGCGTGCGCATTCACTGCAACGTTTACGTTTCGCAGTATACCCTGATTGAAGATGATGTTTTTCTTGCGCCCGGGGTGATGCTCGCAAACGACCCCCATCCACTGTGCACTAAATGCATGCAGGGGCCGACAATAAAATCGGGGGCGCGAATTGGAATCGGAGCTACGATTCTTCCGCACGTAATTATCGGAGAGAATTCCCTGGTCGGCGCGGGAAGCGTTGTTAACGCCGACGTACCTGCCCGCGCGGTGGTGGTGGGCTCGCCGGCCCGTGTAATTGCGGAC
>JBEKSN010000023.1:0-27477 GCA_049517055.1 Candidatus Acidiferrales bacterium | reverse complement strand
GGACAACGCGAGGCCAGCTTCGCTCGAGGACGACGCCGACAAGTGCAACGCCCAGCAGAAAAAGAGGCATATGGTAGCGCGCGTTCCACGCTTGCCAGCGCACCAGGGCGCAAAAAAGTACGAAAGATGCCACTATACCGAGCGCGACCAAGCGTAGAGCGCGATCACCGATACGCGGGCTGAGAAGCAACAGAAGTGAAACGAAGATGAGCGCCAACTGAAGAGGATTGCCAGCGCGTTCTTCATGGCTGGATGCACCATTCAAATGGAAGCCGCCTCGGTATGTGTCGGCTGGGTCGTTCGGATCGATCTGCAAAGTTCGAAGAGATGCAAAAACCAGCCGGCTGGCTTCACGGTTCACGGCGCCAATGGGCGTGACGACATGTAGCGAGAGGTTTTTCACGACGTTTGCAAATGTAATTGATGCGGAATAGCGGCTATTGGAATACTGGCGCAGCGTATCGTCGCCAAGAGGAGCGGCAAATCCGAGCGGTGAGCCGCTCAACTTATAATTTCGGATGAACAGAGGGCCATTTAGCACGAGGATCGCAAGAACCAACGCTGGAACTCGCACCAGCAAAAGCTTGCGCGAAGGCGCTGAACCCATCCACCAGCAAGCCAACAGCACGCAAGGCAGAAAAACGTAGGCAGTTCCCTTGGTCATGATAGCGAGACCCAGGGCCGCACCCATTGCGACTGTAACAGGCCAAGTTTGACGTTCGTTCCAGCGCAGTAGGTAGTAAACCGCTACCACGATCCAAAACGCGCCCACGTAGGTGTTCATCGCACCTGAAGCTTCTAGAAGCCCTGCCGGAATAGTGGCACACGCTATCGCCGCAAAGATCTGCCCCCGACGACTGGCGCCGAGCTGCTCGGCGATGAGAGAGACTCCGACGATGCTGCCGACCATGCTGAACCATTCGATCAGATTGACGAGACGATCGCCGCCGTAGAGCACGTCAAGGTGCATCATGGCGTACTCGGCCCAAGGCGAGAGAAAAAGTTGTACGGAATAGAAAGCGGGGTAGAGGTTCACATCGCGATTGGTCATCCACTGCACGATGCGAGACATGTGGTACGCCATGGCGTCCCAGGTGTTCGGAGCGCTGACAATGGCTGTGATTCCGACTAAAGCAACCAGAAGCCCGACGAGAGACAGGAGAAACCAGTCCAACTTGTCTAGAGGAGTCGTGTCCGGCGCAGAAGCGTTGACCGCTTTGGCCGACCGGGCGGTTTGGATCATTGCGGCATAGGCGAAGGAAGCGATAGCCAGCAAGAGCCAGGTCACGGCGAGCACAGGGCGAGTAATCAGCCTAGGAGCGCTCAGTATTTCTGTACTCATCGCAATAAATACGCCCCAGCAAGTCGCAGCTCCTAAAGCGGCGCTTCGCCAGCCTTCTCCTCGCAGACGAAAGATCCGAAATAGTCCCGCGTAGGCAATGAAGGGAAGGAGTGCAAGGATTTTCAGAGCAACACTCATCGCAGAGGCTGCCTCACTGCTTTAGCGGCACCTGAGTCGGGCGTGCCTTTCAAGTCTGACGCCGCCGGCCTGCGCGATGTGGACAGCTTGGTGTAGGGAGTAAACGGCGGAATAGGGTCGCCAAGATTATCCGGAAAAGTAAACTCCGAAATCCTGCGATCGGGGCTCTTCACGATTTGCTCAAACAGACTACGCATCTGGCCAAGCATGCAATTCACGGACGCGGCGTCATACAGGTCGTAATTGTATTCACATGAAAACCGCCAGCCGTCGGCCCGCTGAACCATGAAGAAGTTGATATCGTAAATCGCTCCGGGAGATTTTGAGGGTATGGGAGTCATGGTCAAGCCGGCGAACTCGCCCGGCTTTACGAAGTCTCTTTGATAAATAAAATTAATTCCGTAAAGCACCGGACGGCTCGGATCGCGTTTGGGTCTGAGGAGCTCAACAAGTTGTTGGAAGTGCAGATCCTGGTGTTCCAACCCTTCCTCGACGGTCTTTTTGACGCGGTCAACCAATTCGGAAAACTTTGGATCGCCGGAAAGATCAGTTCGCAGGACGACGGTGGAGATGAACAGCCCGATAAGCGGTTCAAGATCGACGCGGTCACGGCCAGCGAGGAGCGTTCCAACGTAGACGTCATTCTGGAGCGTGTAATGCTGAACCAGCATTTTCAGGGCTGCTAGTGCCGTGGTGTAGAAGGTACATCCATGCTTACTGGAGAATTCCGTAAGTGCGTCCGTCAAGGGAACGGGAAGCACGGTGGAAAGGATGTAACCATTGTGTGTCTTTAGCGCAGGCCGCGGATGGTCCAGAGGGATTTCCAGGGGAGGCAAAGCGGCCAGTTTATTCTTCCAATAGGCACGATGTTTATCGAGAGCCGGCTTCTGCATGCGATCGTTCTGCCAAATGGTGTAATCTGCGAATTGAAACGGCAGTTCGGGCATCGTTGGACGGCGGTTCTCTGCGAAGGCGGCGTAGTGAGCGCAGAGTTCATCGCTGAAAATTCCAATAGACCAGCCATCGGAAGCAATGTGATGCATAGTGGCCAGCAACATGTGCTCTTGCTCACCAAGCTTCAAAAGGCGAGCGCGAATGAGCGGGCCATTCTTCAGATCAAATCTGCGTTCGCCTTCTTGAATCGACACGCGTTCCTCTTCCGCATCTCGTTCCGTTTGCGACAGGCGGCTTAGATCATCCAGCGGTAAAGGAATCGCAGCAGTGGCATGAACGATCTGGCGGGGCTGTCCGTCGATCAGCGAAAATGTGGTACGAAGAATTTCGTGGCGGCCAACGATTTCGTTGAGGGCCATCTGCAGCGTTGGAATATCAAGGCGGCCGCGAATACGAAAGCGAACCGCAATGTTCCAAGCAGGATTGCCGCGTTCGAGTTGATCCAAGAACCAGAACGTCTGCTGGGCAATGGTCGTCGGGAAACAGTACTGCTCTTCGCCAAGAGTGCCAACGGATTCAAGCAGTGGTGTGGAAACCCGAGATGGATTGTTTTTTGTTTCCATAGCTATATCGAACGCGTGGTCGCAGGGTGCATGCGGTATTGTTCGCGGGGAGCACGCTTGATTTCCGAATCGCTGGGCGCTGATCCGCCGGCAGCGTCGAGTTCAGCAGTAATTGCGGCGACGGTTTGCAAACGCAGCACATGTTGCGGAGACATCGCGATGCCGGCGCGCCCAGCTCGCGCAATAATTTGAAATAAATGAATGGAATCAGCGCCCAAGTCGAACAAACTGTCGAGGACGCTCACGCGGTCCAGATGCAGCACCTCGGCACAAATAGCCGCTAATTTCTCTTCCTGAGGATTGCGAGGGGCAACAAACATCGCTCGCGAGCCGAGGTTTGCCGAATCCGGGGCGGGAAGCGCCTGGCGGTCGATTTTTCCATTCGGCGTATGCGGCAGTTCCGGCAGGAAGACGAACGCGGACGGAATCATGTAATCCGGAAGCGAACGCCCGACAAAAGCCCGCAGATCTGCTACCTCTGGTATTTGCGCCGGGTCCGCTACAATGTAGGCGACAAGATGCTTCGTACCGGGTTGATCTTCGCGCGCAAGGACGACTGATTCGCGAACGCCCGGAACTTTTGCGAGCGCGCATTCAATTTCTCCGAGTTCGATGCGGAAGCCGCGGACCTTGACTTGATTGTCAAGGCGGCCAAGAAATTCAAGGTGGCCATCAGTCCGGTAACGCACGAGATCGCCGGTTTTGTAGAGCCTCCGATTCGTCGTTGCGCTGAATGGATCAGGCACAAAGCGCTCGGCAGTCAACTCGGGACGCTTGAAATAACCGCGGGCCACGCCGTCGCCGCCGATGTGAAGTTCGCCCGGAACGCCGAGGGGAAGCGGTTGGTTCTGTTTATCTAAGACATAAAATTGAGTGTTCTGTATTGGCGGACCAATAGTGACGGGACCAGCGCCAGCTTCGACTCGGGAAGTCGCAGACCAAATCGTGGTTTCGGTGGGGCCGTACATGTTCCAAACCTCTCCGCACGAAACGAGCTGGTTCGCGAGTTCTCGCGGAAGAGCTTCGCCACCACAAAGAATCTTCAGCGCTGGAGTGCCCTTCCATCCCGCCTCGAGCATGAGCCGCCACGTGGCTGGAGTGGCCTGCATCACGGTAGCCCCGGAACTGGAGGCCAGCTTGAGCAGCAAGCTCCCATCGACTGTGGTCTCTTTACTAGCGAGGACTACCTGTGCGCCGACGGCGAGCGGCAGGAAAAGTTCGAGGCCGGCGATATCGAAGGAAAGCGTGGTGACGGCGAGCAAGCGATCGCGCGCGGCAAGGCCAGGTTTCTTGGCCATCGAGCTCAGCAGATTAACTACATTTTGATGCGTGACCTCGACACCCTTGGGTTTACCGGTCGAGCCAGAAGTGTAGATGGTGTAAGCCAATGCGTCGGGACTGAGAGCGACATTTGGATTTGAGCTCTGTTCGCGCGCGATGAGAGACCAATCGCGATCCAGGCAGACTACGCGCGCCTCGGGTAGGCCGGACATTTGCTTGGCCTGGGTCAACAGCAGCGGTACGGAGGCTTCGCCGAGAATAAACGAAAGGCGTTCTGCCGGGTAAGACGGATCGAGGGGCAGATAAGCGGCGCCTGCTTTCCAAATCCCCAGTAAGCCGACCATCATTTCAAGCGACCGATCAACGGAAATTCCAATGAGCGCACCCGGCTTGACGCCGAGCTTGATCAAATACCGCGCGAGCTGATTCGCGCGACGATCCAGTTCCGAATATGTAAGAGTCTGACCTTCGCATGCTACAGCTACAGCCTCGGGTGAACGCAGCGACTGTTCCTCGATGAGTTGGTGAACGCATTTTGACCGAGGATATTCGGCTGCGGTGGCGTTCCATCCGACCAGTATCTGGGATCGCTCACCATCGGTCAGGATTGGAAGTAGATCTACGATCTGGCTCGAATCTATGGCGATGCGTTGCAAAAGAGTTTCGAAGTGGCGCATCCAGCGGCCGATCGTTTCCCGATCGAAGAGCTCTGAGTTGTAGTCGCAATCCATCGACAGACCGTGCTCGGACTCCACGATATTCAGGAAGAGGTCGAAGTTCACGGCGGCTTTTGGGTTTGAATCTACTTCAACTTTCAAGCCCGGAAAGTCCAGACCCGATCCTACTTTTTCGAGATTAAACTGAACTTCGACGAGCGGCAGGCGGCTGGGATCGCGGCGCATCTTCAGTTTGCGCACCAGCGTGCCGTAGGTATAGGTCTGGTTTTCATAAGCGTCGAGCAAAGTGCGTTTCAATTGTTGCTGTAACTCCGATGCTTTTTGCTTCTCCGGCATACGCGCTCGAACAGGCAGGAAGTTGACACAGTGGCCGACAAGATTTCCATCATCGAGGAGCGACTGTCCCGCCGTGGGGATCCCGATCACGATATCGTCCTGCGCAGTCAGACGGTGGAGCAAGGTGGCAAAACCCGTGAGCAACGTGACGAACAGCGTGCAGCCCTGTTGCGCTCCGGCCTTCTTGATCTGCTTATATGAAGCGGCGTCGATATGCGCGCGGTACGTGGAGCCCTCGAATGACTTCACGGCCGGACGTGGCCTGTCGGTGGGAAGATTGAGAACCGGCGGAAGCTCCGCGAATTGCTTGAGCCAATACGTTTCGACCTGCGCCAATTCGGCAGTCACTGGGGCGCTTGATTGTGTTCGGGCGTATTCGCTGAATTGAACCGCAGCGGGGAGCACAGCGTTGGTGGCGCTAAGGCGAGCAGAATAAAGTTTGCTCAAATCATCCAGCAGGACGTTCGTTGACCAACCGTCGCAGACTATGTGATGACTAGTGACGATCAGCGCGTGTAGCTGCGGTTCCAAACGGTACAAATGCATCCGAATCAACGGACCCCGAGATAGATCAAACGGAGTGTTTGCTTCTTCCGCTATCGCGGCCTCTAAGCGGGCGTCGCGCTCGGACGAAGTGGCGGAGGAAAGATCCGTGACTGGTATATCCAGCCGAAGCTGCGGCGCGAAATGAAGTGACGAACCGTCCGCTGAGACGGTTGCTCGCAAAGCATCGTGCCGGTTCAGCAGTTCTTGAAGCGAGGCGCGAAGAGCCGGCTCATCAAGAGAACCGCGCATGCGCAGCGTGAACGACTCGTTGTAGGCGCAGGAAGCTTCCTTGCTGAGCTGGTCGGAAAGCCAGACTTCGCGCTGCGATTCAGTAAGAGGCGCGTCGGAGGCGGCAGCGGCCGGCATTACAGTTGCGGCGAGCACTCCGCCCGCTGCGACTTCATGGGTGTCTGTTCGTGGCGTTGCAGGAGTCGGCGGCGAGAAGAAACCGCCTTCCTGCATTTCGACGGCGCTTTCCTTGAATGCGCGGATTACTTTCTCGACGTCTTCGTCGGTGTGTGTGGTAGTCAGAAAAACAGGAAACCCCTCGAGCAGATGAATTCCCTTCAATCGCAAATAGTAGTAGAAGAGGCTCGCAAAACGTTCTTCGCCGGGGAAGCTGAAGTAGCAAACGCTCTTAAAATTCGCGAGACGCGTGGGAATACCTTTTTGTTCGAAAAACTCGTTGATAGTCTGAACCATGTACTGCATCCGGTTGCTGACCCGTTCTTGCAGCTCGGGCCCTTCCGCTTTGAGATGTTGCAGCACGGCTTTTACCGCTGCGAGTGCCAGCGGATGACGCACGAAAGTGCCGGCAAAGAATGTAACGCCGACTTCGGGGAAGGAATCATCGCCGAAATGCCACGCTCCGCCGTCGAGCGCGTCCATGAACTGCGCTTTTCCGGCAAGAATACCGATGGGCATTCCTCCTGCGACGACCTTTCCGTAGGTGGCTAGGTCGGCCCGAATTCCGAAGAGCGCCTGACATCCGCCTGGATGCGTGCGGAAACCGGTGACGACTTCATCGAAGATCAAGGCCGTGCCAGACTGTTCAGTAATCTTGCGAATTTCCTTCAAGTATTCCGGGAGAACCATCTCGGGATGGCGGCTCTGAACCGGCTCGACCAGAACTGCTGCGAGATCTTTGGCGTTTTGGCGAATCAATTCGAGAGCTTCGGGAGTGCCGTAGTCGAGGACAAGAATGTTGTCGACTTTTTCTTGGGGTATGCCCGGCGCGACCGGCGAGGAATGCGGCACGCCGCCGCGCTTGAATCCTTTTACCAGCACTTCGTCAAACATGCCGTGATAGGCATTCGCGAATAGGGCTACTTTTTTTCTTCCGGTCACCGTGCGCGCGACGCGCATGGCGGCCATCACCGCTTCCGAACCGGTGTTGCAAAAAGTCATGCGCTCGTTGCCGGTCATCTCGCAAAACATTTTGGCGACTTCGCCAGCGAGCGGCGTCTGAGGTCCGATTTCGAAGCCTTTCTTTAGTTGGGCTTCAATCGCGGCGGTAACAAAGGCGGGGCGGTGGCCGAGAAAAATCGGGCCGAAGCCGTTCAGCACATCCACGTATTCGTTGCCGTCCAAATCCCAAAGGTGAGGTCCTTCCGAGCGATCCGTGACGATTGGATAGACGATTTCCTTCCACTGAGAGCGGAAGCCTGCAACCACCCTGGGATCAGCAAGCGGTTGGCGGTGTTCTTCGGTGAAACTCTTGGATTTGGCCGTTCGTTTGGAGTATCGCTCGACAAGCGATTGCAGACTTTCTTTCTGCCGCTGCGTGAGCTCTCCCGAAACGCCCTTCTGTGGCGGCTTGTATGGACCGAAGGGCTTAAATTCTTCCCTCGGGCTTTCTACCGGCACGGGAGGCAGTGCGTTCGAAGACGAAGCTGAGGTCTGCGATGAGGCTGCGCCGGCAGATGGTTTGGACAAAGCCGAAACTGCAGTCGATGGAACTTGCGAAGAACCGCGCAAAGCTTCGAGCTGCTTGGCAAACAACTGGTTCATGGCTTCGAGCTGCTCGCGTACCAAGCGCTCTGCGGGAGAACCGGCCGGAAACACAGAATCAACATTCGCACTTCCCGAGGTCAATCCTGTTCCTGTGGCCGTAGAAGATGTCGCGACCGGAGCAGAAGGAACGGCAGCCCGCACGGGCTCGGCAAACGCATCGGGTGGGAGCTTTTCGTCCACATATGCCGTTAATGCGTCCAATGTGGATTGATCGCCGAGTAGCTGCCGGAACGTAATCTTCAAGTTAAATTTGTTTTGCAGCCCCTGCGTAACCTGCGTGAGGAAAAGCGAATCAAAACCCATCTCGAGGAACGTAGTTGAACCATCGGCTTGCGAGATCTGTACGCCGGAGAGCTCTTCGAAGAGTTCGGCAAGAATTGTGCGAATTCTGTTAGTGCGGCTTACAACATTTGCGGCAGCCGCCGGGGGTTGTGTGTTGGCGTTCACTGATTCTTTTTCCTCCGTCGAAGGAATTCCGACGAAACTTGGTTGATCTATTTGCGCTGCAGTGTGTTCTTGCTGGTGAGAGGCATTAGCCGCGGGCGCATCCAACCAGAAAAGTTTTCGTTCAAAAGGATAAGTCGGTAAGGATATGCGTTGCCGGTGTTCTCCGGCATGCACGGCCTGCCAATCCGGGGTTACTCCAGCCAGCCAGAGCGAGCCGAGTGCGTTTATCAGATTCGCAGCGTCACCTTCACCCGAATAGCCGTCGGAAAGTGAAGAGGCGATCACTTGTTCGCTGCTTTGCTTAGGCGAGCTTCCTGCGTGCTGGCGTGCAAGCGTGCCGAGCACATTCCCGGGGCCAACTTCCAGCAGGACCGCGTTCGGATTCTTGCGCAGCTCCGTCACACCGGCAGAAAACTGCACCGCTTGCCGGAAATGGCGAGCCCAGTAGGACGGGTCCGTCGCTTCCTGCGGTGTGATCCACTTGCCGGTGACGCCGGAGACGTAGGGAATCTTCGGCGCATGCAGACGCACTTGCGCAACACGCGCGGTAAACGGCTCAATAAGCGGATCCATCATGGCCGAATGAAAGGCGTGCGAAGTCACGAGTCGCCGGCAGGCAATTCCCTCGCGGCCCAATTCTTGCTCGAACTTCTCCAACGCGTCGAATGGCCCGGCAACCACGCAAAGGCTTGGGGAATTCACTGCGGCAAGAGCAAGCTCGCCATTTAATCGCGCGCGCACTTCCGACTCAGGCATGCGCACGGAGAGCATTCCTCCCGCAGGCACCTCCTGCATCATTCGCCCACGCGCAGCTACCAGGCTCAGCGCATCTTCCAGCGAGAAAATGCCGGCGAGACAAGCAGCGACAAACTCGCCGATGCTGTGTCCCAGCATGGCTTGCGGTCGAATTCCCCAGCTCATCCAGAGCTGGGCCAGCGCGTACTCGATGGTGAAAATGGCGGGCTGCGCGACGATGGTTTCGGTCACGCGGCGCTTGGCTTCCTCGGTGGCGCCATCGGGCGGATAAAGCAACGTGCGAAGGTCAGCGCCGAGGTGCGGCAGAAGAATCTTCGCGCAGCGGTCCACGGCTTCGCGGAAAACCGGCTCGGTATCATAAATTTCGCGCGCCATGTTCGCGTGCTGCGAGCCTTGGCCGGGAAACAGAAAATAAACTTCGGGCTTTTCGCTGGGGCGAAGCCGCGTTTGCATACGCTTGCGGTCTTTCTGCGTCAGAACAGCGATCGCCTCGGTAACATCGCGTGCGACTACAGTGCGTCGGCAAGGAAAGGCGCGGCGGCCCGCCTGGAGGGTCCAAGCGGCGTCTGCGAAGTTCACGTCCGAGTGAGTCTTAAAATATTCAGCAAGATTCTCAGTGGCACGATCCAGCGACGCTTCTGAACGCGCCGAAAGGGTAAGAAGCTGCACAGGACGCGCGGAAGCAGGCGAAGTGCGTTCTGGCGCTTGTTCGATAACGACGTGGGCGTTGGTTCCTCCGACGCCGAATGCACTGACGCCGGCTCGCCGAGGTGTGCTCTGCGACTTCCATTCCTTGCGCTTTGGATTGACGTAGAAAGGACTGTGTTCCAGATCGAATTGTGCATTCGGTCCATTGAAGTGAAGGGTTGGCGGAAAGATTCCATGGCGCACGATGTGGGCCGCGTGGATCAAGCCGGTTACGCCGGCGGCGATGTCTAGGTGTCCGACGTTCGTCTTCGCGGTGCCGATGGCGCAAAACTCTTGGTTTTTCGTGTGTGCATGAAACGCCTGAGTGAGCGCAGCCAGCTCGATGGGATCGCCAAGCGGCGTGGCAGTTCCATGCGCCTCAATGTAACCGATGGTTTCGGGGTTCACCCCGGCGGCTTCGTGGGCTAGAGCAATGACGCGCGCCTGTCCTTCCACACTGGGCGCCGTGTATCCAACTTTCGCCGAACCGTCGTTGTTCGCAGCAAAACCTCGAATGACGGCGTAGATTTGATCGCCATCGCGTACTGCGTCTTCCAGTCGCTTTAGCAGCACGACCCCAACGCCGCTTCCGAAAACGGTTCCTTGCGCGTCGGCGCTGAATGTGCGGCAGTGGCCGTCCGGCGAAACCATGCCGCCATCCTGATAATACGAGCCGCGCTTTTGGGGGAACGTGATCGAACTGCCTCCGGCTAGCGCCATATCGCTCTGGTAAGTGAGCAGCGACTGGCAAGCTTGCGTGACTGCCATCAGCGAAGTGGAGCAGCCCGACACCATGGTGAAGCTGGGTCCGCGGAGATTTAATTTGTAGGAGACACGCGTGCAGAGAAAATCGGGGTTGTTCCCCATCATCTCCGGATAGCTTCCTACCTGGTAGCCGCCGGAATATTTGGCAATGAAGCCTGGATTGGTGCAGAGGCGAGTGAGGAAATATGTGCTCTGGCTGCTGCCTGCGAACACGCCGATGGGACCGGGGTATATCGAAGGGTCGTAACCGGCATCTTCGAAAGCTTGCCAGCAGGATTCGAGGAAGAGACGCTGTTGCGGATCCATCAATTCCGCGTCGCGCGGAAGGATGCCGAAAAATTCCGCGTCGAAGAGACCGACATCTTCCAGAACCGACCGGGCACGAACGTAATTCGGATCCTTCGACAATTCGGCTGCGTTTGGAACTTCCAGTTCATCCACTCGAAAATGAGAAATCGCCTCGACGCCGTTTAGCTGGTTTCGCCAGAATTCGGCAACGCTCTGCGCTCCGGGAAAGCGGCCGGCCATACCGATGATTGCGACGCCCTCCAGGAGAGGGCTTTGATTATCGCGCGAACTCACGAGGCACCGCCGTCGTGACGTTCGCGCTTTCGAGCAAAAGCCTCGCGCTGCTTCTGCGCCTGCTGGCGCACGCCCGAAAAAGAAGGTTCCGCCGTGGTGTCCTCACGTAGGTGCTTGCCCAGCGTTCGAACCGTGGTGTATTCGAATAAGTCAGTGACGGGAATTTCAATGTTCAGTAGCTTCTGCAAATTTGAGTGAACCGCAACCAGCAGTAACGAATCGCCGCCGATGTCGAAGAAATTATCGTCAAGCCCGACGCGCTCCACACGCAGCACCCTCCGCCACAGATCCAAGACCGTCTGATCAATCGCATTCGTCGGGGCCTCGGCGGAGGAGCTGTCCGCACCGAATACCGGGGCCGGCAGAGCGGAGCGGTCCACCTTTCCGTTGGTTGAAAGAGGCAAGGACTCTAGCGCAACGAAAAGCGAAGGCACCATGTACTGAGGTAACTTTCCCTGGAGAAATTGGCGAAGCTCGCGCGGCGCTGGTCCACCTTCAGACGAACAAGCATAGTAAGCAATCAGACGCTTCGTGCCGCTTTCGTCGGTTTGAGCCACGACGGAAACATGCTTCACGCCTTGGTGCATGGTCAAAACGGTTTCGATTTCGCCCGGCTCGATGCGGTGGCCCAGAATTTTTACTTGGTTGTCGATTCGTCCAAGGAACTCAACGTTGCCGTCCTCGGTCCAACGAGCGAGATCGCCGGTGCGGTACATTCGTTCGTTGGGATTCGCGGCGAAAGGATCGGGCAGGAATTTTTCTTCCGTCTCGTTCGCGTTGTTCAAGTACCCGCGCGCAACGCCATCACCAGCCGTATAGATCTCTCCTGATTCGCCCGCCGGAACAGGACGCAGCTTTTCGTCCAGAATGTAGACACGCGCATTCGAGATTGGACGGCCGATTGGAATCGAGACGAATGACGCATGATCCTTAGGTACCGGATAAAACGTACTGAATGTGGTGTTTTCAGTGGGCCCGTACACGTGATAGAGGGCGCAATTCGGGAGTTGTTCGTGCACCAATCGAAAATGGCGAGGGGAAACAAACTCACCACCAGTGAAAAGCTGACGAACGGGAATAAGGTCTTCGAGGCGCTGATCCACCATCAGATTGAAAAATGCGGTGGTGAGGAAAAGAGTCGTCACACTATTTTCGCGCAGCACGCGGCCAAGCTCGTCGAGAGAACTCGCGCGGGGCGGCATCACAATTAAACGGCCACCGTTCAGTAAGGGACCCCATATTTCAAAAGTAGAAGCATCGAAGGCGACGGGAGCGAACAGAACGAAAACTTCCTCAGGGCCGAACCTGCAGTAGTTCGTGTTCCGGACGAGACGAATAATCGCGCGGTTTTCGATCATCACGCCCTTCGGCCTGCCCGTCGATCCGGAAGTGTACATAACGTAAGCGAGACTTTCCGGACCGCCGATAGATATCGGATTCGAGTCATCACCGGAAGATGACACGTCATCGAGATCGTCAACACACAGTAAAGAAGTACCGATTCCCTCAAAAACCGTCGATGTGAAGGACTTCTGCGTGAGTACTACCTTGGGATTCGTGTCTTCGAGCATCAGATCAAAGCGTTCTTTGGGATACGAAGGATCGAGCGGGACATACGCGCCACCGGCCTTCAGTATGGCAACCAGAGCAACGATGAGTTCGAGGGAGCGATCAACGCAACACCCAACCATGATTTCTTCCCGCACTCCCATGCGACGGAGCCGGTGTGCCAAGCGGTTAGCCCGGACGTTCAGCTCATGGTAGGTGAGCCGCTGCTTCCCAAATACCACCGCGACAGCGTCAGGTTGCGCTGAGACGATCTGTTCAAAGAGCTGAGCGACGGTCTTGTTCCTTGGGTATTCGGAGCGAGCGGCGTTCCAGGTCTGAAACGGCTCCGGGAGTTTATCAGTCCGGGTTTCTCCGTTTGCTACGCTCGCGATTTTTTGAGATTCGGGTCTCATTCAGTGCGCCTTGCCAAATCGAAGAACCAAGCAAGAACTACGGCAGAAGGATCTCCTTCTCTCCAAACAATCGTTCCGCGGTGATACCACGCTTGCGGCAGGTCTCAATCAATCGGTTCGACTGAATAATCGGGTTTGATTTCTCAGTGTACTTGATGCTGGAAATGTAGTTCAACCAAGGCTCTTGGCCCATAGCGTAGACGTAAACCTCTTTGCAATGGAATTGCTCCACCATGGCCATGGCGCGCTCGAAATTTGATCCGGCCAAGCGCCGCGACTGATCCTTGGGACGGTCCAGCCGCTGTGTGAGCAGCGGGCCGTAAATCCAGGAGACCGGAGCGCCGTCGCATTCCATTCCGACAAAAAACGCGTCCACGTCACCTATTTCACGGTGGATGTGCTCGTACATTTTGGGGGAAATGTTGCACGAGTCCGCGGCGAAGAGCAGTTTGTGATCGTCCACTCGCAGCAAGTATGCGGATTTGGTCATGACGTTCAGATCGCCATGCTCTCCAAGGAATGGAATAGCGGTGATCGAACCGCGCTCAAATGGGACCTGTTCCATTTCCGAAATTTCGATCACATTCTTAAATCCGCACTGCTTCAGCAGGAGTTTCAGCGAAGGATCCTGCAACGCGCCCCCGCCGTTTCGCGGCACGACAATGTTTCGGATGCGGTGGCGGAGTTGCAGGAGTGTCTCAAATAAAATGTGGTCCTGGTGATTGTGCGTGATCAATGCGTAATCGATCACTTCGGGCAGATCGGAGTAGGTGTAGCGCGAAATTTGCGTGTCGTAGGTATAACTGAGCATTGGATCGAGCAGGACGCTTACTCCACGGGTCTCCAGCAGAATGCAAGCGTGCCCGAAATAGCGCCAGCGCGCGCCGTCGCCTTCATATTTCGCATACGGCTTCGGCGCTTCCGTAGTGAGAAAAGAGCGGAAACGTTGGATATCTCCATCCCCGAGGTTCAGTGCGTCACAGATGGCGTCTAAAGACGAAGGCTCGTTTTTCATGCGAAACAACGTGTCGAGCTGTTCACTTGCAAAAGGCACCTGCAAATTGAGGGAATCACCTTTGTCAACGCGCGGAGTACTCAGAACAAACGGCCGGTCATCGCCGGAAATTTCTGACAGCATCACGCTTTGTAACGACGAATCATAGAACGGACTCTTGTAAAGCAGCGGCTCAATCAACCGGAAGGATGGATGGTTATTAAGATCGTAAACGAGCTCCACGTATCCCTGCAGGCAGGCGGGCACCTCGGCGTAGAGAGATTCCAAACTGTAACCGGCGGCCTTTTCGCGCAAGAGGGCGTCCAGCTGCTCTATTGCGCGAGAGAGGTTGATCAAATGACTTCGTTGGCTTACGGTGCGCTCACGAAGCTTCTTTACGTCTTCCACTCTATTGCGATCGAAATCCATGAACGGACCGCCGAGCAAGGCCGGATTCTTGACGGCCGATTCATGCGTTTCCGGTGAGTCGATGTAGGAATCCATAATCCGCAAATGTCGCTCGGTAAGATTTCGCGCCGTAGTGGCTGGGGGAATCAGATGTGCCCAGGCGTACCATCCGTCGACGAGGGGCTCCATCATCACATTTGGTCTTAAGAAATAGACTTCGTTCTTCATTGCTAAGATCCTATGCCGATTCCATGAAACACAACGTATATTACCCAGCGCCGAAACCCGCTTCCGAGCAAGGGGCTGGTTAGCTCTTATTCTGCAACTGTTCGGCCACTTACAATGGAAGTTAATCCACTGTAAATAAGGCACTTAGGGACATATTTTGGCACATCCTGCCGAAGAATCCCTTAGAGAAAGTGGAAATAGTTTTCTCAAAAGGGGTCCTGGGCTATCCACTCTTTGCCATTCTCTAGGCTATAGTCATTCTAGCGCTGATATTGAGCAATTCCCTTATTTGCTATACATTTGTGCGCAAAAAAGCGGGGTTGCGATCGACTCTGCTGCTCCTTAGGTACGGCCCGCGCGGCGCGAATGTTTGTAAGTGTAAGAAAACAGGTGCGAGAATTTCGTCTATTGACAGACTTTTTGGAGCCAGACATGGACACTCGATTGCTAGCTTTATAGTTGCTAATCCTCATTCGCGAGAATTATTTCCCCCTGTTTGAGGTGATCGCGTGCAATGCTTGTAACAGCCGAAAAGTATGATAGACAGTCCCCAGTTGAACCTCAAAATTAACAATACGACCGTGGACTATCCGGAACGAAACCGCAGCCTGCACTTTTTGATCGAAGAGCAGGTGTCGCGCACGCCGGAACAAGTGGCGTTAGTTTTTGAAAATGAGAATGTCAGTTATCGTGAGCTCAACGAACGTTCCAACCAGTTGGCACACTATCTGGGAAAGCAAGGAATAGGCCCGAACGTATTCGTAGGAATTTGCATGGAACGGTCGATCGAGATGGTCGTCGCGCTGCTCGCCATCTTGAAAGCCGGTGGAGCTTACGTACCCCTGGACCCTGAATACCCCACAGAGCGGCTGGCCATGATGATTGAGGATTCTCAAACTCCGGGCGTATTGACGCAGCGGAAGCTGCTTGGTCATCTCTCCAGCAGCGGTACACCCACGTTCTGTCTCGACGAAGACTGGAAGGCTCTCGCAAGCGAGAGCACCTCGAATCCCAATATCGCGATCCGTCCGAGCGATGCGGTCTACGCGATCTACACATCGGGATCTACCGGAAAACCAAAAGGCGTTGTGAACGTCCATCAAGGCATTGTGAACCGCCTGTTGTGGATGCAGGATGCGTACCGGTTGACGAGCAACGATCGCGTGTTACAGAAAACTCCCTACAGCTTCGATGTCTCTGTGTGGGAATTTTTCTGGCCCCTGATGACGGGCGCCCGATTGGTTATTGCGCGACCCGGCGGCCACCGGGACCCGCGATATTTGGCCGAGATAATTTCTCGCGAGAAAATCACCACGCTGCATTTTGTACCCTCGATGTTGCGCAGTTTTCTGGAAGCTGTCGAAATTCCGAAGCGCAGCACCGTGCGGCAGATTTTTTGCAGCGGAGAAGCGCTGCCGGCAGACTTGCAACATCAGTTTTTCTCACGCATGGATGCGGATTTGTACAATCTGTACGGCCCCACGGAGGCTGCTGTTGACGTGACTCACTGGACCTGCCGGCGTGATGACAAACGCTCTTTTGTGCCCATCGGCCGTCCGATCTCCAATATCGAGATTTACATTCTAGATGAACAGTTACAGCCGACTCCAGCGGGGACCGAAGGAGAATTACACATCGGCGGAATTGGCCTGGCCCGCGGCTATTTAAACCGTCCAGAACTGACCGCGGAGAAATTCATTCGTAATCCATTCAGCGATGATCCGAATGCGCGGCTTTACAAGACGGGCGATCTCGCACGTTTCCTTCCTTCCGGAGACGTCGAATATCTCGGAAGGCTCGATCACCAGGTTAAGATTCGTGGCTTCCGTATCGAACTGGGCGAGATCGAAGTTGTCACAAGCCGGTACCCGGGCATCCGAGAGGTCGTCGTCGTCGCTCGTGAAGATACTCCAGGAGATAAGCGTCTCGTCGCTTACGTAGTCCCAGCTCAAATCGGGGAATTTGAAACCGCCGGGCTGCAAGGGTTCCTGAAGAAGCAACTTCCGGATTACATGATTCCGGCCGTGATTGTTCTACAAGCGATGCCTCTCTCCGCGAATGGAAAAGTCGATCGTAAAGCCCTGCCAGCGCCTTCGGCTGAAAATCATCCGGAAACTCACGACTGCATCGCGGCGCGGAACGAAATTGAGAAAGGGCTCGTCAACATCTGGTCCGATCTGTTGGCCATTCAGAAAATCGGAATAACAGATAATTTTTTTGAGTTGGGTGGACATTCATTGCTGGCCATACGGCTGGTGTCTCGTATCGAGCAATCGTTCGGCAAAGAGCTTTCACTGGCGTCTTTACTGGAGGCTCAGACCGTCGAACAACAGGCCAATCTCATTCTTGGCCAGGGCGGACAAGGAGAGACAGGTCGCGACGAGATTAGTAGTGGACACGAGTCTCCCGCGCGCCTTCCATTTTTTTTCCTGGGTGGCGACGCTACGTTCTTGCCTCTTTCACAGGGCCTTAGAGCTGTACACGGGCTGAATAGCCTCGGGATGCAGGCTTCCTTTGTCCAGGGTGGGAGGGGTCCGTCCTCATTGCATCGCATCGCCGAACATTTCGTTCGCGCCATTCGCGCTCGCCAACCGCAGGGACCGTATATGCTGGCGGGCTGGTGCGCTCACGGACTACTCGCGCTTGAAATCGCACAGCAGTTTCAGGAACAGGGCGAAGAGATCGCTCTCCTGATGATGATCGAAGTGACGCATCCCATTCGACGAAAGGAATATCCCCAATGGAAACGGCTTATTTCTACCGCGCAGCTAAAATGGCATCTTCTACAATTCGAATACGCATATCTTGGGCAGGTTTCGCGAGCACAGCAAGTTAGATACATTGCAGGCCGGCTATCGAGAAAGGCTTCCGGAATCTGGCAGTCTATGTGGAACTGGCTCAGGTCATCGAGCGCAGCTGATGGGGCTCGAAGTGACAAGAGCCCTGTCGAAGCGCTCTACGGTGCGGTCGAAAGTTACCAGCCCAAGCCATACAGAGGACCAGTTGTGCTTTTTAGAAGTATTGAGCGAACTTTCGGCTTTGCGGAAGATATCCGATTGGGCTGGGCGGACACTCTGGGTAACGAATTGGAGATTTGCGAATCTCCCGGGAATCACTACACAATCTACATGGAACCCAACGTCGGCGAATTAGTTCGAAAGATTATGATCCAAGTGGAGAAAGCGGAAGCACGCACCTTAAAACCAATTGCTGCGACCATTGTGCGCTGAAAATCTTCATAAAAGTCTTTGAACATGGATAACCCCTGCGTCTGGTCATTTCCTCCGAAGAAGCTGGAACTCGCAGAATCTGAAATTCACGTTTGGCGCGCATCTCTCGATTTGGGGAAGGAAACTCTCAGCCGATGCGCATCGATTCTCTCGCAGGACGAAACAATTCGCGCCAGCCGGTTTCTTTTTCCACGCGATCGAGACCACTTCACGGCTGCCAGAGGGGTCTTGCGCGAATTACTGGGAAAATATTTGGACTGCTTTCCTGTCCGGCTGGAATTTCAGTACGGGCCGCACGGAAAGCCCGCTCTTCGCACGGCAGAGGGCAAGCTGCCAATCCATTTCAATCTGTCCCATTCCCGCGGTCTGGCTGTGTATGCTTTCGCGCGCAACAGAGAGTTAGGAATCGATTTGGAACCGATCCGGCCAGAATTTGCAGGCGAGAACATTGCGGAACGCCACTTCTCATCGCAGGAACTCAATGAGTGGCATCGATTGCCTCCCGAGCTGCGGGCCGAAGCGTTTTTCCTTTGTTGGACGCGAAAGGAAGCGTACGTCAAAGCACGAGGTGAAGGTTTGCAAATTCCCCTGGCCAGTTTTAGCGTGACGCTCACCCCTGGCCAACCGGAGGAGCTGCACAGTCCGGATGGCGCCAGATGGCACCTGCATTCGTTCCAACCGGCACCGGGGTACACTGCGGCCGTAGTGGGAGAGGGCAAGGACTGGCGGTTACTCCAATGGGATTGGCGAGCCTAAGAGTTCGGGAATAATGAAGAGGCGAGTCAGCGTGGGAAACCGAGGGAGTCCACAGTGAGGTATCAAGTCTTCTCGACGGTAACGCGACCGTTCGAGGATTGAACGAGAGAATCCACCAGATTCAAGTAAGTGTCCTTATTCATATCCCAGCTATATTTCCGCACAAATTCTGAGGCATCGCGGGTAAATTTCTGCCGAAGCTCAGGGTTTTTGATCATCAAAAGTATGGCATCGGCTAAACTCTGTTCGTCGTTTGCGCGGAAAAATTTCACGACAGAATTGTTAAAATAGTAGCTGTCGATGGCCGTATCCGGCACGACGACGGGAACGCCTAGAGACATAAACTCCAGTATCTTCGTGCTGAAGGCCTCATTCCCGAACGAATTACTCCTTTTCGGAACAACACCGAGATCAGCGTTTTCGATAACCGACGAAATTTCATGAAGCGGCTTTGTTCCCATCAGAAAAACTCGCTTTTCTAATTCGAGTTCTTTCACCAGGGCTCTCAACGGGTTTAATTGTTCTCCGGAGCCGTAAATATGAAATTCCGCCTCAGGAACCTGGTCCTTAATGAGCGCTAGAGCTCGAATTGCTATGTCGATACCCTGATGGTAATTAAGCGTGCCCGGGTACAGAATAACGAATCGATTGTCCGTTCGGGTTCTGCCACGAGCTTGAAAAATTTCCGTGTCTGGGAAATTCAAGATGGTCGTGCATTTGGATTCCTTCACCGATCTATTCTGAAGCCGTTTCTCCCAAATGTGGTTGGCCGCGATCACGTGGTCGGAAAAACGGGCGGAGACCCGCTCGACTGTAGTGAGGAGGCGGAAGGTCAAGGAGCGCTCGGTGCCGCTGAATTTGCTCAGATAAAATTCGGGCACCAAATCGTGAATGTCCAAAATGATCTTAGATCCGGTCAGTTTCGGCACAATCGCCGCGAATACTTCAAAATCCGGAACTGAATGAACGTGGACGAGGTCGTAGCGCTCTTTCATCTGTTGTACGCTGAGAAAAGCCATCGAGCGTATGAAAAAGAGCAGGAGCCTGCCTAAATAGCTGAACTTTGACCTTTCATTGACCACTCGGCGTTGAATGCGAAATACGTGGACGCCATTAATGATCCCGCGAGGCGGCTGCCCGTTCTGCCTGAGCGACACGACGTCGACCCGATCCCCTCGCCTCGCAAGGGTTTCCGCATAGCGGCGGACCCGGTTGTCGGCCTCGTAGAACGAATATGCGACCATGCAGACTCTCATTGTGAAATCTTCCAGCGACGAAGGCCAGCGTATGGCCTAATCTCTTGGATAACAGCCGCACCGCGAGGGAAGTCTTGATTTCGCCCCCGCCTCCGCGATTGCCTCGTACCTTCAACTGCCAACACCCGAACGGAAGTCAGCTGTCACAAGCGACGATATTTTCTCCTGTTTTCTTAATAACGCTGGGCTGGGGGCTCAGTGATATTTCCTAGGTTGCAATGAGGAGGGCCGACTGTCAAGAAGGCCTTTCGGCGGGTTGCGCAGTCACCGTTTGCCCATTTACACAAGGTGCAATTGAGAGGTTTAACGTAACCGGCAAGCTTATTAGACTTATGTGATATATGCTGCCAAAAGACAAGAATGCGGAATCCATCCGTCACGATTTACCTGAGATCCGCTTTCCTCCGGCAAATTGCCCTTGGAGCGTTCGACGATTCTTCGATCGCACAGATTGCGATTTAAGCTCTCTTTAAAAAGAAATTCGCCAGGCCGAAGACATCTCATGCTTAACATCAGCCGCCGGCTAGATCGCTCGCGGGGCCTGCCGGGACAGTGATGCGAGGAGCGCGCCGACCTTCGGATTTCTGCAGTAGTAGGAGGACGGGAAAGAGTATTGCTAACGCCAATAAGAAAAAGACGAAACCCCCGTCGTGATGCAGGTTCCCACGCAGAAAACCCGGGTCAACATGAATACTAAGAAGAGTGAGCGTCACAATCCTAATCGCATTCTTGACGATTGATACTGGAAAGACTAAAACGACGAACAACAGTATTTTCCAAGGCGTCCGCAAAAACAAATGCGCCGCCAGAAGACAGGTGATAAATAATGCAATGCTGGAACGGATGCCACTGCATTCCTTGGCAACCTCGATCGTTTGCCCGGGAACTGATAGCAAAAAACCCTGCCGGAAAACGGGCGTACCAACCAACTTGAAGAGCGAGAAGGATAGGCTCGTTGAACCTGCTTGGAGCAAGGAGATTGTGCGCTCCAACACCGGCTCAGGCAGAGGGACCATAAGCAAGAGAAAGAAGAGGGGGAATGCTGCAGCCCTCCAAGCGCGAAATCCATAAGCAGCGAGAAACCCTCCCATCCAGATCACGACCATCGCAAGAGTGGATCCGGGCAAAAATTCACCAGGGCTTTGCGACGACGAATGAGCCATAGCCCGCCAGTAGAGTGCCGCTCCTGTCAAAATCAATGCCGAACCCAGCACTAAGGATGACTGAACCTCTCGAAATACAACCCGCCTTTCGATGTAGAGCAGGTAGAGACTCAGCACTGGAATCAAAAGAACGTGAGAGGAGAATTCGTGGTGAAATGAAAACACAGTCAGAGCGCTGATGGCCGGCCAACAAATCGCCAAAGACGCGGCAACGAATGCAGCCATAAATAGATGTCTTCGCGGGTTCAAATTTGTGATCTCTTGTTAGATTACCTGATTAAATTAGGCTTTGAGAAAATCCGCATTACGAACAATTTTTGGTATCCATCGCAATCGGACAAACTAGGACGCTCCATCCACTGTATAGACAACAGTGTCACCCTCGCGGCTGGCATAAGCAACCCGCGCGCGTTCCTTGTCCGGGCCCTCGATGCTCCAGCGATTTCCTGCCCGGACCAGTTTCATCTGACTTCGACTTCTCCACCAGCGGTCGACCTCTCCCGGTAAAGCCATCCATATTTTCTTGTGCGCGCGCGTGCGAGCCAAATGTCCGAGCAAATCGAGATAGACGTTTCGAGCTTTTTCCTCAATTACGTAATCCGGATGTACGATAAAGCTGATCAGTCCGTTTCTCTTGATGATCATATCGATCTGTTGCTTCCAAAGCTCAATTGAGTAATCCCCTAGAATGTGAAACAAGGAATAATCCTGCGTAGTTGTCAGCGGCAGCTCAAGAATTTTCCCGATGAAGTACGGCATCAACGTGCAGCAACCGCCTCGTTGCGGCTCCAAATGAGCCACATTTGGAACAGACATGTCATATGAAAAGTCAAACGTCTCATACCAATCCTGGTTGCGATACATCGCTCCGGCGCGAAACCCTAGCGCGCCAAATCCTTTTACGTAACGATTGATTTGTTCGACTCGCCGGAGGAATTCCTCTTTGTTTTGGAATAAGTCCCCATCGTGGTTCAAGTCATGAACGTTCACTTCAAAACCTCTTCTTCGGAAAACATCCAGGAACTCGGCGTGAGCGTCGTAGCGCATTTCGGGGACAACCTGAAACGCCGATTTGATGCCGTAGGAGTCGTCAATATCCATGAGTTGGGCGCTGAAGTCTCGTCCGGCCGCGGCTTCAACATCGTGGGTCATGATTAACGCCGCGGGGGCAGCATTAGGCCAAAACCAGATGAATGGAACTCTTTCAGTCTCTCGAGCCTTCAGAAGTAAAGAGACGGTGTGCGCCATTAGGGATTCAACCGTCGAATCCACCGGCCAATGTGGAAATAAAATTTTGTCCCAACCGCTCAAACGAGCTCTTTGGAGATGTTTCCTCACCGCTATGGGAAGGATTGGACGGAGCAGATAGTAAATAGCCCTCGAAGCTTTTCCTCCGGTTATCTTTTCCAAGGAGTGCCACGAATTCAGTTGATAACGCTCACGCCGAAGGTTTTCAACGACTTGAGTGAGATCAAAGGGCAAGTAGAGGCGAGTACCTTCGATCTTCACCTCCTGAGAACCGTCGCAGAGGCCAAAAGTCAGGTGCTTCGAAGGCTGACCGCCGGAGTATTGGCCGTAACAGATGTCTTGCCCGAATTGGAAATATCCGGAATCTGAGGATAAACGCCCGTTGACTTCAATCTCTGCGAAGTCCTCCGGGCACCGAAAGTAGTCGAGTAACGCGTGATCCATAATTTAACTATTAATTCCGGACGTTCTTAAATTGGCTTCGGTGTGCGTTCCCCTTTTGGGCCGGGAGTAAAGAGAGTTTATAATACAGAAATGAGATGGTTGAAAGGCAACTAACGTAGCACCATAAACAATACTGCTGTAGTTAGATGGGCCCGAGCCCCTTTTTTCGAGGAAATTGGCGCCGATCTGCACAAGAAGGTCTCTCAAGGTGGAAATTGGATTAGTTACCCGACGTGTTTATACAAGAAGTTGCCTGCTACGGAAAGAAATCCGTTCGGCGCGCGGGCAAAGACTTCTTTTGCAAGCCGGGATTTCCAACCGGCCTTGGATCTTTTCGGATCGCTCAGCGACCGCCCAGAACCGGCATGTCTGAGGTAGTTCAATGTCGATTGTTTGGCTCCCCAGCGGTCCTTGAACGTTATCAGGCCGTGGTTATCGGTGTCTGATCGGCCCAAATCGAACTGTTGCAATCCCGACGCCTTAGCTTCTTGGATAGCTCGCCAAAATAATAAGTGCATGCCTCCGAGGTTATTAGATTCAGCGTCGGAGCATCCGTACTTGTAGACCAGAGAGTTCTTGTGTCGCAGCGTAAGAATTCCGGCAATTGCTTGATCGCCCTTGAACGCCAAGCGGATCTGAAGGGCTTCACCAAAACGATCGATCAAGTTTCGAAACCAGATCCGGGGCTGTGGCGGGACACCGTGCCGGCGACGTGTAAGCAGTTGCAAACGATAGAAACCTTCGAAAAGCGAGTCGGAACGGCCCACTTGCTCGGCTAATCCTTCACGCTCGGCTCGCCTGATCTTTCTTTGCGTAGAATCTTTATGGAAATTGAGAAAAAGAGTTTCCAAAGCGGGCTCGAGGTTCAGCACGTGAAAGCAATACGCCGCGGTATTACTAAACAATGGGCCGATACCGTCAAGCGAACAAAGCGGACGGATCTCAGCATAAGCCTGTTTATCTTTCTCGCAATCTTGCGCCAGTGCCGCCAGCAGGCTTGGAATGTCTGCCGGAGTGTCCATTAGAAGGTCGCAATGATCCGAAAACGGCAGCGAAACCAGCCGGCGCCCTGTGATCCAACTCTCAACCCGGCAAAACACGAGTCCATTCCGCAAAGGCTCGTTCGGAGCAGACGTCGTATAACAGATCGGCTGATAGCGGTAAGTGCGGCAAAGTGCGTCGAGCCACGCGGTGGTGTGGAACACCGAAGAGCGAGGATGCCTGCTCAGAAATTCTTCCCATCGCGGGTCTCGCAGAGGAGAAATTTGGTAGACGGGAGTCAATCCTTTAGGCCGGGCAAGGCGCAGTCAAGCGCAAATACTGATTTTGAACCGAGCAGGATTGGAAACGATCACAATTCAAAATGAGAGTCACCAACCGACGATCAATTCCATTTTTGGCTACAGCTCCTGTTGTATCCCAGAAGGCGTATCGGCGGAAAAACTAGAACGCAGCTTACGCTTCAAAGCGAACGCGAGTGGAAGCCATCTGTAGGCCCCAAAAATCTTAAGCCGAAACTCAATCGGCCAGTCCGTCGGTTCCACGGTTACTCGGCCGGAAACAAATTCTTTAGGTTCGCCAAAGGCGAGAAAGGGGAGGGTGGTAAACACTCGTTCGTATCCAGCATCACGACAAAGCTGAATCAGCGTGCTGTTGAATGCGCCGTATGGAAAGCTAAAGAGGGGCACGTCAATATTTAGAATTCTCTGAAGTTCGGTGCGGGAGTCACAAATTTCCCGGCGCGCTTGAGCTATATCCACCTGACATAGGTTCGGATGAGTGAGCGTGTGTGAGCCAACGGTGACGAGATCCGAACTCAGATGACGTAGTTGTTCGATGGACATGACCTTCTGGGATGGATCCGACCTAGGACCGTCAGGCATCCAGCACGGAAAACCTCCAAGAGATTGAACGACGATAAACATCGTGGAAGGAATGTTCCGGCTTTTCAATTCGGGTAAAGCATTTTCCACTACACTTTCCAGTCCGTCATCGAAGGTAACGGCTACATATCGCTGACCCGGAGTGCAGGGCTCTTCTTTGAAGGCCGGGATGGGTTTGGCGCAACGCAGAATTAAATCCATCTGCCGGGCAAACAATTCTCGATGTTTCCTAGCTACTGCGTGGTAGTAGAGAACAACACAGCCGTTCGGCTTCGGATGCCCCAATAAAGACTTCAGACGATCGCGCAAGAAAATTACGCAGAAGAAAAATAGACTTATGCTCAACTTCAGCAAACGAGTTATGAGACGTGATTCCATAAAGATAGGGTGTCAGAATTGATATGATTTCTTCTAACGAGCATCCTGCAATTTCGGAGAATTGAGAAAGTCAACGGTTCATGGACACAACTTCGCTAAACTCTGTTTAACTCGGAGCATCTAGGCGAGTTCGCTCGAACGCAAAAATGCACTCTTTTCCTAACCATGCATTCCGGTTCCACTTCGTGGTACCAAAGACCAAGCGGATAAACCGCTGAAGCGCACGCTGGCTTAGAAACTTCCCCATCAGCGGCAATGCCACGTTATGGCGATACATGGACAATAGCTTGAAACCCCGGCGGTTCGCCATGGAGATCACCGACTCGGCGGTAACTAACCTCGTATGATAACCTTCGCGTCTCGCAAGTGCTCCCCGGACCCGACCGATCATAACCGTAAGTTGATTCGAAAAGTTCGCGGAATCAGTACATTCCAGCATCAGAAGGCCACCAGGTTCTAGCAGACGCGAGACTTTTTCTATAACCAGTTCAGGGGATTCCACGTGCGCGAGCACGCCCACGCATATGATCAGATCGTATGACCCCGGCTCGAGCGGCGCATCTAGAAAGTCCCGATTGAGCGTATCAACGTTTTTCAGGTGCTCGGGGGACACCCTCGAAAGCGCTCTCGACAACATCGCACTAGATATATCTAAAAGAGTAAGGCGGTTTGTTGCAGTAAGCAGAGGTATCGAAATGGACCCATCGCCGCATCCGATATCCAGGATACGGTTGAATTTTCGATTGGCCGTGAATTCCCTTACGGTCTCTGCCCGAATCTCGATGACATACCGCCGTATGTCTAAATAATTCTTCGAATTCGCGAAGTAACTACTCACTCGTTCGTTGGTCAAACCAACGGTAGCCCCCCGGTTTGGTACCGCTGCCTCAGACGCTCCTGGAGCCTGTGACAAAGGTTCAACTTCTCGGTTAGTATCCTTGTGCCCTACCGCCATATAGTTTCTCCACCCCAAAGGCGGCTAAGCTGCTGGCGTCGAAGATATGCGATTGTTTGAGGGTCGTTCACTTGGGGAATGCCTTTCACATAGCCGCTGACAAATCCATAAAACAGTGCGATCGACCCAATGATGTAAGGCTTGCGGATGAGGTTAGCGAAGCATTTGGATAGCATGAACAGCGGATGGTAACCGCAAATGTAATTAGCCCTCCCATTCTTCACCACTCCATTCCAAATCCCCTCCGCCGTGCCGGTAACGCGGTGGTGGACAACATGCAAGTCCGAAAAGCTCCTGGTGGTCCAACCCAACATGCTGGCCTTGACTTCATCCATGGTGTCCCATCCTGGCGCCGGCCAAAATCCGCCAATCGCGTCCCAGCATTCTCTTCTGTAGATCTTTGTAGCGCCTCTGACGTGAAACACCGGACATGCTTCGATCGACTTCACGCCATCGATAACGTAGCAGATAACTCCTCCACCCACACCGAGACCAGCGTCACTTCGAAAATTTCCAATGCATTTCTCGAAGTAGTCAGGTTCCAGAGTCAAATCTCCGTCGAGCTTCACGATAAATTCCCAATCGTTGCAACTCGCCGCACGAAGTCCATCATTAAATGCATCGACAACACCTCCGCCGGCTTTTCGAAAACCACGGTTTTCCCGGTGAACAGCGCGGATCCAGGGGTACAGACGCGCGTAGTCATCAATGATGCTTCCGGTGTTGTCCGTCGATCCATCATTCACAATCACCCATTCTGCGGGGCGGATCGTTTGGGCCAGCATGCTTTCGACGGTGAATTTCAGATAGGCCGCTTCGTCGCGAACCGGAGTAATCACCAGATAGCGTGCGCTGGCAGTAGTCGTAGGCATCTCTCCGATTGAATGTGAAATTGCTCTGCTCGATCCCATCAATTACTTTCCCTCTTGAAAGAGGCCTCCAAGGACCCTTTCAATCGACCGTCATCATGGCTGTTGCGAGTCCTATCCAGTGAATACAATACGCAATTGGACCAGACGCAACCGCTTTAGAATCTATCACCACCTGCAATAATAAAAACGCCAATCAATTTGTTTTTCCCTATACGCAACAGTGATTTCCTGCATTGGCAGAATTGAAATTGCGAAATGTTCGCGGAAGGAACCCCGCGATGCAATATCATCTGCCCTTATGCGCGCTGGTGCCGCTAAGCCAGGATTTTGGCTTAGCGATCCGGGGGGTGTACGGCTGAATCGACCGCGCTGGTTGCGCGACTCGGCCGACGCCTTCAAAACCCAATTCCGCAGCCTTGCGGGGAAATGGGCCGGGGACTCGTTCGACTTCAGCCGATAACGATCTCTGAGGCGCGCCGGTGGCCGCGATGATCATGGCTATGAGCGCGTACCAAGTTATAAATGTTTGATCGAAATAGGAAATCCCCAAAAATGCAATGAGATTCGAAAAAAGAGCTACTCCAAGCAACCACAAGAACCACGTCTGTTTGGAA
>JBEKSN010000022.1:0-27630 GCA_049517055.1 Candidatus Acidiferrales bacterium | reverse complement strand
CGGGCGATTCGTCGGAAAACATTTTGATGCAGCCTCGCGACCGGCTGCTGGTTCACCGCAACCCGGATGCGGTGGAACCAGCCACGGTAAACGTGCAAGGTGAAGTGGCCAAGCCGGGACGCTATCCATTAACGACAAACATGCAGGTCGGAGATTTGATTCGCGTGGGCGGCGGGCTGACTCCCAGCGCGGAAACGCAGACCGCAGACCTAACCCATTATCAATGGGTTCGAAATGGGCAGGACACGAACGGGGCAGCGAATCCGGCCGCGGCGCCAAATCAACTTACCGCGAAACACGAAACCATCGCAATCGCCGCAGCGCTTGCGGGGGACCCGAAAGCAGACGTCGCACTTCACAACGGCGACGTGCTCACCATCGGGCAGCTTCCAGGCTGGAACGATTTGGGCGCTTCCATCCGCGTGAGAGGCGAAGTGAAAAACCCTGGTACGTATGGAATTCGCCCCGGGGAGCGGCTGAGTTCAATTATCGAGCGAGCGGGGGGATTCCAATCCGACGCTTACCCGTACGGAGCGGTATTGCAACGGACGCAAGTGCGCGAATTGGAAGCCAAAGGGCAGAACGAAATGATCCTGCGGGTACAGGATGCTCAAACCACACTGCAACTCTTGCCGGATGCGGATCCGAAGGCCAAACAGGCGAAAGAAATGGCGCTTCAGCAGTGGCAGACAAGTCTCGAGTTGTTGAACAGCAACCCGCCGGTAGGCCGTGTGACGATTCGCATTTCCTCAAATGTGGATCATTGGAAAGACACGAATGCCGATATCAATGTACGAGCCGGCGACACTCTGCTGATACCGAAGCGGCCCAGCTTCGTGATGGTGACGGGCCAAGTCTTCAACCCGACAGCGGTTTCTTTTCGGCCGGGAAAAAGTGCGAAATGGTACTTGAGCCAGTCCGGCGGCCCCACGCAACTGGCAAACAAGAAGGCCATCTTCGTGATTCGCGCGGATGGCTCGGTGATCGGCTCGAGCAGCAGTGTGTGGGCCGGAGACTCCATGTCTCGGGTGCTCGAACCGGGAGACACGCTGGTAGTGCCGGAAAGGGCGCTGGGCGGCGGGGTGCAGTGGCAAAACGTTTTTCTGGCTGCGCAAACGGCAGCATCCGTGGCGAGCGCAATAATTATCGCCGTGCGGTTCTAGCGAGAAAGTTGGGATGAATCGAAGGAGAAAGAGGCTGGTGATGAATTGCTGCTTTCTTTTTGCCCTTCAAACATTTGGCGTAAAGGACTGGGTGCAGGCTCAGGAAGACGCCAAGCCGCAGGCGGCTCCGGCAAATGGAGCGGGCACCGAAAAAGATCACGCGCGGGACAAAGAGTCCTCCAGCGTGACGGACGCGAGCGCGAAGCGGGAACAAAACGAGAATTCGTTGGGGCTGCGCCTGATTGAAAACATTGAGAAGGACCAAATAGCGATGTGGACGAGCCCACTTCGACTGCAGCTATCCGATACCGAATGGCTGGTGCCGTTCGGTCTGGTGACCGGCGGTCTGCTCGCCACCGACACGGAATTCAGTAAGCACCTCTCCAATTCTCCGAGCCGTTTGAAATACAGCGCGAATTTCTCGAACTACGGCCTTTACTCGATGGCCGGACTCGCCGGCGGGTTTTATCTGTGGGGCCGCATGACGCACGACGAACACAAACGCGAGACCGGAATCCTGGCGGGAGAAGCGGCGGCGGACAGCTTTGCTGCCACCACGGCGTTGGAGTACGCATTCGGCCGGCAAGGTCCACTCACGAATGATTACCGGGGAAACTTTTTTCAAGGCGGCAGCTCCATGCCGTCGGACCACGCAGCGATTGCGTGGTCCATTGCAAGCGTTGTGGCGCACGAATATCCCGGGCCGCTGACGTCCGTGCTGGCATACGGAATGGCATCAGCCGTGAGCATGTCACGTCTGACTGCGAAGCAGCACTTCCCTTCGGACGTTTTGATCGGAAGCGCAATCGGATGGTTTGTGGGGCAGCATGTTTATCGCGCGCATCACGACGCGGGGCTGGATGGCGCAACGTGGGAGACGCACGCAGAGTCCAGCGACTACGACGAAAATCACCGCGAGCGGCAGAGCATGGGATCCACATTCGTGCCACTAGATAGCTGGGTGTATCCAGTTTTGGAAAAACTGGCGGCGCTTGGCTACGTCACGACTTCGATGGCGGGAATGCAACCGTGGACGCGCATGGAATGCGCGCGACTGACAGAAGAAGCAGACGAAAACTTGCAGCAAGATCCAGACCCCAGCGCGCGCGCAGCCGATTTGCAAGCCAGCCTGCAACGGGAATTTTCCTACGAGGAGAATTTGCTGAGTGGAGGACGGAATTTCACGGCAAACGTGGAATCTATTTATGCGCGAGTCGTGTCGATCAGCGGGCCGCCTCTGACAGACAGTTATCACTTCGGACAAACGATTTCCTACGACTTCGGTCGTCCGTTTGAGCGCGGAACGAACGGACAAGCCGGGGGAAGCGTGCGCGCGGCAGCTGGACCCCTGGCAATTTACGTGCGGGCCGAATACCAGCATGCACCTTCGGCTCCGGCGCCGTCGGATGTAGTGCGCGAAACCATCGCCGGAGTCGACGTGGTTCCCGAGCCGCCCGATGTTCCGGTAAAAGCGATCAACCGGCCGGAGTTGCTCGATGCCTACATCACGCTGGACGTAAAAAACTGGCAAATCGCGGTTGGAAGGCAGAGTTTTTCCTGGGGGCCAGGACCCGGCGGGTCACTAATCTGGAGCAACAATGCGGCTCCCGTTGACATGATTCGGCTGGTGAATCCGGAACCACTCGAGTTGCCGGGATTCTTGCGTTTTCTTGGCCCGGTGCGCATGGATCAGTTTATCGGCAGGCTCGGAGGTCACGATTTTATTCCTCGGCCGTTTATTTACGGAAACAAGATCAGTTTCAAGCCGTGGTCATGCCTTGAGATCGGCTTAGGGCGTACGGTAACGATTGGCGGCGTAGGCGGCAATCCGCTAACGCCCGCCAATTTTCTGTATAGCTTTTTTGGCTACGCTCCGGCGGCGCTGGGATCGACCCCCGGCGACGGCCATTCAGGAATGGATTGGACCTTTTACGTTCCAAAAGTTCGAAACTACATTGTGTTTTACGGAGAAGTGTATTCGGATGACAAATTAATTGCCTGGGAAAAACCGGCCAAGAATCCATATCGGCCCGGCATTTACCTCACACGCTTTCCTAGAATTTCCAAGCTCGATTTTCACATGGAGGCGGTGTCGACCGAATCTCCCGACGTCGGTCCGAGTCAGGCCAACGGGCACTTGAACTATTGGAACTCGCTGTATCGCGACGGTTACACCAATGACGGGAATTTGATTGGAAACACGGTGGGGCGAGAGGGCCGCGCGATTCAGTTGTGGTCAAGCTATTGGATATCGCCGCGGGACACCGTTCAATTTGTGTACAAGCACAGCTCGGTTAGCCCTGACTTCATTCCCGGAGGCGGTGAGTGGCAGGACTACGGAATTCGAAGCGAAATTGGTTTGAAATCGGGATTCTACGCAAAAGCTCAGGTGCAGTACGAGCACATCTCGCATTTCCCCATACTGTTCAAGGGAGTACAAAGAAATTTTACGACAATTTTGGAGCTAGGTTTTTATCCAGGCGCAACAAGATGACTGAAAGTACAGAAAAGTATCTTGGCCGGCGGGAGCGGCTTTTCTGATGGCGACCGAGTCCGCCAATTTGGAAGAGTTGCTCGCGCAGATTTCTGCGAGTAACGGAAATCACACTGGGGCGAGCGGCGAGAGAGCCGTTCGTGACAGAAACATTGCACGAGTCCGGCTTTTTTGGAACCGGCGTGAATTGCTGGGACGCGTTGCCGCGGTGGGACTGCTTGCCTCGCTGCTAACGGCGTTTGTGATTCCGGTGCGATACAACTCGACAACGCGGTTGATGCCCCCGGAAAACCAATCATCAAGCAGCTTGATGATGATGGCGGCCTTGTCGGGAAAAGGGGGAGGGCTTGGCAACATTGCAGGGGATCTGTTGGGCCTGAAGAGCACGGGCGCTCTTTTTACGGCGATTTTACTGACCAGAACGGTTCAAGACCGTTTGGTGACGCAATTTGATCTCGAGAAGGTATATGGATCGAGAATTCGAGCGGATGCGAGACTGCGTCTCCAAGAAAACACGCAGATCGCAGAAGACCTGAAGAGCGGGATCATCACTATCGCGGTGACCGACCACAATGCGAAACGTGCTGCCGAACTGGCGCGGGCATATGTGACGGAGCTGAACACCGTAGTGGTGGAACTAAATACTTCGTCGGCACACCGGGAGCGAGTGTTCTTGGAAGGGCGGCTGGTCGAAGTTCGCCGCGATTTGGAAATTGCGGAGCAAAACTTCAGCGAGTTCGCCAGCAAAAATACGGCAATAAATATTGAGGCGCAGGGCAAGGCGATGATCGAAGCAGCCGGGACCCTGGAGGGCCAGTTGATTGCGGCGCAGACGGAACTCGAGAGCTTGAAGCAAGTATACGCGGCCGGCAACGTGCGGGTTCGCGCCACGCAGGCACGGGTGGATGAGATTCAGCGACGTCTGCAAGATCTCAGAGGGCATTCCGAGACGAGCACGCAATCCGCCGGTCCGGCGTTTCCATCGATTCGTGAGCTTCCCTTGCTGGGCGTCACTTACGCCGATTTGTACCGCCAAACAAAAGTGCAGGAAGCCGTTTTCGAAACGCTGACGCAGCAGAACGAACTCGCGAAAGTGCAAGAGGCCAAAGAGACGCCCAGCGTAAAAGTGATCGATCCAGCCGAAGTAGCGGAGAGAAGGTCGTACCCACCGCGCTTGTTGATCACAATTCTGGGGACTTGCCTTTCGGTGGCCGGGGCCATGAGCTGGATTTTCCTGGCGTCCAACTGGCGGGAAATCGACACGCAAGATCCGCGCAAGATACTGGCGCGCGAAGTGTTCCAGACGGTGAAAGTCGGGATGTTTCGTAGGTCGCAGAATAGTTCAGGACGAGGCAGCGTTGTTTCGGGAACCACGCAGAAAGTGTACGCGCCCCACAGAGGGCAGTAAGGCGCTTTTTTCTGTGTAACTGACTCGCAGGAAAAGGGATAGAGCAATGTCCCTTGTAAGCCGCGGGGCGAAGCTGTGCCGGTCGCCCGAAGGTCGTTAATAAAACACGGTAGAAATTGATGATTACTTCAAATCCTGTGATTCTCTCCGGCGACAGATTTTTACTGCATCCCGCTGAGCTTTCAGACCCTCACTGGTACGCGGTCTACACCTGTGCAAATCATGAGAAGCAGGTCGCAAAACAATTTCTTGAGCGAAACATCGAGCATTTCCTGCCGGTATACGACAGCGTTCGGAGGTGGGCAGACCGCAAGAAGCGAATCCAACTGCCACTGTTCGACGGGTATGTTTTCGTGCGAATTGGCCTCCGGGACCGGGTAGACGTATTACGAGTTCCCAGCGTAGTGAAGCTAGTGGGTTTTAACGGTCATCCCGCGATGCTCTCTACCCAGGAAATCGATTTTTTGAGAAATATCTTGCTTCCCCAATTGCGGGCGGAGCCGCATCCCTACCTAAAAATCGGCAGAACGGTAAGAATCGTGCGGGGCGCGCTTCAGGGTGCCGAGGGAGTTTTAATTCGCAAGAAGAAAGCCAACCGTGTGGTGGTATCGATTGACTTGCTCGCGCGCGCCGCTTCGGTGGAAGTAGAAGCTGCGGATATCGAAAGAATCTGAACATTTGTCCTCCTTGCTTTCGCGATCAAGATTGCGTTACAGCCAATTCCTGCAATGAAAAACGCACCGACGTTAACCGCAGATCGAAACCTTCGCACTATTTACCCAACTGCTGATCCGGCGTTGGCGACCAGCCCGCGAACTCCAGGCGGGCAATTTTCGCCAAGCGCCGCGGCTAATGTTTCGAAAGCAATGCCGCTGGCATATAGCCTGGCGGACCAGGCGTTTTCAGTCGGCGGAATTTTTCTGGCAAATGTGACGCTGGCTCGCACCCAAAGTAAGGAAGCGTACGGAATGTTCGCACTGTCTTACTCGATCTACGCGTTTCTAACCGGCCTTCACAATGCCGCAATACTGGAGCCCTGCACGGTGTACGGATCCGGGCGATATCGGAAGCAGCTCCCGGAATATATAAGTTTGATGGCGCACGGTAACGCACTGGTAGCCGCCATTCTCACTGCGTCCCTGCTGTCCGCCTGCGTAATTTTCAGAGTCTTCGCGCCGCATCTCGATTCCCGCGCGCTGCTGGGTCTTGCACTGACGGTCGGCGTGCTACTTTCAAGCTCGTTTCTCCGGCGAGTCTTCTACGTTCAGGGACGCGCGGCGCTAGCCGCGAAGGTTTCCTTCGTGTTTTTTGTTTCCGTGGTATCAGGTGTTTTGCTTACCACTCACTTCCACCTGCTGAACAGCTTTTCCGTTTTCTTAATCCTTGCGTTGGGATGGATCGCGGGTGGCGCCGGTTACGCCACAAAGCTATCGATCTCAAAGCCCCAAAACGAATTCCTTCAGACCGAGCCACGCTACTGGCAGGAGCATTGGAAATACTCGAAGTGGGTTTTGGCGACGGCCTTCGTATTTCAGCTGACGACGCAGGGTTATTACTGGCTCGTTGCCGGGCTGCTGTCGGTGAAGGATGTGGCCCAACTCAAGGCCATCTATATTTTGGTGACCCCTGTAGATCAGCTTTTTATAGCCGTGAATTACCTTGTTCTGCCGGCTCTGGCTGCGTATTTTTCAGCCGGGCGAATGGGAGAATATTTCTCACTATGGAGAAAAGTCGGGTTAGGAACGGTTTGCGCGACAGGGCTTTTCGCAGCCGGTGTCAGGATGGCGGGGCGCTCCGTAATTCACGTTCTTTATGCGGGAAGGTTCGATGGCGTTGTCCCCTTGCTGTTCCTGCTGGCTCTGTTGCCAATGCTGATGGGAATTGGCAACACCATGAACGATGCGCTAAAAGCGGCGGAAATGCCCAGAGTGGTGTTCTACGCATATTTTGCCAGCGGCATGGCCACTTTGCTCCTGGGGATTCCGCTGGTGAGACTCTTAGGCTTGAAGGGAGCGGTGTACGGCATGCTGGTTTCAGCCGCTATATACTCGGGGGTCCTAGCCCTGGGATTTCTATTTCAAGTTTCACGAAAACCCTGGCAACAGGCGTCCGATTTGGCCCGGCTGGCCAAGCCCCAAGATTTTGCCACTCAGACTTTGTCGAGTTCGCTGCACCGCCGAAACTCTCCGAGCGTTTTGAAACAGGATTTGGCACCGGTGGTTTTATTTGTCTACAACCGTCCGGAACACACGCGTAGGACGGTGGAATCTCTTGTTGCCAACGACCTGGCGCTGCAGAGCCAATTGTTTGTTTTTTCCGATGGTGCAAAAAACGAAGCCGATAGCGCGGCAGTGGAAGAGGTACGGCATTACCTTCGGAGCATCGAAGGCTTTCGTTCGGTGACAATTATTCAACGCGAACTAAACACCGGGTTAGCGGAATCTGTGATTAGCGGCGTCACAGAAATATTCCGCACGCATGACCACCAGATCGTGATGGAAGACGATCTGTTGACCGCGCCGGATTTTCTGACCTTCATGAATGAGGTTCTCAATCATTACAAGAAGGAGACGAGAATATTCTCGGTAACCGGCTTCAGTCACTCGATCAGAATGCCGGAAAGTTATGGATACGATGCGGTTTGTTCGCACCGCAGCTGCTCCTGGGGATGGGGTACTTGGAAAGACCGCTGGGAACGCGTGGACTGGGAGGTTTCGGACTACGCAGAATTTCTAAACAATAAAAATCAGCAGGAACTCTTGAATCGCGGCGGGGCCGATCTGACTTACATGCTTGGCCTGCAAATGTCGGGCACGATCGACTCCTGGGCCATCCGCTGGGCCTACGCGCATTTCAAGCATAATGCAGTCGCAGTGGTTTCCACGGTTTCCAAGGTTTATAACATCGGGTTAGACGGCTCCGGCGTGCACTGCCGCCGTCCGTCCACGGCACAAGCCGCTCTAGCGCGAAGTGAAGGTTTCCCGTGCCGCCTCACTGATTCTCTAGAACCCGATCCTTATTTTCTCGCCGAACTTCGCCGGCTTCACCCTCGCCCTCCCCTGGGGATAAGATTTCTGAGATATCTATACAAACAACTGGAGCGCAAACTATGACGCAGGCAGATTCCATGTATTTGCGCTGCAGTCCCTTGCAAGGAAGAAGAACTCTACTCCGCACGCTTTTCGGATTTCCGAAATCGTACAAATGAAAATAGCGAATCCAGAACGCCCAAGTGCGCTTGCGCACATCGTCCAAATCGAACCATGGATTGATGACTGCGAACTTCGCGAACTCGAACGAGTAATTCAATCGACGTTTGTGATCGAGCACGAACTCACACGCGAATTCGAGGCGCTGACGGCGCGGCTGACCGGTGCGAAGCATGCCATTCCAGTGTGCAACGGAACGGCAGCCCTGTTCGTTTGCCTGCGGGCGCTTGGAATCGGCCGCGGAGATGAAGTCATCATTCCGAATCTGACGTTCGCGGCCACGGCCAATGCGGTGATTCTAGCGGGGGCCGAACCGGTGCTCTGCGAGATCCGGGAAGACACATTTTGCATTGACATGGAAAAGGCGGAAACGTTGGTGACGAACCGGACTCGCGCGGTGATGCCGGTTCATCTCTACGGGCAAAGCGCCGACATGACCGCCGTGATGGCCTTTGCCCGCCGGCATGGATTGAAAGTGGTGGAAGATGCCGCCGAAGGCATCGGTGTGCGGTTCAATGGCCAGCACGTCGGAACGTTCGGTGAGATGGGCATTCTGTCTTACTACGGCAACAAGACGGTCACGTGCGGTGAGGGCGGCGTGGTGTTGACGAACGACGACGAACTGGCCGCAGCGGCTTATCAGCTTAAAAATCACGGGCGCAGGAAGAAAGGGACGTTCATACACGAGGCGATTGGATTTAATTTCGCGTTCACGGATTTGCAAGCAGCCATCGGCATCGCACAAATGAAGAAATTGCCGCGCATTGTGCTGAAGAAGCGCGAGATTCGGGATCGTTACGTGGAGAAACTGCGCGAACTTGAGCACTTCCTCCCGGTACAAATAGACTCGCGGTGCGAGCCGGTGTTTTGGTTTACCTCGTTCCTTTGCGACCGGGCAGAAGAGCTTTCACTCTTTCTAGCCGATCAAAACATTCAAACGCGCGGATTCTTCTATCCTCTCCATCAGCAACCTTGCTACGCAGACGGCAAGCACGTCCGGAATATAGGCGAAGACTTTCGGATTAGCGAAAACATTTACAAACGAGGCATTTCCTTGCCTTCTTCGTACAGCTTGACCGTGGAAGATCAATCGTTTGTGATCGGACAGATCCGTCGCTTTTATGCGAATCGGGATTAATTGCCTGCGCATCGATCCATCTTACGTGGGCGGGTTAAACACATTCACTCTCGGGCTACTGAACGGGTTTGCAACGGCAGGAAAGGGGCACCGCTTCATCTTATACGTTACGCAGTCGAATCAGTCGCTCTTTGGGAAATTTGAAAAATGGCCCAATTTCGAAATAGTGGTCGCCAACGACCGAACATTGGCCCTGCGAAAGAGGCTGTGCCAAGCGGGATTGCTTTCGGGCAGCCGCGGATTTTATAGGATCGCGAGCAATCTGTCCTATCGAGGAATTCAGAAAAAGATGGATTCGGATTCTGACATCATCTACACGCCCAGCGTCGTGTTGCAGAGCTTCCATACCAGCAGGCCGGCGGTGCTATCCATGCACGACATTCAGCATGTCCATTATCCGGAATTCTTCACTTGGACAAAAAGGCTGAGTAGGAACATTACGTACGGTTTGAGCGCCCGGTATGCGACCTATCTGCAAGCTAGCAGCGAGTTCATAAAGGCAGACATTCTGTCCCATTTCCCGGATATGCGGCCGGAGCGCGTCGAGACTATTTCGGAAGGAGTAACGGTGGAAGACTTTGCGGCGCGGCGAGATACTTCGCAGCTTTGCGCACGCTACGATCTTCCGGAGAGATTTCTATTCTATCCCGCGCAGCTTTGGCCGCATAAGAATCATGTGACCGTGCTGAAAGCTCTCAAGCAGCTTGAACTACGGGAAAACGTAAAGATTCCGCTAGTGATGACCGGCGCGCAATTCTCTGCTGGACCCGCGATCGCGAAGTTCATATCCGATGAAGGAATGGGTTACGCGCGCTACCTGGGTAAGGTGCCCTTTGAGGATTTGGTCGGATTGTATCAAGAGGCGGAGTTTTTGATTGCGGCTGGAGTGTATGAAGCAAGCTGCCTGCCCATCCTGGAGGCGGCCGCAGCGGGCACACCAATTATAGCTGCGCGGATTCCTCCGAATGAGGAACTTGGACAGAAACTGCAATTAAATTTATTCAGTCCCTTAGACGTTCAAGAACTGGCCACGCTGATCCTGTTGCGTTGGGGCGATAAGGTAACAGCGTCGGCGCAAGCCGCCCACAATCGCCGGACTATTTCGCTTTATTCCTGGGCAAACGCGGCACGGAAGTACCTAAATCTTTTTGAAAGAATTGTAACTTCATAAGCCTTTTCGCTGAACTCTGCAATGCCGCCAAAAGCATAAAAACTACCTCGTTACATTCAGCTTCGAATGAGAATTCTATATTTATTCATGATCGCAATTCTTCTGGTAAGTTTCTGGCGGGTACTGGTGAAGTTGCGCCACAATGAATTGGCGTTGACACCGATTTTGGGATGGATTCTCGGACTAGCTTTTTTCATTCTTGCGCCGCTGACGCTGATTGTTGTGCACGGCGGTTATTCGATCCCTTCTTTTTACGAAGTAAACGACAGCTATTCACACGTTGATCTCTCCACGGGAGAATTTCGCATTCCGATCATTGTCGTATGGGCCTCGCTTCTGTTTTCCTTCCTAGCCGTGCTTTTCTTCACGCCTACGGCCGGCGAATCGCGGCAAAGGTTTAGGGCCCCAATCAATGAATCGAGTCTGAAGAGGGCGGTAATCGTGACGGCTGGTGTGGCTATTTTTACTTACGTCACGATGATTCAAATGGTGGGGGGTGTCGGAGTCTTCCTCGTCTCCCACTGGTACAACCGGCAAGAGGAGTTAGTGGCGCGATTGGGTGATTGGCACGTGTTGTTCTCGCAGTTTTCGCTGGCGAATCAAATTCTTTTCACTGCAGGCGCGGCATTGTTTACGCACACGCAAATGAAACGCCGCAAGTATGACCGGCCGTTTTGGATTGTTATCCTTTTCCTCTTTCTGTTGCAGATTGTCATGACCGGAAACCGGATTTTCTTCGCTCTTTATTTGTTGTCGTTTGCGGCCTCGTGCTGGCTCTATCGGAGGAAAACGCCGATTGTGATTCTGCTTGCGGCTGCTCCGGTCTTGATATCCGTTTTCAGCGCCTGGAACTATTTCCGCAGTGACCTTAGCGCGATTGGGAAAAACATTCCGACATATGTCGAAGGCGATCTCGGAAATAGATCGGTGACCTCACTGATGGACGCCTTCGAAGGCATCGATACCATGATCCTGCTTCACATGATCAACGACTTTGGGACGAAGTACGATTATCTGTATGGCGCATCCTATGCCAGAGTCCTTTATTTTCCGGTTCCCAGGAGCGTCTATCCAGAAAAGCCGGCTGGGTTTTCAGTTCGCATGGCGGCGCTGTATGAGCCCGGCAATCTCGCGAGTCTGGCGGTGACGCAATTCGGAGAGTGCTATGCAAATTTTGGGCCGTTCAGTTTGCTGCTCTTTCCATTCATCACTTGGATGGTTATGAGGTTTTCCGCAAGCCCTGCGGGGCAAATGCAAAATCATGCGCTTTTGTCTGCCGTTGTGTTTGTGCTTTTCATATGGGTCGCGAGGTCTTCTTTTGAAGATAACTTCATCACGTTCGTTCTCGCATTCGTTCTGTCTGGAAGCTTGCGGTTGGAGAAGGGGTTGGTCAGCCGCAATGTAGTGTGGCGAGCCTCGGAGTCCGCGCCGATATGAATTTTCCGAATCTCTCAAGCGAGAGTAGGCTCGGAAGACTTGCGCGGCTTCTTCTGGCGCTGGTTCCCAGTGAATTGATATTACCGATTCTGCGAGGACCGCTTCGCGGCAAACGGTGGATCAGCGGTTCCGCTACTCACGGCTGCTGGCTAGGGTCTTATGAATATGACAAGCAGCAGATCATTGCTCGAGAGGTGTGGCCTGGGTCGGTCTTTTACGACATAGGCGCCAACGTCGGATTTTATTCGCTCCTTTCCAGCCTGCTGGTTGGATACGGAAAGGTATTTGCATTCGAGCCGGCGCCTCGAAATCTTCCCTACTTGCGGAGGCACCTGGAATTGAATCATGCCGGAAACGTGGAGGTTCTTCCGCTTGCAATTAGCAACACGATGGGGCAAGCGCACTTCCAAATCGAGGCCAGCGGTCTGATGGGCCATCTGGCGCACGGAGGGAGTACAACGGTTGCAACGGCGACTGTGGATTCTCTGGTTGAAAGCGGTGGGATCGCTCCACCAGACTTTATCAAAATGGATATTGAAGGGGCGGAATTGCTTGCTCTGCAGGGGGCCAGCCAAGTATTTCAACGATTCCATCCCGTACTTTTTTTAGCGACTCATGGCGCCGGCGTAGAAACAGAATGCCGTGAGCTGCTGCGTAAATGGGGCTACGATTTGAAGGAGATCGGCGGAAAGAGTTCCGATCGCAACGAACTTTTGGCAAAGACTCACTTCTAAGATGACACCCTTTCTCCCTGCTTTTGGGAATCAGGGCGTTGTGAATATCCACGGGAACAAGGAATGAAACTGGATCGAGCAATCCGGCGAGTCATACCATCCGCGGCGCGGTTGACGTATAACCCGCTCTTTAAGATGTTACTGAATTCCTTCGATCTATTGCCGAACCGCATGTTCGAGGAATTCTCGCGAATTCCGCCGAATCACATGCGTATCCGCGTCGGCGTAGGGAACCGCATCTTTGCGAACCAGATATTTTACTTGAATGAGGCCAGGGATTTCTGGACCCACGCATTTCATGCGGGCCTGTTCCGGCTTGATTCCACGATTGTGGACATTGGCTGCGGCTGCGGGCGATTTGCCCATCCACTGCGGGACTATCAATTCAAGTATGAAACATTCTCCGGAAAATACATTGGAATTGATATCGACGAAGAAATGTTGAATTGGTGCCGCGCGAATTTCGATCGCACGCGCTTCGAATTCCATCGCTCCGAGCATGGCAGCAAGGCCTACAACACAAAAGGGCGAGCGGGGGCTTACTACGAGCTTCCCTTGGAAGATACGAGCGTGGATCTCGTTTTTTCGTCCTCGCTGTTCACACACCTCCTGGAGAAGGAAATGGTGAACTATTGCCGCGAAAGTTACCGCGTGTTGAAGCCGGGCTGCTCCATGGCCATGTTTTGCTTTTCGATGGACCATCCACCACCGACATTCGGAGATCGGCACACATTCCGATTCAAGATGGATAACGCGCGCGTGGAATCGCTGGCCGTACCGGAAGCAGCGGTTGCTTATGAAGAAGGCTTCTTATTCCAGACTGCTCGCGAAACCGGATTTCAAACGGCGGAAATGCTTGTGGGACCTCAGGATTGGCAGCCGGTACTTCTTTGCAAAAAGTAGACGCACGCAACTTGCCTAATTCCGAAATACAAAACTCCATGAATCAGCTTTCGGCTATCGACTTCCTCCACGAAGCGGAGAAAGGCTGCGCGCTGCGCCCGAATACTTGCCTGGATTGCGGAGGGTCACTCGAGGAATTGCTGAACGAGCTCTTCGACACGCGTTATGGAATCGATGGACCGTATGATATCTGGCGATGCCTGGAATGTGGGCTGGAGCAGATCTATCCGCTTCCTGGGCCAAAGGAGCTTCGAGATCTTTACGAGCACCACTACAACTTTGGCGGAGAGAAAAGAACTCTCTATACCAGGATGCGCGGGTGTTTCCTGGATTCCTTTCTGTACCGATTGTGGATATGGTCGGATGGCGATGTGTCCTTCCATAGCTTCAAAGGAACGGGGCGCCTGCTTGATATAGGCTGCAATGAAGGGCGTAGTCTCAAGATCTTTGCTCGAAATGGCTTTGAGGTTACGGGCCTGGAGTTGAGCGAAGAAGCGGCGACGGTGGCACGAGCCGACGGATTCACGGTTCACACGTGTGACATCGGTGATTTCCAACCAGCAGCGCTCTACGACGTGGTTGTGCTATCGAACGTTCTGGAACACTCGCCCGATCCAGGCCAAATGCTGCGGGACGCTGTGCGGGTATTGAAACCCGGAGGCGAAATTTGGATCAGTTGCCCGAACAGCAGGAGTTGGCAGCGATCTTTGTTCTCTCGTTCCTGGATTAATTGGCACGTACCATTTCATATTTCGCATTTCTCCACAGATCTATTGGACCGCTTGTTGCGTAATGCAGGTTGTAGCCCCGTCCGAGTTCGTCAGGTTTCTCCGGGCGCGTGGCTGGCTAGTTCCCTGATTATCCTTGCGTTCTTTCGACGCGGTAAGCCGACTCGAGAGCTTCGAAATCCGCTGCTGTTTCCCCTGACCATGATCGCCGCGAAGATTCTCCTCTTTCCCTTTCTAGGTATGGCGAACAGTGCGGGGAGAGGGGACGCTCTAGTTATTGTAGCGAAAAAAATCTGATCCATTTCATTTTCCGACTCTAAAACATTTCGTTCCTAAAAAGGACAAAGGAAGGCATGAAAAACAAATCTCGCATTCTGGTTACCGGCGCGGGTGGGTTCATCGGCCATCACCTTGTAAATCGCCTGAAGGCCGACGGCCACTGGGTTCGCGGAGCCGATCTAAAATACCCGGAATATCAAACGTCGGCGGTGGACGAATTTGAGCTGCTCGATCTTCGGGGCTTTGAGGATTGCCTGCTGGCCACACGCGGCGGAATCGAGCAGGTTTACAATCTCGCGGCGGACATGGGCGGAATCGGATTTATCACCGCAAACCACGCGGCACTCGCCCGCAACAACATTTTGATTAACGCTCAAATGCTGGAAGCAAGCCGGGTACAGAATGTGGGTCGTTTCCTGTTTTCCTCATCGGCATGCGTCTATGCGCAGTCAAAGCAAACGGATGCAGCCGTGATACCGCTAAAAGAGTCCGACGCATTTCCGGCTGATCCGGAGCCGGGTTACGGCTGGGAGAAACTTTATGCGGAGCAATTGTGCCGATATTACCGGCAGGACTATCAGTTTGAGACTCGGATAGTGCGATTCCACAACGTTTACGGTCCGCTAGGAACCTATGATGGCGGCCGGGAGAAAGCGCCAGCGGCCGTTTGCCGCAAAGTAGCGCTGGCGTCCGACGGCGGAATCATCAATATCTGGGGCGATGGCCGGCAGACGCGATCTTTCATGTATGTGGACGATTGCGTGGAAGGACTAGTGCGCTTGATGGCGTCGGACTGTCGCGAGCCTTTGAATCTGGGCACCGACCGGCTGATCAGCATAGATGAGCTGGTAGATTTGGTTTGCTCTATCGCCGGCAAAGAGCTGGTTAAGCGCCACGATCCCAGCAAACCGCAAGGAGTCCGCGGAAGGAACAGCGACAACAGCCTGCTGCGGAAAACACTGGGCTGGGAGCCTTCGATTTCGCTTGACCGCGGTCTGGCGATCACCTACAGATGGATCGCGCAGGAACTGGGGCAAGAAAAAACGAAAGCGAGAATGAACACTGCGCTGGTGGCCACGCGTTAGAAATAGTCCATACGCTCCCGCTTGCTGATACCTTTCATGCGCATTCTAGTCATCGGAATTAATTATGCACCGGAAAAAACTTCGGTGGGTCCGTTCACGACAGGATTGTGTGAACATCTGGCCGCGCAGGGCCACAAGGTAACAGTTGTGACAGCGTTCCCCTATTATCCGGAGTGGCGAGTATGGGACGACTACCGAGGCTCTCTCCACCGCCAAGAAATCATCAACGGCGTCATCGTGCATCGCGTGGCGCATTACATCCCCCACAAGCCCAGCCGTCTGATCGAGCGCCTGGCCTACGATTTCACTTTCACAATATCTGCGTTCATTGCCGCACTTTTCGCCGGCAAGTGCGATGTGATTTATTGTTCGTGTCCTCCCCCGACCGTCGGCTTCGCCGCTTACATCTTGGGAAAAATAAAACGGGCGCCCTACGTTATCAAGCTTACGGACCTGGCTTCCGATGCCGCGCTGGCGACCGGAATCTTAAAGGAAGGCCTGGCGATACGCGGGGCACGCGCGCTTGAGGCGTTCGTATACCGAAAGGCGCGCACGGTGGTATGCCTATGCCAGGGTTTCATCAATACGCTCATCGATCGCGGAGTGCCGGCTGAAAAACTCGGTTTGGTTCCGGATTGGGGCGACACCGAACGGATCCGCCCGGTTGAATCCGATGGAACATTTAGGCGGGAAAATGGCTTCTTGAGCGAGCAATTCCTGATCCTTCATAGCGGAAATATGGGGAAGAAACAGAACCTGATGAATGTTGTGAACGCGGCCGAAAGGTCACAAGGCGAACGAGGTTTAGCGTGGCTTCTGGTGGGCCAAGGCGAAGAGTTTCCGGGGCTGAAACGCGCGGCGGAGGATCGCGCGGCCAATCTGAGGCTGTTGCCTTTGCAGCCAGCTGTCGCTCTGCCGCAGATGTACGCAGCCGCGGACGCTCTTCTGTTAAACCAGATCGCTGCAATGGAAGATGCGGTGATTCCATGCAAGCTTTTGACTTATATGGCTGCAGGACGCCCGATCGTCGCAGCCGTGAACGAGAATTGCGAAGCGGCTCGGATAATCCGCCAAGCGAGTTGTGGAGTAATCGTGCCGGCTGAGAATCCCGAAGCGCTCACCGCCGTGATGGTTGCATTGCGAAAGGACCCCGAGCTGTGCCGCATGCTTGGGGCCAACGGGCGTGCTTATGCCGAACAACATTTCACCAAGGCCAGCGTGCTGCAGGCCTACGATGAACTTTTCCTGAACACTTTATTCACCACGGCGTTCTCGCCTGCTCGAGAAGAAGTCGCAGAGGGTTGAGTGAGGTTCTTTTCCTACCCGCCCCTTCACTCGTACGCAAGTTCGAGGCTCTCTCGAACTACAACGCTAAAGAGAAAGCCCCTTCACGCTCTGCTTGTCAAATGGGATGAACGTGTTCTTCGATTGCGGTAGGCGTTCATTTCGCGAAAATTCGAAAGACGCAGAGCAAGGGATTCCAGCTACCAGCTAATGATTCTTCGCCTGAAATACTATCGGTTTTGCCTTCGAGTCGTAACTTATCTGCTTCCATTCCTAGCCTTCGAATTAGGCTGGCGGATGTGGACCAATGCTTGGAAGAGTCTCGAGCGCTTGGCAGACTTTGATTCTTTCGGTCACTTCAGATTATTGGCTTTGGCGGCATTGGTCTGGGCGATTCTGGCTGAGCATTACGGCGTAACGAATGTTGACACGCTATTCCGGGAACGCACGGGCACGCGCGCGGCACTGGCTGCGAATGCAGTGACCAGCGCCGTCCTGCTTGCCGTACTTTTTTTTAGCCAGGATTTTATTTTTCCGCGCGGGTTGTTCGCCATTTGGGCCGTGCTTCTGTTGGTTTTGACTGTTGTAATGCGAACATGCTTTCGGATCTACGTTCGATTGAAAATCAGTGACGGTAAGCGAGTTCGCCTGGTAGTTGTGGGCGCCGATACGTTCGCGCACAGGGCTGTATTCCGCCTACAACAGGTGCCGCTGGTATCGTGCGAAGTGGCTGCCTTTGTACGTTTGCCAGGACAGCAGGCGGCAGTCACCGATAAGCCCGTGCACGAGCTGGAAGAACTGGGCGAACTGGACGTGGAACAAGGTATCGATGAGGCAGTAATTGCGATAGATCCAGCGGAGTTTCACGAAATGCCGAGGATACTGAAAGCTCTAGAACACTTGAGAATTCCGATGCGCGCCATCGTGGATCTGGGGGAAGGCATTGTGGCGCGCGAACGGCTCTTTCAGCTCGGGCGCATGCAAATGCTTGACCTGACCTCAACGCCGGCCGAATCGCTGGACTACAATCTCCTGAAGCGGGCATTTGACGTCGTGTTTTCGGCTTCGGTGCTGATCGTGACGGCGCCCGCGTTTGCGCTAATCATGCTGGGAATTTGGTACACGTCGCCCGGGCCGGTGTTTTTCTGGCAGGACCGTCTGGGACTTAACGGGAAACTTTTCCACATGCTGAAGTTTCGTACCATGAAGGTTTGCGCCTGCTCGGAGAGCGACACACACTGGACCACTGAGAGTGATGCGGGCCGAACAAGCCTGGGCACATTTTTGCGAAAGACAAGTCTGGATGAGCTGCCGCAGTTCATCAATGTTCTTAAGGGCGACATGAGTGTGGTGGGCCCGCGACCGGAACGGCCGTACTTCGTTCAAAAATTTTTGAACGACATAACCCGGTATAACAACCGGCATTGGCTCAAGGCGGGAATTACAGGGTGGGCGCAAGTGAACGGGTGGCGAGGGGACACTTCCATTCAGAAGCGCCTGGAATATGATTTATATTACCTTCAGAATTGGAGCTTCTTTTTCGATCTTCGCATTATCGTGCTGACCATTATCTCCGCCGTGATCGGCCGCAACGCTTACTAACCTCCGTCTTCATCCCTAGATCCCGCAAGAGGAGTATAAGTGGACCAACATAGTCGGGTGCGGAGCTGTGCGCAATTCGCGATGCCGGCAGATAAACGCGAATTGCAGCCTTCGCACGCCTGCACGCAGCAATCTTTATGCCCATTCGGATTCTTGTTATAGTGAATTGCACTTACTTTGCGGCTCTTGAGGTTTGCAGCAGCCGTCATAACTCGTAAAGAGAGGGAACAGGATGGCCGTGGAACGTAAGCCGGAGTTTTTTGCAGGGAAGAACATCAAAATCGGCATCATCGGGTGCGGCTACGTGGGCCTTCCGCTGGCGCTGCGTTTCGCGGATGTGGGTCACCGCGTGACGGGATTTGACACCGACCAGGAAAAAATAAAAAAACTCAACGCCGGGCAGTCGTACATCCAGCACATACCCGCCGACAAGATCCAGCACCACGTTCAAGGAAAGCGGTTTGATGCGACTACGGATTTTTCGAAGTTGCGCGAAATGGACGCGGTGCTCATTTGCGTGCCCACGCCGCTAGACGAACGCCGAGAGCCGGACCTGAGCTACGTGGAAAAAACAGCGCAATCGATCGCGCCGAATCTGCAACGCAATCAGCTGATCGTTCTGGAAAGCACGACGTATCCCGGCACAACCGAGGAGCTCGTGTTGCCGATTTTGCAAAAGGGCGGCTTGCACTGCCCCATTGCAAAAGGCGAGGGGTCAGAAAATGTGGCAACGGATTTTTATCTCGCATTTTCTCCCGAGCGTGAGGACCCTGGAAATAAACAGTACGGCCTGGCGCAGATTCCCAAGATAGTCGGTGGCATCAATCCTGCTAGCGGGCGCGCAGCGGCGGTACTGTACGCGCAGATCGTTTCGAAAGTGGTTCCGGTGAGCTCCACCCGCGCGGCGGAAATGGTGAAGTTGCTCGAGAACATATTCCGCTGCGTGAACATCGCGCTCGTAAACGAGCTGAAGCAGCTCTCGTTGCGGATGGATCTGGACATCTGGGAAGTGATTGACAGCGCCGCAACCAAGCCTTTCGGCTTTATGCCGTTTTATCCGGGACCGGGTCTGGGGGGACACTGCATACCCGTTGATCCTTACTATCTTTCCTGGAAAGCCCGGGAATATGATTTCGCAACGCGTTTTATTGAACTTGCCGGCGAGATCAATACCGCGATGCCGTATCACGTGGTGGATGCATTGGCGAAGGCATTGAATGAGCGAGAGAAAAGTCTGAAGGGATCAAAAATTTTATTGCTGGGAATGGCTTACAAGAAAGATGTAGATGATTTGCGGGAATCTCCTTCTCTCAAACTGCTCGAATTGCTTACGGGGAGCGGGGCGCTGCTGGATTACAACGACCCGTATTTTCCGGCGCTATTTAAGATGCGCCACTACGATTTCTCGAAAATGCGATCAGTGGAATTAACCCCCGAGCGATTGGCGAAATATGAATGCGTGCTGATTGCAACCGACCACTCGACTTATGATTTCAATGAAATCGTGAAAAATGCCAAGTTAGTGGTCGATACGCGGAATGCCACGCGCCATGTGAAGCAACATCGTGAAAAAATCGTCAACTGCTGACCTGCCTTGATCCGCGTGTGGGATCCGGCGGCCTATGATTCGGATAGCAGGCTTTGCAGGCCCGTTTCTCGCCCTGTTTACTCAAGAAGGCAGCTAGTAAGATAGTCCTATTGCCCCCAACGCAGTGGAACGCTACGGTATCGATTATGGGCGCTCCACTTGCAACCCAAAAAGAAAAGCAGAACTGGATCACCGATCCAGGCCGCCGCCGCAGCATGCGGGTTCTTCTAAGCGTGCCAATATCGGTGAGCGGGAAAACCGTGCAGAATCAGGATTTTAGCGAAGAAACGCGGACTCTAGTGGTCAACGCACACGGCGCACTGATCTCACTAGCGGCTCCGGTTGTCGCCAACCAGACGATCTTTGTATCCAACAATGCGACGCAAGAGACCGAAGAATGCCGGATCGTTTACCTAGGGAACACACAGGCGGGCAAGGCGCAGATGGGCGTTGAGTTCTTAAGCCCTTCGCCTAGCTTCTGGCAAATTGATTTTCCACCTGAAGACTGGATCATGCCGGAAAACTGAATTCTGGCAGGCCTCCGGAAATTGCAAATTACCGCCAATCGAAAGTCAGTTCAACTCTCACGCTGCCCAAGGGCAGCTCGGCCTGCAAGAGAACAGGGGTCCGCGGTACATCGTTAGCCAACCACATAGTGAAGCTCTCCTGCGGTGCCTCCACGCCTGATTTGTAGAGGTGTATAGAAATGCGCGCGGCCGAGAAATTACCGGCGTCAACAGCTATGGTTTCATTCGAAACTTCCCGACGAGCACGAACCTCGAGGAGATCCTCCCCATCATAGACTGGCGCTCGAAACTCGGCTGTCTGCCGCCAATCTACGGTACGAAGCACGAATAACACTCCGAGCGGATCCAGTGTGCCCGGAAGTACCTCAACCACAGGAATGCCAGCCCGGTGGGGCTGGCCTATGGGAGAAGGATGCAAGATCTGATTTTCAACACTGCCCATTTCGTTGAGATGTGTTTCGTACTGGCGGCTCTCAAGCGTTGTGGCATCGGCATAGGAATCGATTTGGTCGTCAACAGGGAGAAAAGACCTGAAAGGCCTCAGCGTATGGGCTGACGCGCGAAAATGCCAAGTACTCCAGCCAAGAATCCGGCGATGTTCCGGAACGCTCAACTCCACCGCGGCCGCGCTTGAGAATCCTGCCCAGGTAACGTGGTAGTTCAATGTTTCGCCGATGCGGAAAGGCATGGACTTTTCGTCGACGGGACCTTTCGTGCTGCCATTCGTTTTAGCGAATCCGACCGCCGCATCCTGAGTTCTTGCGGAATAAGCCGGCAGAAACATGGCGGAGATGAGGAATGGTGACGACGCCGTGAGGGCCAGATACCAACGTAATTTTTTGGGCTTCGTCGCCATAGACCCGCACACGCTGATCTCGATACTGAGTTAGCTCACCGATAAGAAGACAAATAATTATGTCCCGCCGCACTGCGCCAAGCTATAGTAAATCGTTCTGACACGCCAATTCCCTGAAGCTTGCCGTTTAAGGAGTCCCTGAATGCGTTACCTGGTTACGGGTGGCGCCGGATTCATAGGCTCAAACATCGTGGACGACCTTGTTCGCCGAGGCCAGCAGGTGGTAGTGCTGGACGATCTTTCTGCGGGAAAGGAATCAAACCTCAGCGATGTTCGCGAGAAGATTGACCTCCGCATAGGCAGCATCACAGATTTGGCAACTGTGCAGTCGGCATGTCACGGTGCCGATTACGTGATTCACTTGGCCGCGCGGACGTCGGTTCCACGCTCAGTGGAAAACCCCATCGAGACGAACCACATAAATATTGATGGCACTTTGAACGTCCTGGTGGCAGCGCGGGATGCCAAGGTACGCCGTTTGGTTTACGCCGCTTCCTCCTCCGCCTATGGTGAGACCCCAACGCTTCCAAAAACCGAGGCGATGCCGCCCGATCCTATTTCTCCTTATGGAATCACAAAATTTGTTGGCGAGCTCTACGCGCGGGTGTTCGGCCGCGTCTATGGCCTCGAGAACGTGTGTATTCGCTATTTCAACGTCTTCGGTCCGCGACAGGACCCTAACTCGCAATATTCCGGAGTACTCTCGCGATTCATGCTGGCAGCGATACAGGGGCAATCCCCGGTTGTATACGGAGACGGGGAGCAATCGCGCGATTTCACCTTTGTCGAAAATATCGTGGATGAAACATTGCGCGCGTGCGAAGCCAAGAACGCATCGGGTATGGTATTTAACGGCGGCACCGGGGCGCGCATCACGTTGAATCAAGTTCTAAAGCTTCTTGAGAAAATTACGGGGGAAAAGATTCAGGCTAAGTACGATCCGCCGCGCGCGGGCGACATTCGCGATTCTCAGGCTGACATTTCGCTAGCACGAAAAGTGCTTGGCTACGAGCCACGAGTTCATTTCGAGGAAGGTTTACAGCGCACGTGGCAGTGGTACAAAAGCGTATACAGCAAGAAATGAGATGCGGCTCAGATCGTGCGGCTGTTAAGGAATGCGGGGAGCTCCGTAAGACTGTCCAGCATTAAGTCTGGCGGAAACGAGCGCAAGCCTTCGGCTCCAAGACCGTAGGTCACTCCACAGGCCCAAATGCCGGAGTTGCGCGCCGTCTGAATATCAACTTCAGAATCTCCGACAATCATCGCTTCCTCGGGCTTTGCCGCCAGTTCACGTAACAAAGTTTCCACGCCTATAGGATGAGGCTTCTTCTTCTCAAAACTATTGCCGCCGTAAACAATTCGAAAATAGCGCGAGAGACCCAAGCCATCGAGGATTGCGCGGCTGAAGTTAACAGGTTTGTTGGTCAGGACAGCCATGGGATGATTTTCCAGGAGCGCTAATCCTTCGCGAACGCCCGGATAGGTCACCGTGTTGTCGAGCATGTGATTGCGGTAATAGCTTAGAAAATACGCGAGCCCTGCGTCGGCTTCCTCATCGCTCACGGTTTCTGCTCCTAACGCCCGGCGAACAAGCACGGGCGCGCCATTTCCTACCATTCTGAAAATTTCTTGGTGCGCTAGCTCCACGCGGCCCATGCGTTTGAGCATGGCATTAATAGAAAGCGCCAAGTCCAGTTTTGAATCGATGAGCGTGCCGTCGAGGTCGAAGATCAGGGCTCGCACAGTGGAGAAGCGATTGTCCTCGGCCGACATGCGCGTCGCTCCTATGGAAAGTCGTACAAGAACCCTGAGATTTTATGCGGACCGAGCAGAGTTGTCACCTTTCACGTCCGTCGAACGCAAAAGTGCCTCGGAGATGGGCTACAACTAGCCGGCGCTCACTGCTACAATGTTTTGTTTCTGTGGCGCTCGCACCGCTACGAGAGGCCCCATGGCAGAAATTCATCCCTTCCGCGCCCTGCGATACGATACCAATCGCGTGAAGCTGGGCGACGTTGTTACCCAACCCTACGACAAAATCACTGCCGCCATGCAGGGGCGGTACTATGCTACGAGTCCATACAATCTGATTGCAATCGAGAAGGGAATCTCGCACGCTGATGATTCCAGCGAAAATAATGTCTATACGCGCGCGGGAGAGAAAATCAAGGAATGGATTGCACAAGGGATTTTGACCCAAGACCCGGAGCCTGCGATATATGTTTACTCTCAGGAATATCTTGTGCCCGGCACGCACACCCGCAAGGTGCGAATCGGATTCGTCGCGCTGGGCCGCTTAGAGGATTACGACGCGAAGATCGTTTTTCCTCACGAGCGCACACTCTCCGCTCCCAAAGCGGACCGCATTGAATTGCTGCGTCACACACACCTCCAGACAGGCCAGCTCTTCATGCTTTACGATGATGCGCCCAGACAGATTGACGTCTACCTGGAAGAAATTGCGCGCATACCCACGCCGTTCGAGATCCATGATGAATTCGGTGTGAAGCACCGCCTGTGGCCGGTCACCGATGTCGCGGTCATCCGCCGCGTGCAAACTGCCATGGCGAATAAAGAAATCATCATCGCAGACGGCCACCACCGCTACGAGACCGCTCTGAATTTCCGCAACGAGTGCCGCGCGCAGCTCGGAAGAATCGATCCACTCGCCGCTCACGAATTTGCGATGATGACGTTTATCAACTCGCACTCGAGGGGATTAACCATCCTACCCACCCATCGCCTGGTTCGCTGTGTCTCGAATTTTGACTTCGAGAAATTCCGTAAAGCGCTTGCGCCATTTTTTGATTGGTATTCTTATCCTTTTCTGACGGTTGAAGAACGCGTAACAAGCTACTCCGAGTTCCGCAAAGACTTGGGAAGCCAGAATCATGGCCGCCGGGCTATTGGTATTTATCCAGGCGCGATCGATGGGAGCGGGGCATTCTATTTGTTCTTGCTGCGGAGGGACGTGGATCTCGAAACGGTATTGCCGGATTTGTCTGAAGCGCAGCGTTCGCTGGATGTGGTATTACTGCACCGTCTGATTTTGGAAAAAGGATTGGGCATCACCACCGAAGCTGTCGTAGCGGAGAGCAACATCAGCTACGAGCGTGAAATCGACACTGCAATTGCAGCGGTGGATCGCGGCGACGCGCAATTGGCGTGTTTGTTGAATCCGGTGCGTGTGCAGCAGGTTATCGAAATTGCTTTAGGCGGTGACGTTCTACCCCAAAAATCCACGGACTTCTACCCCAAGCTGCTAAGCGGATTGGCTATCTATAGTATTGAAGGAAAGGTCGATCGATAACTGAAGACAGGCGCGGCCCAGAGTTGGATCTGGGCCGCAATTCGAAAGGCTTCCGCCCGGGTTACTTGGCAAAGCTTTGGACGGCAAGAGCCTCGCTGTCGTAGGTGTCGAACACGGTCATGAGCTTCGTGACCTGGAGCACTTCCTTAAACTTCGAACCCAGGTTGGCCAGTTTCAGCGTGGCACCTTGCGAGCGGGCGCTGTGAAATGTGGCCACAAGCGTACCAAGACCGGCGCTGTCGATGTAGCCGACGTTCGCGAGGTTCAGCACGATCTTTTTCTTGCCCGCAGCCAGCAGGCTTTTCACTTTCTCGCGAAACGCGTTGCTCTCTTCGCCCAGCACAATGCGCCCTTCAATCTCCAGCACGGTAACGCCGTTCACTTCTTGATCCGTCATCCTCAGTGCCACGTTCTTGCCTCCTGGAAATCTTAAATGCGTTTTTCCCTATTTGTGATACGGAGAAGACACACAGTTTACCTTCCCGCGTGGCCTTGTTCAGTAAAAATCAGAGCAAGACATATAATAACCACAAGCGGGGCAAATCAACTTGCAACTTCGCTGCGCCAACCGAGCCGAACAACTCGGACAGAACGCAGATGCAATTTCCGGCTCATGTTTCGGCAAGTCATGACCGATTTGGGACTCCGCTTGATCTTCCGGATGATTCGCTCCATTTGGCTGTGACATACCTGGCCGGCCCTTGAACGCATGTTTATAGCACATCCCGCCTTAAGGGAAAAGCATAGGTACACGTCCCACAGACGTCCAAGAGGCGAACCACAGGTTATAGACACCACTGGGCGCGCTTAGTTCCCCTAAATTGCGGAGATGAAGGCTCTCGGCGAGGATAATGAATGTGGTGGGCCAAAGTGTAGAATTCGAGCAACCGCGAGTCGGTGCGGCGCGTCAAATCAGAAGAGCGAGAAGAGCTTTGAAAGTTAGGCTTCAACCCGGGCCAGTTCTCACGATTCTTGTTACAGGCCTCTTAGTTTGTCCTCTTGCGCGGGCTCAGCGCGGCTCGCACGGTTCGGCTCCAGTAGCGGCGCGTCCTGGTCCTTCCGCAGTGGTGGGTTCACACGGAGGCAGCGTGCGGACAGCGACGTCGAATCGGGCGACCGTACGCGCATTCGCTGCGTCTAGCGGCGTGCGTTCGTGGCAGAACAATCCGATTTCCACCGGCTCCAGACTCCCACCGGTCCGCACTCCGTCGCCCAGAAATCCAGTTCGGACAACCGGATATTATTTGCTTTATGGCGGAGGGACGTATTGGGGTCCGACCAACGGCGACGAGGCTTCCGACCAGGCGACCGTCGATCAGGCGGACGCGGATGAAACAGGCGGTGATCAATCGCTTGACCAATCAAGCCGCAACCGATCGCAGAATGCCAATGCTATGACGCTGCAAGGCCAGGAAGCGCAGTCTGCTGAGGAAGATTCGTACGCTCCGCAGAGTGCTGCGGACCCGGAAGCGCAGGCTCCGCTTCCTGATGAAGGAGAGTTCACCCTGGTGCTAAACGACGGGAGATGGATTCAGGCCGTCGCGTTCACGCACTCTAACGACACGATTGTATACATAACCACGGCAGGCAGCCGTTACACGATCGCTGCGAACGAACTCGATTCAGACTCCACACTAAGAGTTAATCAAGAGCGCGGCACACCGTTACAGTCGCCTCTCTGAAGTTTGCTTCCACTCCGATCGGCAAGCACCTCAGATCTTCCTACAGTTCTGAGCGACGGGCAGGTTCAGGCATATAGAGCCCGGCTTCAGACGGCAATCCTGCACGTTCGAATTGGATAGTGGTGTGGGTTATTTTGAAGTCTTGTGCCAAAACGTCGCGGACCTGTTTGAGGACTCTTTCACTATCTTCCATATGCATGTCGGGAATGCAAACGTGGCACGACAGCGCGGTCAAATCGGTGCCCAAAGTCCAGATGTGAATATCGTGGACCTCTTGCACGCCTTCCACACGTAGCACTGCGGCAGCCACGGCATCGAGCCGCATTTGCCTGGGCAGCCCTTCCAAAAGGATGTGGCTGCTTTCACGCAGAATACCGATTCCTGACCAAAGCACCATCACGCCGATGCCAATGCCGATGACCGGGTCGATCCAGAGCGCTCCGGTCCAGCGAATGGAAAGCGCACCCACTACGATTGCTACATTCGAAAGCGCGTCACCCAGATTATGGATCCAAACGCCGCGGATGTTCAGGTCATGCCGGCCGCTGTGAACGGCAAGGGTGATGCCGCTGTTGATAACGAGGGCAAAGAGTGAAACCCACAACATGACCCCGGTTTGGACTGCCACCGGATGGCGCAGACGCGCAACGGACTCGTAGACTAAGAAGAGCGACAAGATTGCCAACAGCATTGCGTTCACAAACGCCGCAAGAATTCCCGCTCGATGGTAGCCGTAGGTTTTTTCGGCCGTCGGCGGGCGTTTGGCCCAACGCATGCCGAGCCAGGAAATTACAAGTGTCGGGACATCCGTCAGGTTATGTAGAGCATCGCTGATCAGCGCGATGGAATGGCCGGCGTAACCGGCCGCCAACTCGACTGCCACGAGGATAAACGTGGCTACAACTGCTGCGCCCAAGATGGCCGTCATGCCTTCCAGCGGTAGATGCACGTGCGCATGCCCGCCGAGGCCATGGCCGTGATCATGGTCGTGGCTGTGCCCCGCCTGGCCGTGTGAGTGCGCCTGCATGGCCT
>JBEKSN010000021.1:0-28359 GCA_049517055.1 Candidatus Acidiferrales bacterium | reverse complement strand
CTCATCAATTTCAAGCATGTAGATGGACAAGTGTTCCGGCCGAATGCGCAAAACCTGCCCGATCGATTCCTCCCACGATTCGCGCGTTTGGTGCGGCAGCCCGGCAATCAGATCCAGGCTGACGTTTCGAAAGCCGCCTTTGCGAAGGATCGTGGCAGCGGCAAAAACGTCCGCGCGACGGTGCATTCGCCCAGCGGCTTGCAGCTCCATGTCGCTGAATGATTGCGCGCCTAAGCTTATGCGATTGAATCCAGCTCGAAGCCACGCTTCAGCCTTTCCGCGTGTAATCGTTTCCGGATCGGCTTCCAGCGTAATTTCAGCATGGTCTGTTCGCGCGGATTGTTGCTGGCTTGGCCGTTCAAAGCTGAAGTTATCGCTCAATCTGTCCAGAATGCTTTTCAGCGCAACTGGCGCTAGCAGGCTAGGCGTGCCGCCGCCGAAATAAACAGTGTCCACGCTAACACCTCTAATTTCAGCCTCAGTCGAGGCAGCCGTCTGCCCTATTTCGCTGCAAACCGCAGCGGCATATGGTTCGTAGCGGTCCCGCGACACCACGCCGGTGTGAAAGTTGCAGTACGTGCACTTCGTTTGGCAGAAAGGCACCTGAATATAAACGCCAAATTTCATTTTGATGGGACGATTGTACCGCAGCAGAGTCCATGCCGAAGAAAAAGTAAGAGGCCTAGCTAACCGCCGTTCCCAGTGGGGACACCGGCAAATCCAGCGAGCGTTTGCAGCTTGCTTCCTCAATACAGTAAACTGCTGGATTCGATTTAGCACAGGGGGCCTTTCATGTTGGTGGTAATGCAATCTCAGGCGACCGAGGAGCAGATTCGCGCCGTTTGCGAACGCATCGAGTCGCTGGGATACAAAGCGCACCCGATACCCGGTTCGGGGCGCACCGCGATCGGCATCACAGGAAATACCGGCACGGTGGACATCGCCTCGGTCGAGTCCATGCCCGGCGTGGTGGAATGCATCCCGGTCAGCAAGCCTTACAAGCTCGTGAGCCGCGACGTAAAAGAAGAAAACACTGTCGTACGCATACGCACTCACTTGGGGGATGTCATCTTCGGGGGCACGGACGTCGCCATGGTTGCCGGCCCCTGCGCGATTGAGAGCCGCGAGCAGGCTTTTCAAATCGCCAAGCACGTGAAAGCTGCCGGCGTCCGGCTGTTTCGAGGCGGCGCCTACAAGCCCCGAACTTCTCCTTATAGTTTCCAAGGTCTCGGCGAGCCCGGCCTCAAAATTCTCGCGGCAGTGCGGGAAGAATTCGGTCTGGGCATTGTCACTGAGGCAATCGACAACGAATCGCTCGATCTGGTCGAACAATATGCGGACGTGATTCAGATCGGAGCGCGCAACATGCAGAATTTTTCGCTGCTGAAACGCGCGGGCCGTTCGCAGAAGCCTGTCTTGCTGAAACGGGGAATGTCCGCCACGCTCGACGAATTCCTGATGGCCGCGGAATACTTGATGTCCGAGGGAAACTACAACGTGATTCTCTGCGAGCGCGGCGTGCGCACGTTCTCCGACTACACACGCAACACGCTCGACCTCAGCGTCGTACCGGCAGTGCAGCGCCGCAGCCATTTGCCCATCGTAGTGGACCCGTCGCATGGCACCGGGCGCCGCAACAAAGTCTTGCCGCTTTCGCGCGCCGCGGTGGCCGTAGGATCAAACGGCCTGCTCGTCGAAGTACACCACGATCCCGACCACGCGCTTTCCGATGGCCCCCAATCCATCTTGCCGGAAGAACTCGAACAGCTCATCCGCGAAGTACGGCAGATCGCCGACGTTTTGGGTCGCGCAATTAATTGAGCGCGGTTTCTACGCCTCTCCACATATACTTCTGCCGTTAACATGAAGCCTCGTGTCAATGCCCGTTTCATTTTCCTTCTCATTGTTCTCGCCGGCCTTGCTTTCCGCGAGGTCGCGCTGGAACTGCGTCCTTCATTTCTGCGGCCGGGACTTCATCTTTTTGCATACGTAGGTAACACCGCTGAAGGCACGCTCACAGTGGTGGATCTCGTGAAGTTGTCGGCGGTAACAACGATTCCGGTAGGCTTGGGACCGAGCGGGTTGCGCGCGCATCCCACCCGGGATGAAATCTGGGGCCTCAGTTCTGTCGGCGGTTACGCCTGGATTCTCGACACCAAGCTGAATCGTATCGTCACGAGAATTCCGGTTGGCGGTGAACCGTATGCGCTGGACTTCTCTCCCGACGGCCGCCGAGCCTACGTCGCAGCTTCCGGATCAAACACAATCGTAGAGATCGATTGTGTTACGCGCCAGATCGTGGCACGAGGAAATGCCGGGCGCCGGCCCTGGATTGCTCGCGTTGCGCCTTCGGGAAAAATCGTCGTAGTTTCTAATCGAGACGATTCTTCCATCTCGATTCTTGATGCCGCAACTCTCACTTCGCTCGCTGTCGTCCCGGTGGTGGCGCAGCCGGAGCAACTGGCAATATTGCCTGATAGCTCCAAAGTCTTCGTCACATCCGGAACCGCGAATGAGATTTCAGTGGTGGATCTAAAAACGACAGCCCTGCTCGTTAATCTGTCCCTCGGCGGCGCACCGGGTGATTTGATCCTGAAATCCGACGGCGGAGAGCTCTACATACCTTCCGGAGATGCGCATGGGCTGCTCATCGTCAACACGCTAACGAACGAAGTCAGCGATTTCTTGCTGCTTGGAATGTCTCCTGCCGCGGGCACTTTTTCCGCTCCCGACCAGAAGCTCTACGTTTCCGACTCCGCAGCGGGTCGCGTGATTCCTATAGCGATCGATGTGCGCCAGGCTGGACACCCTATCCCGGTTGGACAAAATCCCCGCACTTGCCTTCTTACGCCCGGCGGAGACATTCTCCTCGTGGTTGACACTACATCGAATGACTTGGCCGTGATCCGCGCGAAAACCTCTTCCTTGATCACGCTGATTCCGGTCGGCGCGCGCCCTCGGGACATCGCGATCAAAGTGTTCTGAAGGATGGCCCAGCTTTTGGTTTTGTCCTGTGCGCGCGTCAGAGAAACACTATTGCACAGTTAGCGTCAACGCAATCGTGCGCGTTGTGCCTCCGGCCGTTGCCGTTACAGTGAAGGAATATGTGTTCGGCTGCGTTTCCGATGACCCACCGCCGCCTCCGCTACCGCACGCCGAGATCGCGAGCGCAAGCATTAGTAGCAGCGAGCAACCTTGCGCAACCCGCGTCATTCTCTGCCTATACAAACGTGAAGCTGAGCCTGGCTGCTGATTTTCTCGCAATGAGGCGGAAAGCTGCGCGGCACGACGACCCAGGCTGGCCAACCCAAGCAGCGACAACAGCGCAATTACCATGGGGTACCGATTCCAAGGCGGCGATTTGAATTCTCTAGCCCTCGGACGCACGAGGCTCGACCCGGTCGGGATGTTAGCCACAAAAGGCGCCTGCCCGTTTTTGGGGACATTCACCGTTGACGGCGATGTCGTGCATGAGCCGGAGCCCGGAACCGCGCCAGTGCACGCGAGGCCAACGGTTCCCGCAAAACCATCCATCGAAGTGATATCGAGGTTGAAAACCGCCGTCGTCCCCGCGGGGACGGTTTGGCTGGTACCGCCGACCGTGGGCGGGTCCGGGCAGAAATCGGTCGCGGTCCCGTTCAGCATCACCGATTGTGGGCTGTCTGTTGCATTGTCCGTCAGCGCGAGGGTTGCAGTCTTTGCTCCGCTGGTGGAACCACACTGGGCGCCAGTGACTGGGGCCGCGGGAGCAAAAGTGATTTGGACCGTGCAAGTGTCTCCGGCCGGGACCGCGCCTGTGCAATTATTCTTCAACGTGAAGTCCGTCGTGTCTGTGACACTTGCGCCGCTCACGGTCAAGGCCCCTTGCCCGGTATTTTTAACGGTGACGGGCACCGGCGAACTCGTTCCTCCGACCACCTGATTTCCAAACGTGATCGTCGCCGGTGAAACCGATACCGTTGCTACCGTCACTGTGCCAGCGAGCGCGATTGTCTGCGGACTTTGCGGAGCATTGTCAAAAATGCTTATCGACGCCGTGCGGCTCGACGATCCAGTGGCAGAGGGATTAAATTTCACCGTGATTACGCAGGAGGCGCTCACGCCCAGACTTTGCGGGCAGTTGTTTGTTTCGATAAAGTCTGTGGGATTCGTTCCGTTCAAAACGATCCCAGATATTCCGAGCGAAGTGGTGCCAGAATTGGACACGGTGACATTCTGCGGAGTGCTTGCCGTTCCAGCGGGCTGTGCGCCAAACGTGAGGCTAGAGGCGGAGAGCGTGATCGCCGGTGCAACGGCAGTTCCGGTCAAGGACACTGTTTGCGGGCTTCCGGCTGCGTTATCGCTGAGGCTCAGACTTGCACTTTTTGTGCCGCTCGATAACGGCGCAAAGTTTATCGTAACAGTGCAACTCGCTGCGGATGCAAGCGCGCCGCTTGAAGGGCAAGGATTGCTTCCTGCTGGAACCATTCCAAAGTTGCTCGCACCGCTCCCGGTAACGGCAATAGCCGAAATGTTTAGCGTCCCGCTCCCTTGATTTACAACCGTAACCACCTGGTTTCCGCTCGTGCTGCCCACCGCCTGCGCCGCGAACGCCAACGCTGCAGGCGATATGTTCAAGAGCGGTGCTGCCGCCGTCGCGGTTCCTGTCAACGGAATCGTTTGCACCGCCCCTGACAGGTTTCCTGAGTTGTCCGTTATATTCACCGTCGCACTAAACGTGCCAGTGGCGGATGGCGTGAAAGTTATGCTGAATCCACAACTAACACCGGGAGACAGGCTGCTCGGGCAGGTGTCCGCAGACAGCGGAAACTGAGCGATGTCAGTACCCGCCACAGCGATATTGGTGATCAGTAGTGTTTGATTGCCCGTGTTCCTCAACGTGATGGTCTGCGACGGCGTTGTTCCAACTGGCACGCTGCCAAAATTAATGCTCGGAGGTGAAGGCACCGCCAGCGGACCCGCTCCAGTCCCAAGTAACGCAAGAACCTGGGGGTTTCCGGGCGCGGTGTCACTAACACTCAAAAACGCGCCCTCGACGCCCACAACGCTCGCCGCAAATTGCATCTCGAAAGCACAGGAGGATCCGGCGCTAATCGGCGACGCCAGGCAGGGCGCCGGGTTAACGGCAGAAAAATCGTCGCTGTTTGCACCAGTTATGCTGATGCTTGAAATAGAAAGGGGCGCGTCGCCAGTGTTTATGATTGCCACTGGTAATTGCGCGTTGTTTGGCATGCCCACCGGTTGCGATCCGAAGTTTATGTTAGCCGAACTGAACGACACGCTCGGATTCGTTGCCGCGCTCGGCGTGATTTTCACCACGAACGCGTCATTCTCCGGCGGCGATTGCTGGCAACTGGCGCACGTAATTTGGATTCCGTTCATTGGATTTCCAGCGCGCGGAAAATCCGCTGTGGATGTAGCTCCGGCCACGTACACGTTGCCGGACGCATCCACTGCGATCGCGTTTCCGCTCGTTCCAGCCGTCACTCCGACAGGTGCTGTCCCGCCGAGCGGCGTGGAATAAAGCAGCGAAGCGGCTCCTGCCTCAGTCGGATCGAGCATAGTCACGAATGCGGCGGAGTCGCCATTGAACGGCTGAAAATTATCCTGCCGGGGGAAATCCCAGGACGTCGTGGTTCCCGACAGGTATATCTGGTTCACAGCGCCGAACCAGACGCTCTGTCCCGTGTCCGTCTCCGAGCCGCCTAAATAGCTGGAATACGCAAGCGAAGTCATCCCTGTCGTCGGGTTCTGGGAAATGACGGACAAAAACGCATTCGTTGTCCCCTTTAGACTGGTCTGCAAAGCCGTGACTGAGCCATTGGTAGGAAAGTTTGACGATTGCGTTGACCCTGTGACGTAAGCCGTGGCCGGAAGGTTCACTCCTACTGCGATGGCCAGCGCCTTGTCCGAACTCGCTCCGCCTAGAAACGTCGCATATGACAAGTCGGCAGCCCCATTCCCCGCAGGCATTATTTTCATCACAAACCCGTCGAACGGATCGCCGCCATAGTTGGGTTGAAACCCATTCGCGGTATTCAGCGTTCCGTTCGGGTTCGATGTGAATCCCGCGAGGAACGCATTGCCGGCGGAATCCACGGCAACTCCCGCGACGCTCGCTTGCGCATTCAGTCCCAGGTAGGTGGAATATTTCAAAGTCGGCGTACTCGTCGGCCCGACGATCGCGAGAAAACCGTCGCTGGTGCCGCCACCGTATGCAGTTTGAAATGCTCCCGTAGTGGTCATGAGGTCCGTGGAATTCGTGTCCATGGTTACAAAGACATTCCCGGAGCTGTCCATGGCAATTCCGCCGGGGCCTTGCGTGGCTTCCGCTCCGTTGCCGCCGAAAAGCGTGGAGAAGACGAGTTGTGAGCCAGCCGCATTGACTTCAGTAACCGTGGCGTCGTTGCTTCCCGCCGTTCGCGTACTTCCGTCGGTAACCGGGAAATCGGTGGACGTCGTCGTGCCGGCAATCGCCGCGTTTCCGTTTGCGTCAACAGCGAGAAATCCTCCTTCTTCGTCTCCGCTGCCGCCGATAAACGTCAAATACACCAGAGGATTCAATCCGCTCTTCGTCGGATCGATTTTCGCGATGAAATAATCTGAGGCTCCTCCCCCTGGACCAAGCTTCTTTGAAAACTCCGAAAAGGTTGTTGCCGACGTAGTCGTGCCGCTGACGTAAATCTTTGCGGATGAATCCACTTTGACGCTCGTCGCGCTGTCGTCGCCAGTGCCGCCTAGAAAAGTCGAGTACGAAACGCTGAGCGATGGGTCAATCACCAGGGTCCCCAGACCGGCGAAATTCTTCGTCCCGCGTATCGACAGTTTTGCCTGGTCCAAGCGAGTCGCAACGTCGGCCGTATCGATTTGGAAGCCTACGGTCCCATCAGCCTCAATCGCGTAACCTCCAGCGACAGGCCGTCGTTGCAGCTTCAGGTTCGCAGAGTCGCTGTTAGACAATTCCTCGCCCGTCATCTCTTCATACATCGCCGGCTTCTTCATCCGAATCTCTCGTCCGGCGGCGATGATTACAAGGTCCCCGTTCACATCAAGCTTCATTCCATCCGCACCCGAAATCTGCAGCCGCAAACCCCGTGCGTCCACTCCCGGCGCCACGCGCAAATCGTATTCGAGCGCACGCTCGTTTCCGTAAGCGACTACATCCACGCCCGGCAAGACTGCCCGGGCAATCACGCGCGAAAAATGTTGCACATGCGTTCGCCAGTTGGCTGGGTCGTTGCCCAAGAAATAATTCGTCTCGGCCGCTAACCGTCCATCTCCATGCCACTGCAAGCTTCCGGCATCGCCGCTGGGAGGATTCTTTTCACGGGGCGCGGTAGGAATCATCGGCGCGGTTTGATGCGGCACTTGTTTCTGGGTCGGAGCGGAATCGCCCGCCGCGCGTTTCCAGCGGATCCGAGGCCGCGCTGCCTTCTTCCTGGCTCGCCTGTGACGAGAGGTTCCCGACGCGCCGCCGCTTTTCTTTCTTCGTCTGGAGTGCGCTGCGCCCGGCGCTGCGGACGAAGCACGACGAGGCCGCTTTGTTTTTTCGGCTGTGGATTCGCCTGACTGGGAGATTGGCCTGTCTTCCGCCAATTCTCTGCCGAATCTGAGCTTCACCACGCGCCCCGCCGTTCCTTTTTGCGCCGACCCGACAACCACTTCGATTCCTTCTGTGGTCATGAGTGCTGTGATTCCCTGGCCTCGGGCAATAAATTTTACGCGCGGTTCGGCCTGCCCTTGATTGGCTTCGATCGTCATCGGAAGAGAAAACGATGAAGCGCAGTCCCGATCGACAGCGCACGCCACTCGCGAACGCGATCCAAAGGCCGCGGCACGTGCCGGCCGAAAATTGGCAGCCGAACGAACGTTCGGCAGAGTGGCCTGCCCGTGTAATTTACTTGGCCGATTAGCTTCTACGAGGAAGGCTGCGATTGCAGTGACCAGAAAAAGGCAAACAAAATACCCCTTTAAGCGCATGAGCTTCTCCGCCGGAACCTGACTTCGGTTCGTGCTTTTATGGCCCAAAACCGCTGAGCCGAGTGCTCTTGGTGTGCAGTCCCAAGCGTGCTGAAAGGGTTACGCGGACAATAATTGAATTTCCGAAATGAAACGAGGAAGTTAAATACTTAATCGAGACGCGGTACTAATACGGAGAGTTTTGAGGCTCTACTCCGGTTCCTGCTATTCCGCGTTCCAGGCGAAATTTTCTTCTCCCAGACTCAGTTCCAACATTCCGTCAATCGGCAGGACGTCGATCGGCAAGCCGCTCTCCCATAGCGCCGCGCTTAAGAGCAGCGACTTGCGATTCTTCAGGTCAAACAATTCCCGCGCTAGGCTCACTTCAATAATTTTGTCGAACGCCGCCGCCACCAAAGTTTCTGGATGTAACAAGCATGCGCCGCCCTGCTCGAGGATGCATCCGGCGAATTTTCCCCCGGTCACTCTCACGGTGATCCGGGTCTCTCGCGAATCCCACATCGTCAGCCGGAATTGAAAGTCCGGAATCTCCGCAATCGCTTCGGTTGGGTCAACTCGCAGATAAAAGTGTTCCGGGCCAAATCCGTAGCGAAGCTGGCCAAGCACGTAGCTCCGGCCATGCATGGTGCCGCCACGCCGGTCGGTGGCGTATAGTCCGGCTCCCAGCCACTCGAAGTAACTGCTCTCGCGGCCGTCAACCTTTACATCCAGATATGCCTCCGGCGTCTCGCGCCGTGAGCGTTCGGGCGCGCGCTTGATAGGATGCAGCAGGGCGTCGGGCACGTGCTCACCCAGCGCGGTATAAACCTCGGTCAAATGCTGGCGATATAACTCGTCGAATTCCGCATCATTAGAAGAGGCGTGTTCCGGCCCGTACCACCAGCACCAATCGCTTCCTTCAGCCGCAAGTAACGCTTCATGGGCGCGCTTTATGGAAGCAGTTGCACCGGGTTCCGCGGGCCCGGCGTCGCCATTTGAAGCGGCGCGTTGCACAACCTTGGCGTAAGTTTCACGCGCATCCCGCAGCAGATCCCAGGCGCGCACATCTTCGGAGTGCCCGATCCACACGTCGAAATTCGCGTTGATCCACGAAGCAGGAAAAATTCCCTCGAGTTTCGGCGCATCCGGGCGCGCATCCGCGGCTTCGCTCATGGTTAACGTGCGAATTTCCGCGTCATCCTGCACGCGCCGGTAAAATTGCCTCAGAAAATCGCGCCCGTTCTCGGCGTAGAACTCCCAGGCGTTTTCTCCGTCCAAAATGATGCTCACGGTCGCGGTGCTCCCGGCAGGTTCGCGTTCGCCAATCGCGCGGATTCTTCGATGCAAGTCCTCGGCGGCCGCACTTGCACTCATCCGGCTGTACACGAAGCCGACGAGGTCTGATACGTAATGATCCCGAAAGAATCCGGTGATTTCGCGTCCACCGCGCTGCAATTTCCATGGCGTATAAAGGTCCGGACCGTTTTGCGGATACCCTGAAGCGTCTCGCCAGAATCCGATGTTTCGTGTCCGCCCGAGAACGCCTTCATCCGTAGCGAACCACTTAAAGCCTAGCTCCATGGCAATCTCAAGCGCCTGATCGGACACTGATCCTTCCGATGGCCATAATCCAACCGGCGGTTTTCCGAAGACTCGCTCGTGATATTGACGCGACCGCAGCAACTGTTCCCGCGCATCCTCCGGATAACGAAAAGCGGGCTGCGGCAGCGGCGTGTGAGGGTTCGAGATCCGTGCAATGTCCGTGTCGCAGAGTAGCGGAAGGATTGGATGGTAATAAGGCGTAGTGGAGATTTCGATTTGCCCGCGTTCCGCCGCCAACCTGTATTCCGGCAGGACAGCTCCCAGCAACTCAAGCTGCTTCTCGCGCAGCGCTTCTTTGTCCTCTTCCGTGTATCCCGCCCCTTTCCGCGATAGTTCCGTCACGACGGGGTCCTTGGCGATGTACTCCTCATCCATCCATGCCAGCTGTGACAGCAATTGCAGGTCGCGCCAATCTCGCAAATCGAACCGGGCGACGCAGGACTCCGTCCCGGCCGATTTCACCTGCACTCGCAGCTCGGCAAATCGTGGCCAGCGGCGCACGAAGTTTTCGTTCACTTGAAATGCGCGCTCAAGAATTTCGTGTTTTTGTCCGGAGTCCAGCGAACCCGCCGGCGCAAAAGCCAGATCAAACCAGGGCTCGTGAAATTTTCCGCCCGCGTATTCTTCTATTTGCGCGGCCAGCAGCGGGACAAAATTAAAAGTCGCGTGCACACCCGGAAATTCCCCCAAGACTTTCACCATGCCCCAATAATCTTTCAAGGCATGCAAACGCGTCCAAGGCAGCATATAGCGCCCGCTGAATGGATCGCGGTACTGCGGTTGGTGCATGTGCCAGAGTATTGCGAGGTTAACGCGGCTCAACGGCGCGGGCCTTCGGTTTGCATGAACTCCCCATGAATTTCTTTCGTCTTCCTAAAGCCGGCCATAGCTTCGTTGCCGCTCTCCGTTAGCATGCTAGAATGCCCTCGCGCAAACATGCGCCTGCTCGATAAATATATCGGTCGCGAAGTGGCCTCGCACTGCTTGCTCGGCCTCGCTGTCTTTACCTTCGTTTTCTTCGTTCCGCAACTTGTTCGTTTGATGGATCTGCTCGTTCGCCACTCGGGCGGCATACGAACCGTCGCTCTGCTCTTCATTTGTTCCCTCGCGCCGGTCCTCGCCTTTACCATCCCCATGGCCGTTCTGGTTGGCGTTCTAATTGGGCTTGGCCGTCTTTCCGCCGACAGCGAAATCGTCGCAATCCACGCTTCGGGAATTAGCCTGCGCCGGTTGCTTGTCCCCATTGGCTTTGTGGCGCTCGGATGCGGGCTGCTCACGCTCGTGCTTACCTTCTGGCTTATCCCCTTGTCCTGGCGCACTCTTGCCCGTTTGGAGCAGCAGATACTTGCGTCACAGGCGCCTTTTGCTGTCCAGCCCCGCGTATTCGACGAGCGCTTTCCCCACTTTGTATTATACGTGCAAGATGTTGAAGCTGCAGCGACGCGTTGGCGCGGCGTTTTCTTGGCGTCCTCCGCGCAATCTTCCGCCGCCACGTCGAGCTTGACCCTGGCGCAGAGCGCTCAGGTGGTCGCCGGTGCGGAAACGAACCAGATTGAGCTGCACCTGGGCTCCGGCAGCACCCACGATTACGACCCGAAAGACCCCAACCGTTACAGCGTCACCACGTTTGGTCAGAGCGATATTCCGATTGACCTTTCCGCCTCCGCAACCGGCGTCAAAAGTACCGTCATTTCCGATGCCGAGCAATCCGTTTCCGGCCTTATCGCAGACACCGGGCCCAACTGGCGCGACGCCCGCGTAGAATTCCACCGGCGTATCGCGTTTCCTACCGCTTGTCTCATCTTCGCACTCCTCGGAGTGCCGGTTGGAGTGCGCCCGCGCCGCGGTGGGCGGGCTGCCGGCTTGGTACTCACACTGGTGCTCATCGGCGGGTATTACTTCCTTTTTGTCACCGGTGCGCATATGGCGCAACAAGGTTCCATCGCTCCATGGGCAGGCATCTGGGGAGCGAATATAGTCGCCGCCGTCGTGGGACTCTTCTTCCTGCGGCGCATCGAAAATATCCGCAAGCCAAGCCGCATCGGAGCGGCGTTTGAATCCGTATTTACTCGACAAAGGAAATCACAGCGTCTGGAATCCGATGCGGCGCCGATTCCAGCGTCCAACGGCCTCGCTTCCAATGGGTCGACTAAGGTGGCAAGCCCTGCCGCCGGAATTCGGCAGACGATCGGTGCCGGGAGCTCCGTGGGATTCCCAATGCTGATGGATATGTATCTCCTGCGGCAGTTTTTCTATTACTTCATTGTCCTGCTTGCAGGCTTCGTGCTCATCTTCGATGCTTTCACACTCTTCGATCTGCTCGGAGACATCTCGAAAAATCACATCCCGGTTTCGATGGTTCTCAATTATTTTCGCTATCTCGTACCACTTATGGTGTACCAACTCTCACCACTCGCCTGCCTGGTGGGCACGCTGGTCACTCTCGCCGTGCTGGCAAAAAACAACGAAGTGATCGCCTTTAAGGCCAGTGGCATAAGTCTTTATCGCATCGTACTTCCCCTTACCTTGGCAGGCTGCATCCTCGCCGGCACTATGTTTCTTCTGGACGACACATTCCTGCCCTACGCCAATCAGCGCCAGGACGCGCTTCGCAACCAAATCAAGGGCCGCCCAGCCCAGACATATTTCCAGCCCGCCCACCAGTGGATCTTCGGTGAAAATGACAAGGTTTTTAACTACGAGCTTTTCGACTGGGACCGTCAGCTTTTTGGCGGATTGAGCATCTTTGAGCTCGATCCGAAAACCTTCCAGATGCGCCGGCGCGTTTTTGCCACACGCGCCACCTGGGAGGCAAGCGAGAGTACGTGGGTCCTTACGGGAGGCTGGATACGCGATTTCGACGGGAGCAAAGTTACGCGCTACCTTCCGTTCAAGGCCGATTCGTTGCCGGAATTCACCGAAGCACCCAACTACTTCCGCCGTGAAGTGCGCCAGTCCGCCCAGATGAACTGGCGGCAGCTGGGACAATACATCGTAAGTCTTCGGCAGGCAGGATTCGATACTTCGCGCCTCTCGGTTCAGTGGCAAAAAAAGTTCGCCTTTCCGCTCATTGCCGCAATTATCGTCTTTCTCGGCGCGCCGTTTGCATTCCTGGTGGGAACTCGCGGCGCCGTGGGTGGGCTTGCAGTTGCGGTGGGCATCGGCATCGTCTATTGGGCCACCGCCGCGCTCTTCGAAGCAATGGGCTCGGTAGGCCAACTACCGCCCCTGCTGGCCGGCTGGGCTCCGGACGCAATCTTCGGCTTTCTTGCGATTTACTTCTTCCTGAAAATGCCAACCTAGTTCTTGCCTTGTCGACCTCAAATGTACGAATTGTCGCTCAGATTTTGATCTGGAGGCCGCGGAAATAAGTTGAAGTTATACTTTAATCGGACGGGGATGCGAGCGGCGCGCTTAATGCAGTACTGCAATTGTCGGCTGTCCCACAGTTGATATAACTGTTGCAGAAACCTCGCCAATAAAAACCTCTAAGCCGCTCGAGGCCCGCGCAGAATTCGAACCGGAAGCATGATGATTGTTCGGACTAACTCGAGTGCTCCGTCAACCGCAATTCCCAGCAACCGAAACGGGAGCAGGAGTAGCCATACGATCGGATATAGCACCAGAGCCAGCAAAGCCAGAGGCCAGCACAGAACAAGCAGAATGCACCAGAGTAGAAAGCCCATCCATGCACCTCCTCACTACGATCACAACACTATACGCAAAGAGCGAGAAATTCGTTCACCGACTCATCGAACTTTAAGGTCTCTCCTAATCCATGAAAAGGAAGGTGGGCATCGCCCCTTTTTTCTCCACGCGTGATAAATGCCTATCCCTCCGCCGATTCCATTCCGGGTGCTTAATTCTTTGCCTTCCGAGCTGCGCCGCCTCTCCGTTCCTCCAGAACGGCTTGCGCCGCCGCCAGCCTCGCAATCGCTACGCGAAATGGAGACGCGCTCACATAATCCATCCCGACACGATGGCAGAACTTCACGCTCTCGGCATCGCCGCCGTGCTCGCCGCAAATGCCAATTTCCAGGTGCGGCCGCGTTTTTCTTCCCCGGGCGATGGCCCACTCAACGAGCATGCCCACACCTGCAACATCGATCGTTTGGAACGGGTCGGTCGCGAAAATTCCGGCCTTGCGTTCATCCACATAATCCGGCAGGAACCGGCCCGCATCGTCGCGCGACAAGCCCATAACCGTCTGGGTCAGGTCGTTCGTGCCGAATGAAAAGAACTCAGCGACTTCTGCGATTTGGTCTGCCAACAAGGCAGCGCGCGGCAGCTCGATCATAGTCCCCACCAGGTAGTGAAGTTTTACTTTAGATCGCGAGATAATTTCGTCCGCTACTCTACGGGTCGCCTGGTCCAGGATTTGAAGCTCTTTCTTGTCCAAAGTAAGGGGATGCATGATCTCAGGTATCACTTTAATCTTGCGTTTCTGGCAATCGATCGCGGCCTCAATAATTGCGCGAACCTGCATCTCCAGAATTTCGGGATAGGTGATGCATAACCTGCATCCGCGATGGCCGAGCATTGGATTTGCTTCGTGCAACTGTTCCACGCGCCGGGCCACAGCCTCCGGCGAGATGCCAATCCTTCCTGCCAACTCAGCCTGCTTCGCAGCATCGTGCGGAACGAATTCGTGGAGCGGCGGGTCGATCAGGCGAATCGTTACCGGAAGGCCGTTCATCGCCTCGAATATGCCTATAAAATCCCGCCGCTGGAATGGCAGCAGTTTATCGAGTGCCTTGCGGCGCGCCTCAGGCGTATCTGCCAAAATCATTTCTTGAATCGCTTGCTGCCGTTCTCCACTCCTCTCGGGATGCTCAAAGTCCTTAAAGAACATGTGTTCCGTGCGGACTAACCCAATGCCCTCCGCGCCCATTTCGCGTGCAACTCGTGCATCTTGCGGGGTGTCAGCATTGGTCCGCACTCTCAGTCTACGGATTTTATCGGCCCACTTTAGCAGCGTAGCGAAAGCCTTCGGCGGTTCCGGGCGCACGAGCGCAATCTCACCGCTGTACACAACGCCCTCGCCTCCATCGAGTGTTATCCACTCGCCTTCGCGAACCGAATGGCCATTCGAACTCATCGATTTTTTCGCGAGATCGATATCGAGATGTTCCGCGCCGACGATGCAGCATTTTCCCCAGCCGCGCGCAACCACTGCTGCGTGGCTTGTCTTCCCTCCGGTCGCGGTCAGAATTCCCTGCGCCACAAACATGCCTCCAACGTCTTCGGGGCTCGTCTCATGCCGCACAAGAATTACTTTTTCGCCTCGCGCGGCCCAGGCTTCCGCGTCCTCCGCGGTGAACACAGCTTTGCCAACGGCTGCACCGGGTACCGCGTTGATGCCGGAGACGATCTTTCGCGCAGACAAGTCGCTTCGAGATATTCCCGGCGCAATCACCGGATAGAAAAGACGCTCTACATCGTCCGCCTTAATTCTTTCAAGCGCTTCTTCAACTTTGATCAACCCCTCGTCCACCATATCCACGGCGATCTGAAATGCTGCGGAGGGCGTGCGCTTCCCGGTGCGAGTTTGCAACATATATAGCTTGCCGTGCTCCACGGTGAATTCCAGGTCCTGCATATCGCGATAATGTTTCTCCAGCGTCTGCCGTACCCTCTCAAGCTGTTTGTAAACTTTCGGCATGCGCTTTGAGAGCTCGCTTAAGTGCATGGGCGTGCGAATTCCCGCCACCACATCCTCACCCTGAGCGTTTAGCAGGAAGTCTCCGAAAAAAGTCTTCTCCCCTGTCGAGGGATCGCGAGTGAAGCAGACTCCCGTACCCGAATCGTCGCCTGTATTCCCGTACACCATCTGCACCACGTTCACGGCCGTCCCGAGAAGGCCGGTAATCTTCTCGACGTGCCGGTAGGTCAGCGCCTTCTCTCCCATCCACGACTCGAAGACCGCACCAATGGCTCCCCACAGTTGTTCGTGGGGATCTTCTGGGAACGCGCGGCCTGTCTTTTCCTGGAAATATTTTTTGTATTCGACGATCAAATCGCGCCAGCCGGCAGCGGTCACTTCGGTATCGTCTTTCACGCCGAGCCGTTTCTTCATGGCCCGCAGGCGTGCTTCAAACTCGTCCTTCGCCAATCCGATCACCACGCTGGAATACATCTGTACGAAACGCCTGTAAGCATCGTAAGCAAAGCGCTCGTTCTGTGTCGCCCGCGCCAGGCCCGCAACCGACCTGTCGTTCAAGCCCAGATTCAGAATTGTCTCCATCATTCCGGGCATCGAGCGCGCCGAACCAGAGCGCACGCTGACAAGCAGGGGGTCCCGCGCATCTCCCAGCTTTTTTCGCGTGAGTTTTTCCAGACGCTGAAGATTCTTTTCCACTTCGGCCCGCAAATCTTTGGGATATTTGCGGTCATGCTTAAAGTAATAGTCGCAGGTTTCCGTGGTGATCGTGAATCCGGCAGGAACCGGCAATCCAATGCGAGTCATCTCCGCCAAGCCGGCGCCTTTGCCGCCCAGCAGATCCTTCATTTCGCCGTTGCCTTCAGCCTTCTCTGCCCCGAAGAAATAAACGTATTTCATGTTTGCCTCGAAATTTTGATCTGCTCGCCGCGCAGCGTGCTGTACCTTCGACACGAACTAAGACGTGCAACTTTTGTCGGCGGGCCAACAACTCATGCTTCACTTCACTCCAACATCCTCCGAATTATTTTCCAGCACGCTTCTGTTGAGGTGACTCTTGCAATTCTTCAGAACCTAATTGCGAAAAATCTGCGATCGTGGAAAATTCCTTTAACAGATTCGCCAGGAGGGCAACTCTGTTTTTGCGTACCGCCTGGTCTTCAACCATTACTAGAACTTTGTCGAAGAACTGATCCACCGCCGGACGAAGCTCGGATATCACTTCAAGCGCTTCCCGATACTTTCCGGCCTTCTTCCTTCGCGTTGCTTCTTCTCCTATTTTCTGTGCCGCGGCGTAAAGCTCTCGCTCTGCGGGTTCCCAGAGCAGTTCATGCTGTACATTAAGTTGTCCCTTGTCGAGCGTTCCGGCCGATTTTTCCAGAATGTTACGGATGCGCTTGAAGGACGCCGCCAGCGGTCCGAAATTCTTCGTGTTGCGGATTGCCTTCACCGCTGCTACTCGCTCAACTGCATCCACCAAGTCGTCGGCGCCCGCCGCGAATGCCGCGTTGATCTCGTCATAAGCGAATCCGCGCTTCTCGCTCAGCATGAAGCGCGCGCGCTCCAGTAAGAACTCGAGAACCTGCTTTTGAACCGCCTCCGTCACATCGATCTTGGGAGCGTTCATTTTCAAGGCCTTTGACGCCGCGGAAATCGCCGTTGAAATTGAGAGCGGCAGCTTCCTTTCGAGAATTATCTTCACCACTCCCAACGCCGCGCGCCGCAAAGCAAACGGATCGCTCGAGCCCGTGGGAATGGCGCCGACGGCGAAGCAAGCCACCAACGAATCCAGTTTGTCGGCAAGTGAAACCGCACAGCCGGTCAAATTGCGTGGCAGTGGCTCGTCTAGGCCGAGTGGCTTGTAATGGTCGTAAACCGCCCAGGCGATTTCTTCCGGTTCTCCCTGAGCGCGCGCGTAAAGTCCACCAACAATTCCCTGCAATTCCGGGAATTCGTGCACCATTTCAGTCACCAGGTCGCACTTCGCGAGTTCCGCGGCGCGGTCCGAGCCCGCTACATCAGCTTGCGAAATCCCGCGGCTGAACCATTGCTCCGCGAGCCAGCGGGACAGGTAGCGCATCCGTTCCACTTTGTCGGCATAACTTCCCAGACGCGATTCGTACGTCACCGCCGCGAGTCGGGGAAGATAATCACCAAGCTTCCTTTTCTGGTCCGTCTCCCAGAAAAATTGCGCGTCTGCAAAACGCGCGCGCAGAACGCGCTCATGTCCCGCGCGTACCAGCCCCTTCGGATCGCTCGGCAGGTTAATCACGGCTAGAAAATGCGGAGCTAGTTCCCCATCCCGAGTTTCCAGGCCAAAATACTTCTGGTGACCGCGCATCACGGTGATCAAAATCTCGTCTGGAAGCGAAAGGAATGCAGGATCGAAGTCCCCCATGATCACGCTGGGATATTCATTTAGGTAGGTCACAAGATTGAGCAGTCCTGCGTCATCATGCACATTCAATTTGTTGCGCCCCGTTAATCGGCGAATCTCTTCCTCGATTTTTTTGCTGCGCGCTGCGTGCCGGCACAATACAAAGTTTTTCTTTAACTTTGGCTCGTAGTCCCGGGGGCCATCCAGGGGAATGTTCTGCTTCCCCAGAAAGCGATGGCCGACCGTATGACTGCCGGCGCGAAGTCCCGCAAATGAAAACGGCACAGACTTGCCGTCGAGCAAAGCAACAATCCACCGTATCGGACGGATGAATCGAGGACCTTGCGCTCCCAACCAGTACATCGACCGCGGCCAGGAAATCTCCTCAATCGCTCGCGGCAGTACTTCCGCAAGAATCTCCACTGCAGGTTTTCCAATCACAATTTGCTTGGCAACGACGTACTCACCCTTTGGCGTCGTCACAATCGAAAGCTTGGAGACCGGGATTCCCTGCTTCTCCGCAAAACTCATGGCCGCCCGCGTCGGCTCGCCGAGATTATCGAACGCAACCGATTTCGGCGGACCCGTGACCTCGCGCGTCGAATCCATTTGGCGCAAACGAATCCCGGTAACAATCACGGCAAGACGCCGTGGCGCGCCAAAAGCTTCAATCGTTCCTTCAACTGTCGGCTCGTCGACCAAATCGGCCGCCGACAAATGTTTCGCAAGAATCGCTTTAAGTTCTGCAGCGGCTCTCGCAATCATCCCCGCCGGAATTTCTTCGCAGCCGATTTCAAACAGCAGGTCCCCGGTCGCTTTCGACGTCTTCACTTTTCGCGGCGAACTCATTTCTGGCTCCCGGCGACCTCAACAGCAAGATGAGTTCCCGACCGCTGGCGCAGCCAAAGCTCTGCCACTCTCACGGCGAGCTTACGCACGCGACCAATCATCGCGGCTCGCTCGGTGACCGAGATCGCACCCCGAGCATCTAGAAGGTTAAATAAGTGGGAGCACTTCAACGTGAGCTCGTAAGCAGCCAAGAGCGGAAAACGTTCCAGCATCTTGGTCTCTGATTTCGGCCAGGCATCCAAGATTCGCTTAGCTTCCGCCTCATTCAGTTCAAATTGCTTGCGCGTCGAAACAGCATCTGCGAAGTCAAAGCTGTAAGCGGAGAGTTGCTGCTCTTCCGCCAGCCGCACTTGCCGATAGCTCGTAGTATCTGACCAGCGCACGTCGAAAACATTGTCCACGCCTTGCAAGTAAGCGGCGATGCGGTCCAGGCCGTACGTCAGCTCCACCGAAATAGGATCCAGATTCTGCCCGCCGCTTTGCTGAAAGTAAGTGAACTGTGTGATCTCAAGTCCGTCGAGAAGCACTTGCCAGCCAATTCCCCACGCGCCCAACGTCGGAGCTTCCCAGTTGTCCTCTTCAAAGCGCACGTCGTGCTCTTTCAGATTAATACCAATGGTCGCGAGGCTTTCTAGATAAAGGCTCTGAGCGTTGTCCGGCGCGGGTTTGAGTATCACTTGAAGTTGTGTGTGCTTGTAAAGGCGGTTAGGATTTTCGCCATACCGTCCATCCGCGGGGCGGCGGCTCGGCTGCGCGTAAACCACGCGGTAGGGCTCGGGCCCAAGAACTCGCAGAAAAGTTTCGGGGTGCATGGTGCCGGCGCCGACTTCAATGTCATAGGGCTGCTGCAAAATGCAATCTCGACGCGTCCAATATTCTTCAAGTTTTAGTAGAAGTTCCTGAAAGGTCAAGCCTTTACTCACTCCCCGAGTTTTCACCGGAAATTTTTTATCTTTGCTGCGACGAACTTGTGTCTTCACGCTGGCGACTCCAGGAGTTCCCGCGCCTTGAGCTTGCGGTCTATTTGGCGTTCAATCACGTCGAGCATAACATCTGTCAATTCCCGCGCCGCGGTCGGCGAAATGTTTTCTTCGTTTAACCGGTCAAGCCGCACCGTGAGCATTTGGCGCGCAGCCACCAGCGCTGACACCGAAATTATTCGCAGGCCTGGCTTGCGGCACTTGCCGCACGCGAGCGCCGAAGCGCTCCGTGAAAAATATGCCGGCTCCGCGGGGGTGAGCTGCCTTCCGCACTTTGCGCAAACATCCAGAGGCGGCAGCCACCCGCCAAGCTTCACCGTCCATAACGCGAAATACGCAAGCGGCACTTCAGATTTCCCGGTGCGTTTCACGGCTTGCGCTGTCATCAAAAGTAAACGAAAATTCGCGTCGGACGCTTCGCGATCTGGCAGCACCGCTTCCGTAACCTCGCTCAAAATCGCAAGCGCGATACCCGAAGCGTAGTCGCGAAAAGCGTTGAGAAACGATTCGATCAATTCGCACTGGTTGATGCGAACGAGCTCCCGCGTCTCCTTTTCGAAGAACCAGATACGGACGTGCGAGAGCCGCTCCAGAGTCGAACCGAACCGGCTCTTCGTTCTGCGCGCCCCGGATGCTACCCCACGCACGCGTCCGATAGTGCGCGAAAGAAAACTAACCAACCGGTCCGCTTCTCCCAGCGGGTAACTTTGTAAAACAATCGCTTCAGATTCGTGTAGTGGCATTCGTGTCGGTTCGCCGACAGTTCAAGTTTCGCTTTCGAAAATTGGAAACAACACCCGCACGCGCGCCGGTCGCATGCGAAACAAAAATTATTACCACAGCATTGCACCGCAAGCAATTGTAAACGACTGCGCCACGCGAGTTCTCTCTTGAAAATCGCGCATCCTAAGCTAGAGTGCTTTGCAATGTCCAGGAAACGCAAGGCACAGCAAATTGACGTCGTGGGTCTGGGGATCAACGCCACCGACACGGTTATTCGACTGCCGCACTTCCCTGCCAGCGATTCGAAAGTAGAGTTGCTCTCCGCGGAGGTAAAGCCCGGAGGCCAAGTGGCCACCGCAATGGTTGCCTGCCGGCGCTGGGGCTTGCGTACGCGTTATATCGGAAAAATCGGAGATGACGCAGCGGGAAAATTCCAAGTTAGCGAAATGGCTCGCGAAGGCGTCCAAGCCCTTTGGATGAAGACCGCCGATTGTTCGAGCCAGTCTTCTTTCATCCTGGTTGACGCTCGATCAGGCGAGCGCACCGTCCTTTGGAAGAGAGACCCCCGAATCGCAATTGCCCCTTCAGATTTACGTCGCCAGTCGCTGAAAGGTTGCCGTGCACTCTTGGTTGACGGCCATGATACAGCAGCCTCGACCCGAGCAGCGCGATGGGCTCGCCAGGAATTCATCCCTGTAGTTGCTGACTTGGATAATTTGTATACGGGAGTTAAAGGTTTGCTTAAGCACGTCGATTTTCCAATCACCTCGAAAGATTTCCCGGAGCGTCTAACCGGCGAGCGGAATTTATTGAAGTCACTTTGTAAAATCCATTCACAGTTCAAGTGTTGCTTGACTACTGCCACGCTCGGCCACCTCGGCGCAATCGCCTGGGACGGGTGCCGATTTTTTCTTGCCCCTGGCTTCAGGGTTCGCGCACTCGACACAACCGGCGCCGGAGATATTTTTCACGCGGCGTTCATCTACGGGTCCCTTCAAAGATGGTCCGTTGAAGTAATACTTGAATTCAGCAACGCCGCGGCAGCCATTAATTGTACGGCCTCGGGTGCGCGGGGGAGAATTGCGAGTCTCGCAGAAATTGACAATTTGCGTCGCAACGGTCGGCGATCCAAGTTCGCGTACACTCGCAAACAGTTACTTGAAGCTTCAGTGCGAGCCAATCGTCAGCCCGGAGACAGGACCGCTGGATGATCCCGCTCAAAGACATGACGCCTCGGCGTTCGGTGCCGGTGATGACGTTGCTCCTTATCGCGGCTAACGTTGTCGTCTTCCTCCATCAGATATCTTTGTCGCCGGCCCAGGCCGATGTATTCGTTCGACTTTATGGGCTCGTCCCCGCAAAATTAAACCTCGCATTGGCCGGTCGGCATTACAGCTTTGCGGATGCATTGATTCCCCTCTTTACCTGCATGTTTCTTCACGGCGGCTGGCTGCACATCATTGGGAACATGTGGTTCCTGTGGATTTTCGGCGCAAAAGTCGAAGAACGATTGGGCGCCGTTATCTACTTACTTTTTTATGTAGTGTGCGGCATCGCTTCCGGCGCTACCCAGCTCATGTTTTCCTGGGGCTCGAATATTCCTTCGATCGGAGCGAGCGGCGCGATTTCCGCCGTCCTCGGTGCATATGTAGTCTTCTTCCCGTCTGCTCGGATTCTCACGCTTATCCCCCTCTTCATTATTTGGTTCACCTGGCAGATTCCGGCAATCGTGTTTATCGGCCTGTGGTTTCTAGTGCAGTTCGTAAGCGGAATCGGCTCGCTGAACAATCCACGAGCTGCAAACCTCGGCGGAGTCGCATGGTGGGCGCATGTCGGCGGGTTCTTGATGGGAATGTTGCTGGCTCGGCTAATGAAACCATTTGGTCAGCGTAACGTTTATGAATAATGCGTCGTCGCGCCGACAGCTGAAGCAGTGGTTGAGAGAGCTACTGAGACCCGGGCTCACTATTCGAGATCTTATCAGCGAGTCGATTTCCGCGGAACAATCAACGAATTAAAGCAACGCTTGAATTGTCGAATTTTTTGGTCGCGTCGCCGTGCCGACATGCCAAGCGCCACACGAAGTGATCGTATTTGTGACTGGTCCTCTTTCAAGGTAAAACTTGAATAGCAATTCCGGATGGCTGGCTCTTGCTCCGGTACACCTTCTCCGTAGCCTTCTTGAAGTCTTCGGGCTTGGCGTCCGGGATATTCTCAAACACTTGCGGGTTCCGGTCCGTCAGCGGGAACCATGAACTCTGCACTTGCACCATGATTCGGTGCCCACGCCGGAACGTATGGTTCACATCCGGCATTGTAAAACTGACCTCTTCCACCTTCCCCGGAACGAACGCCTCCGGGTGCTCAAAGCTCTTGCGAAACTTTCCACGCAACGGCTCTCCGCGAACTAATTGCTGAAAGCCAGCCATCTTTATTGATGGAGGCGGCACATCACTGGGCGGCGTAGTATTCGCTGGCGCATCGTCCGGATAGTCGGCCGGATAAACGTCGATTAGTTTCACCACCCAATCGGAATCCGTTCCAGTGGTTGAAACAAACAGCTTGGGAGATGCGGGCCCTACGATTGTAACGTCTTGCTCGAGCGGCTCGGTCTGGTATACCAGCACGTCCGACCTGCTCGCGGCGAACCTTTGGTCCGCAACCATATATTCCTGCGGCACCGAAGTGGCGGGATAGCCAACAAAGGGCACAGGCTTATTGGGGTCGCTCACATACTCGTCTGCGGCTCCCGCCTCTGCGCTCGGCGGCTCAAACGCGAGCCCGCCGTCTTCGCGAAAGTACAGCGTTTTCGCCTGCACGTTCTTTGGAGGCCAGCTCTGGTATTCGCGCCAGGTGTTTGTTCCCGTTTCGAAAACGTAAGCCACCGGCAACTTCGCATCGGTCCCATCCTTCAAGTATTGCTCGAAGAATGGAAACAGAATGTGGCTTCGAAAAAACTGCCCGGTGTTTGCAGCAAAGTTCACGCTGCCCAAATGATTTCCGTCGTAGCGCGCCCATCCGCCGTGGACCCACGGTCCCACCACGATCCCGTTGTAGATTTCCGGATTGTTGCGTCCAATTGCGGCAAAAGTCGAGAACGGCCCTTGCAGATCTTCCGCATCGAACCACCCCCCGACCGTCAGCACGGCGCAATGAATGTTCTTCATGTGCGGAGCGAGATTGCGCGCCTTCCAATAATCGTCATAGGTATCGTGAGCAACCTGATCGTTCCAGAGCCAGTTCGGATCCTTAAAGTACAGAGCCTTCGCATCCGACAACGAGCCCATCTTCAAATAAAAGTCGTAGCCGTCTTGAGTGCCGTAGTCGAACCGCTGCATATTCTTCGGCGGAAACGTAGGGCTCGGTTGCGGCCTGAAGAATGTGTAAAAACCAAAATTAGCCGAAAGCATAAACGCGCCGCCGTGATAGGCATCGTCACCCATAAAAAGATTCGTCATCGGCGCTTCAGGCGAAGCCGCTTTAATCGCAGGATGCGAGTCGATGATGCTGGCTGAAGTATAAAACCCCGGGTACGAAATGCCCCAGATGCCGACTTTGCCGTTGTTATTCGGTATATTTTTCAGCAGCCAATCCACCGTGTCGTACATATCGCTGCTTTCGTCCACATCATCTTTCGATTTCTTGTTGTCGATGTGCGGATTCATTTCCAGGAAATTGCCTTCCGACATGTACCGGCCGCGTACGTCTTGATAAACGAAGATATACCCGGCGCGTTGAAACTCGTCAGACGGGCCCAGCGATTTCTTGTATTGGTCCACGCCGTACGGAGCCACGCTATACGGCGTTCGATCCACCATGAAGGGATAGCTGCGCGAAGAATCCTTGGGGACGTAAACGGAAGTAAATAGCAGTTTCCCGTCGCGCATCGGGACGCGAAACTCGTACTTCGTATAGTGTTCCTTTACGTTGAACTCCGGCGGAGCATCTGCGTGACCGCGGGACCAAATCGACGGCGCCACCATGAGGGCCAATGCAAGAAGAGCGTATGACGCGCGACGTGACATTTACTTTAGCTCCTGGCACTTTAAGTTAAGCATGCAGAACCTACATTTCGGGACAACCGGCGTCAAGTGCTTTCGACACTTCGACGGTCGTACCGCCGACAATTCTAGCGAAGGATGATGGATCACCCGATTCCGGAATCTAAGAAACTACTTTCGATATCGAGAATAATTCTCGGCGCGGGCGAAAAGTGATTAGAATACCGGATGAAATCCTATGGACCGGGAGCAGCCATGAAGAGTGTCCGGAAATTTAGCAGGGCGATTTCGTTGGCCATATTCTTGTCGATGCTTCTGCCGACGATAACCGTCGCCCAAAATTCGGTCGAAGGCGAAGTCCAATTTGTCGGCTCCAATAAAGCGGAGAAATCCGCCGGAGTCTGGATCGACGGCCAGTACGTGGGCTACGTCTCGGAGTTGAAAGACGAGAAGAAAGTACTGCTGCTTCCCGGACACCACGAGATTTCCGTGCGCCAGACGGGCTATCTCGACATGACCCAAACCTACGTCGTGGAGCCTGCGAAGAAACTGACCATCACCGTAAAGTTAGACAAGGATCCTAACGCCCAATACTCGGCGGTAACTTCCGAAGTGAAGCTCAAGGTCACGCCGGAGCGCGCCGCTGTTTTCGTGGACGGCAATTTCGCCGGATACGTACAGCAGTTCAGCGGGATGGGGCGAGGCATGCTCGTAAGCCCCGGTGCGCACCACATAAAAATCGCTTTGGCCGGATATCACGAGTTTGACACGGACGTGCATCTCTTGCCCAAGCAGAAAATTACGATTAAGACCGAGTTGGTGGCGGGCAGCATCACCCAGGCGCCTCCCGCGATTAAGCAAAACTAGCAGTCTTCAAAGTCGACTTGCCGACAACTGAAGTGAACATCCATGCTAGGATTTTTCGGATCCGAACTTCGCAGAAGCCCTACTTAAAGTAACAGTTGAAGTAAAACTATTGCACCCCGGCTTTCGCTACAGAATTCGCCAGCCACTCTCCAATCTCGCGCGTCCCCATCATTCCGCCAAGTTCGGCCGGTGTCTTGCCTTCGCGCAACGCCCCGTGAACTGCCGCATCAATCGCCTTTGCCTCCCGCTTCCAGCCCAGATACTCGAACATCATCGCTACAGTTAAGACTGAACCCATCGGATTAGCTGTATTTTTCCCAGCGATTGCCGGAGCCGAACCGTGGACAGGCTCGAATAGCGACACTTGACCCGGATGAATGTTTCCCGATGGCGCCAACCCCAGTCCTCCCGCAAGTTGCGCGCCCAGGTCGCTCGCGATATCACCGAAAAGATTGCACGTCACGATCACGTCGAACTGCGAGGGGTCGCGCACCATTTGCATCAAGAGATTGTCAATATACTGGTGGCTGGCTTCGATCTCGGGGAATTCCAGCCGCACTTGCTTGAACACCCGCTGCCAGAGGTCATGCCCGAATGTTAGTGCGTTTGATTTATCGCTCATGCACACCCGTTTCAGCTTGCGGGCCTTCGCGTACTCGAAAGCGTATCGGATGATGCGTTCGACGCCCTTGCGCGTATTCAGATCTTCCTGCACCGCGATTTCGTCGGCAGTTCCCTTCTTAAAATTCCCTCCCATTCCAACGTAGAGGCCTTCGGTGTTCTCGCGGAACACCATGAAGTTAATGTCTTTTTCAGTGCGGTCTTTCAGCGGTGTGAAGCGCTTGTCGAAGAGCACGCAGGGGCGCGCGTTAACGTAAAGATCCAGCTTGAATCTCAAACCCAGCAGAATATCCGCGGCGTGCACGTTCGTCGGCACGCGAGGGTCGCCCATGGCGCCCAGCAGAATCGCGTCGAAGTCGCGGTGAAACATTTCCACCGCACCGGCCGGAAGAGTTGTACCGTCGCGCAGATACCGATCCGCGCCCCAATCGAACTCGGTCACTTCGACTTCGCGGCCGCCTGCGGCCGCAGCCGATTTCATTACGTTAACCGCTGCTGGGATAACTTCTTTCCCGATGCCATCGCCGGGAATTACTGCGATCCGCTTCTTGGTAGAAGGAGATGGATTTGTTTCCGTCATAGTTCGGCAAACTAGCACGCGACTTAGGTGGTGTCAACGCGGGCGGGAAATTGCAAGAATGGCGTAACCGGGCCCCGCTAGCTTCCTAAGCAGGGCCCAAGCGTGCGGAAATCTCAGCTAACCAAAGCGGCGTTCAATACCGGAAGCCCTTCCTAGTCGGGCCAGCGATCATCGTGGTTCCAATTTGGCTCGGTGTGCCACTTCTGGTCCCTTCCATCCCACCATTGATGATAAGCGTTCCAGCAATGCTCGCGCTCCGATCGAAGTTCATGCCAACGGTCTCGCGCTTCCGGGCTCTTCGCACCATGTTTGGCGACCGCACCGTTGAGCCTGGCTTCAGCCTTTTCAATGCGTTGGCGGCATTTGTCTCTTTCGTCGGCGTGAGCGAGAGGCGCCACAACCAAAAACAAAAACGCGCTCATCGTCACGAGAGCGGCCAGAGTCTGCATCAAACCTCGACGGTTGTTCCAACTCTCATTTGTTTTCAAGAATTCCTCCTGTGAGGTCTCGCTTGAAGCGAGAACGCTGATGGGTTTTAGCCGATACGCACAAATCCTACGCCGACAATTTCGCTGGTGAAATACTGAGATTCCTGTAGGTTCTCTACTCGTCAACCCGGCTGGGAGGGAATAACAAATCAGTTGACTTGCAAACTCTCACGATTTCCGCTTCTTCGAACCACCAGCCTTTCCTTTCTTGCCGTAGCGCAGAACCAGGAATACGACGGCGGCGATAGTCGCAACGGCGGCGACTGCCAACACGGCCGGGTGTCCGTGGTGCCGCATGAAGGAAATGATGTCGTGGCCATAACGCGCGGCCAACAGAGACAGGATGCTGTACCTTACAATTCGCCCCAAGGTAAGCGCGGCGAGGAATTTTTTCAGCGGATATTTGGTCGCGCCGGCCGCAAGGACAAACGGGATCATCGGCATGGGCGGCGGCAACAGCGCTGGAAGGGCAATCGCGCCGAATCCCCAGCGATCAAACGCTTTTGTCACCTTGTCCATGTTCTTGTGCGATAGCCGGCGTTCGATCGTTTCCTTTCCTCCCTTCAGCGCAAGCCGGTAGGTGATGTAGTTTCCGATCACCGAACCCAAAGTGGCCATGAAAGCATAGAAAATCCACCAATCCGGCTGCTTGGCGGCCAGCAGGATCGTAAGCACATCCATGCTGCCGGGAAGCGGGATCACCGAAGCGTCCAGCACACCCAGCGGAATCAGGCCGAGTGCGCCCAAGTGATAAATCCAGTGGGACACCTTTTTGGTGGCTTGAAGAGTCAAAAGCGAGATTGCTAAGTGAGTGTCCATTTCTTTTAGAGCCGTAATATTCGCACGCGTTGCGCGCAAAGCTATACACCTTTCTAATTCCGATGGAGCGCCACCCGGATATTCGTCCCGGAAAAAGTACTATTGCAGGATTCAAACCGCAGGTTTAGCCTCGAATCGTCAAATCCATCATCGTCCAAGGAGGCTGAGTGTGCCGCAGCAACTTGGGAGACATCGGCGCAGCAAACGTCTAGGCCTGTCTATACCGGTTCGAGTTTACGGACGCACCGTGGCCAACCGGCCATTCCGAGCAACCACGGAAACAAATGCCGTCAGCGTCCACGGCGGACTCTTGCCGCTGAATGTGAAAGTAAAACGGGGACAGACGCTTCTGCTCGTGAATGTTATAACGGAAGAAGAACGGGAATGCCGCGTGGTTTACGTCAAATCCAACCTCTGGAGCAGAAAAGTCGGCGTCGAATTTACAAGTATCAAGGGCGATTTCTGGCATGTGTACAGCGCTCAAGTCGGCGTGAAGCACCGCCGGGATGGCGACTCATGAAGCAGGATTAGCTGGAACGCATCGAAGCGCCGGCAGCGGATCAAATACGAAGGGCCTCGCATCGTCGCCGATGTCGAGGCCCTTTTTCTCGACCAAAAGTCCACTTACGATATTGATGTAGGCTTTTCCGACGTTACCTGCATTCGCGGCGATGGCTGCGGAGCAGGCGGGTTCGTCGCCGGTGCCGGATTGTTCTGATTGCTCCTCGGCGCGCCGGCCGTATTGGTATTCGAACGCGGCGCAGAATATGAGGTATCCGGGTTCGGCTTCAACGAGAATTTTACACCGCGCTTCGCGTTTTCATTCACCGTGCG
>JBEKSN010000020.1:0-28402 GCA_049517055.1 Candidatus Acidiferrales bacterium | reverse complement strand
GGCCATCGACGCAGTCCATCGCAAACGCACCCTGCTTGCCGCCAGTCTGGGTGTCCTGGCAGCCGGAGCGTTTCTCCTCATGGGGCATCTCAGTTCCATCAGGGTATATTCCGCGCAGTTCCTGATTGGTAGTTCAGGGCCTTTTCTCGGACCCACGGTCGCGGCAATCACGCTCGGGATTGTTGGCGCTGCCGCTTTTGACAGGCAGTTCGGCAAGAATCAAGCATTCAACTCCGCTGGCAACGTTTTCACCGCCTTACTGATCGCCTACGTCAGTTACAAATTTGGTTACCGCGCGATCTTCGTCATTGCCGCGTTGTTCGCCATTCCCGCAGCCTTCTCTCTCTTTCTTGTGGATCCCGCACAAATCGACTATGCCCGCGCTCGCGGATCCATAAAAAAAGGCCAGACCAAAGCGGAGGGATTGTCTGCCCTGCTCAAAGACCGCATTCTTCTTTATTTCCTGGCGGCCGCCTTCCTTTTCCACGCGGCGAACGCCGCGATGCTGCCGGAACTGGGCGAGATGCTGTCGAAGGACAACCTCAAAGCCGCTGCCCCGTTCATGTCCGCGTGCATTATCGTCACACAGCTCGTCATAGCCATCAGTGCTGCTTGGATTGGAAAACGCGCTGCGGCCAAGGGACGAAAACCGCTCTTGCTCCTCGGCTTCGGCGTCCTTCCCATACGCGGCGTTCTCTACACCCTCACGCACGCCGTCGGAGCGCTCATCGCGATTCAAACGCTAGACGGCGTGGCGAACGCCATATTCGGCATCGTCTCGATCCTCGTTATCAAAGACAGGACTGAAGGGACTGGCCGCTTCAACGTTGCAGCTGGCTCGCTCGCGACCATGGTTGGCATCGGGGCTGCCTTAAGCACCACAATCGGTGGCCTGCTGATTCAGCATCTCGGATACCGTGCCTCGTTTTTGGGCTTGGCTGGCATCGCCCTGCTCGCTTTTGCGTTGCTCTCGCTCGCGATCCCTGAAACTCTCCCTAAGACTAGCGCCTAGTCAGGAACGAGTCATATTCGATGCAGACCGTTCATGTTTCGACGGTCCTGCCAGTTTGCTCGTCCTATAAAAATGACGGCTGCGCAGTTGGGCGCGAGGTCTTTCGTCATTCATTTCAGGCAAATTCCCAACCACGTGAGAGCATTTTTTTGGCTCCGACAGGGTAGACAACTTCGAGCCCAAAATCGCAGTTTCCCATTTTGGGAATGACCCCTCCAACCATCACTCCCAAAAGGCCTTGCGAAATGCTCACACCAATCTGGATTTGCATCGTGTGTTAGCCTAGTAGTAGAGCTATGTGGAACACTGAAAAGTTCGGCGCAGTAAGCAGTCAACGGCAAGAGGCCACCCTTCGTGCGTCCGTTCTCCTGAATCCCGAAGGGATTCACCCTGAGCACTGGCGAAGGGCGATGCACTCTGTCTCTGACGAGCCGTTTATTTCGAGCGATTTTGGCGTACAGCCTCGTCTTTTTTGCGTCCGGCTCCGCGGGAAATGCGGCAAATTAAATCGCCAAACTCCTATATATAGAAACCACTCTAAGTCCCTGAAAACAAACAACCGCGATCTGCTCAAATCGCCAAAAAATCAGATTCTGCTGCACCATAACTTGCGCGCTTACCCACTCATTCGGTCTCTGAAAAACCAACAGCTTTTGCCATTTCTAACCGGTTCTGCTCTGCAAACAGAAATCGCCGTAACTCACTCAAAACAAAGCATCGGCTCATTTCTAACCGGTTCTAGAATTGCACGTTTGCCACTCACGGAACGCGTATTGTCAGCCCCGGGCACGTTCACTTTTTTGGCCGCCCGCCGCCCGATTCGCTATAATGTCCCCGGCCCAAACTTCTCCCGCGAGGCACGCAACCTAACCTAACGCCATGCCCACGCAGACCAAACCGAAAAACTCCAAATTCGACGCCTCGAAATACCAAGGCCTCGATCGCGACACATTAATCCGCATCTACCGCCTAATGTTTCTTTCGCGCCGCCTCGACGATCGCGAAATCCAGCTCAAGCGCCAAAATAAAATCTATTTCCAGATCAGCGGCGCAGGACACGAAGCCGCTCTCGTCGCCGCTGGCTTAGTCTTGAAGCCGGCCTACGACTGGTTTTTTCCGCACTATCGCGACCGCGCTCTCATGCTCGCGCTCGGCGTCACTCCCTACGACATGATGCTCCAAGGCGTCGGCGCGAAAGACGACCCCGCATCCGGCGGCCGCCAGATGCCCTCGCACTGGGGCAATGAAAAGCTCAACGTAGTCTCGCGCTCGTCGCCCACCGGGATGCAATTCCTTCACGCCGTCGGCTCCGCCGAAGCTTCCCTGTACTATCAAAAATTTCCGAAGGCCTTCGACCAAGCTCGCAAAGCCCCGCTCGGTGAGACCGTCGAGTACAAGCCCGACGACGTCATGTACGTCTCATCCGGCGAAGGAACCACCAGCGAAGGTGAATTCTACGAAGCGCTGAATACCGCCAGCGTCGAAAAGCTTCCTGTCCTGTTTCACATTGAAGACAACGGCTACGCCATCTCTGTCCCCGTGGAATTTCAAACCCCCGGCGGAAATATTTCCAAACTCCTCGCGAATTATCCCGACATGCACATCGAGGAATGCGACGGTACCGATCCGCTGGAAAGCTACGCGGCCATGAAACGCGCCGCCGAGCATTGCCGCGCGCGTAAAGGTCCCGCGCTCGTTCATTCACACGTGATTCGCCCTTACTCGCACTCTCTTTCTGACGACGAAAAACTCTATCGCTGCGAGACCGAGCGCGAAGACGAATCGCGCCGCGACCCTCTCCCGAAATTCGGCCTTTTCCTGGTGCGCGAAGGCATTATCGAGGAAAGCGAGCTCAATGCGCTGGAAGCGAGCGTCGAGCGCGAAATCAGCGAAGCCACCGACCGCGCTCTCGCCGCCGAATTGCCCTCTAAGGATTCCATCTATCAATGGGTTTACTCGCCTGACGTAGATCCGCGCGGAAAAGAATTCGAAACCGAGCCCAAGCTCCAAGGCGAGCCCAAAACCATGGTCGAGATGGTCTCTGCCACTCTCCTCGACGAAATGCAAACCGACGAGCGCATCGTCGTCTTCGGCGAAGACGTCGCCGATTGCAGCCGCGAAGACAGTCTGTCCCTCGTGAAAGGGAAGGGCGGCGTATTCAAAGCTACCGCCGGTCTGCAGCGGAAGTTCGGCTCGAAGCGAGTCTTCAATTCACCTCTCGCCGAAGCCAACATCATCGGCCGCTCCATCGGCATGGCTCTGCGCGGTCTGAAGCCTGTGCCTGAAATTCAGTTCTTCGATTACATTTGGCCTGCTTACATGCAGCTCCGCAACGAACTCGCCACCTTGCGTTGGCGCTCTGCGGGGCACTTCAAAGCGCCGGTCGTCATCCGTGTAGCGATCGGCGGTTACCTCACCGGCGGCTCGATTTACCATAGCCAAAGCGGCGAAGTCATCTTCACTCACGTTCCGGGCTTGCGCGTGGTGATGCCTTCCACCGCCCTCGACGTCTGCGGCCTGCTGCGCACCGCGATTCGTTCCGACGATCCCGTGATGTTTCTCGAGCATAAACATCTCTATCGCCAGCCTTACAATCGCTCGGAATATCCCGGCGCGCATTTCACCATCCCGTTCGGCAAAGCGCGCGTCGTGCGCGAAGGCACCGATGTCAGCATCATCACCTTCGGCGCGGTGGTCCATCGAGCCGAAGTGGCCGCAGCGGAATTGTCCCGCGCCGGAATTTCCGTCGAAATAATCGATCTGCGCTCGCTCAGTCCCTACGATTGGGAAGCCATCGCTACCACCGTCCGCAAAACGAGCCGCGTTATCGTCGCTTACGAAGACACCTTGTCCTGGGGATACGGCGCGGAAATCGCCGCCCGCATCGCCGACGAATTATTCGAAGACCTCGACGCCCCCATCCGCCGCGTCGCCGCCACCGACACCTTCTGCGCCTACCAGCCAAAACTGGAAGACGCAATCCTGCCCCAAACCGAAGACGTAGTCCGCGCCGTCCGCGACCTGGCCGCCTTCTAATGCGATCTCACTCTGCGTCCGCTAGGACAAATGGCAATTCCGCAGCGAATTGGCCCTCGCCCGCCTTTCGTAGCGCTTGCCTGCCGGGGCAGGCCGGCGTCTCGCCCGCTCTTTTGACTTTCCCAAGCACTGCCAGACAGTTGAGTTGGCACAGCGTATGCCAGCCGCCGGTTCTGACGAGGAAACTTTTTACGTGGTAGGATCGTATCCCTATATAGGAACCCGCGCGGACCTGGCCGTTGTGTGTCGCGCAGGAGGCTGAAAATGATTTGTAACCATTGCAAGAGGGAACTCACCGAGCATTCGAATTTCTGCTACTACTGCGGAGCGCCCCAGCAGGCAGCCCCTTCCGGACCTCCGCCCGTTCAAAAGCGCCTGATGCGCTCGTCTGTGGATTCCAAAATTGCCGGCGTGTGCGGCGGTATCGCTGAATACATGGACGTGGACTCGACCGTCGTGCGACTGGTTTGGGTCCTCGTTTCGTTTTTCTCCGGCATCATCCCGGGCCTGATCGCCTATCTCGTCGCCTGGCTCGTGATGCCGCAAGCCCCCGTTCCCGTTCCGGCAACCGTAATCGTGACGCCTCCGCCGGCGACAGCGCCAAACTTCACCCAGCCCGCCTAGGCTGGGCGTGCCGGCCGGCAGGTCGGAGGCGGCTAGTCCCGCTTGTCTCTGCCTTTCGGTTTCTTCGGAAAATTTCGCTGCTTCGCAAAGATGGCGTGATCGAGCGAAATCAGCCCGGCCCCCAGCGCAGCCAGCGCGAACGATCCCACCGCCATGGCCAGCGGAAATTCGTAATTATGCACCGCCATCGGGTTCGCCAGCATTCCGTGCACTTTCACGAGTGCGACCGCCATTTCTCCCGCAAGCAGCAACCCCGTGATCCGCGTGAACAGCCCGACGATAAGTAAAATTCCGCCAAACAATTCCAGCACCCCGGAGATGTAAGCAAAGTAGGCAGGAAATCCCAGGTGGGTGAAAGCTTCGGTCGTGTGCTGCAGCTGAGAGAACAGCTTCGGGTACCCATGAGAGATGAATATGATCCCAAGCGCCACCCGCAACAGCAGCAAAGCGAGCGGCTTCAGTTTCTCAAGACCTTCCATGTGCAATCTCCTGGCATCCAATCACCGAGCCGGCGAATAGTCGGGCTCTTGGCGTCGAGCTGCGTCGCTGAACTCAAGCGCCCGCATTGTATCAGAACGCCCGAATTGCCCTGAAGCAGCTGCGCATGGAAACCGCACATTCAACCGCAGCCGGAATGCGCATTGCCGTTGGTGTAAAATCATCAGTCGCTTCGGAAGTTGCGCGAACACGAAGGAACGCTCGCGCAACGATGATAGGGATCGGGTGGAGTGATGTCGAAGACGCGAACAATCGGCGTGGTGACGGGTGGAGGAAAGCTGCACACGACTGGCGAGAGCCACCATCGCGTGATGGTGATCGAGGTGATGGGCCGCGACGCCCGATGGATCGCGCTGCATCCGGGAGCGGACGCGATTGGTTTCTGCAAGCTGGTGGATCCGGGGAGCGATTACGTGCCCGCGGCGCACGCCGTGGGGATCACATTTGGGGAGCGGGCGTGATCCGGAAAATTCTCCTGGGGCTCCTGGTACTGCTGATTTTAGGCACCGCCGCATATCTTCGGTTCCATCACGCCAAGCCGGCAATGGAGGTGGGTTACGCAGGCGATCGCCAGGTCACGGTGTGGAGCACGTCCGCGCAAGTGCGCGAGCCGCTGACGACGGTGAGCTTTGGTGAAAAACTGGACGTCCTTCAGCGTTTTCAAGATCAAGTGAAGGTGCGCACTACGACCGGAATCACCGGCTGGATTGAGGAACGCGAATTGCTTTCGGCGGATGTGTGGCAGACGGCGAAGGACCTCACAAAGCAAGCCGCCACGATGCCGGTCGAAGCGCGCGGCCACACCAAGGCCCTTAGCAATCTCCACATCGAACCGGGACGCGATTCGCTGCGCATCCGCCAACTATACAAAAACACTGCGCTGGATGTGCTCGCGCGGCAGCCGGTGAGTGCCGCTGCAGTTCGCGGTGCCGGAGCCGAGGAAGATCCCAAGACAGAGTCCGCGGGGAAAAAAGAGGATTGGTGGCTCGTGCTGGCGCACAACAGCGACCAAACCACGATGGCGGGTTGGGTCATGGGACGTTTTATCGATCTCGATGTTCCAGCGCCGCTGCCCGATTATGCCAGTTCGGCGGGAATGCGCATCGTCGGGTGGTTCGAATTAAATCGCGTAGTGGATGCATCCCAAAATGCAAAACCGCAATATCTTTTGGTCGGGACGCACGGAGCCGAAGGCCAGCCGTGCGATTTTTCGCTTCTCCGCGTGTACACCTGGGGCCAGAAGAAGGAGCGTTACGAAACGGCCTTCGTAGCAAGCGATGTTTGCGGGAAACTTCCGGTCAAAATAATCAAGGCCTCCACGCCGGGTGGCGAAGTGAGATTCGAGTTTCAGAATTTGAGCGGCAAGGGATCCGAACAGCGGACCTATGTGATGAGGCAGACGGTCGTTCGCCGCGTGCGCGAAGCCGGCGAGTCGCAACCTCGTAAACGCAAGCGTTAATCAGAGCGCTCCACCCCCTCTTCATTTGATCGGCGTAGATCTTCAATTGCGCTAAATTGGTCCATATGCTGAACCGCATTTCATCTTTGGGCGCTTTGCTAATTGTTATTTGCATTCTTTCGATTGCCGGACGCGCGCAAACTGAAACCCACGCACTGCAACAAAAACCTGTGGGGCTAGCGCTCGAGTACATCGGTGAGTGGGGCTCCCAGGGTGACGGACCGGGCGAACTGCAAGATCCCGCCAGCATCGCTGCGGACACGCTGGGCAACGTGTTCATTGCGGACCCCGCAACCGGTTTCATTCATAAATTTGCGCCGCGGGGGAAGGCGCTGCTTTCGTTTCAGCAGGATGGTTTGAAGCATCCGCAATCGATTGCGGTAGACAGAGACGGCGCGATCTATGTGACCGATCCGGCGCGGGGCAGCGTCTTCATTTTCTTCCCCGGCGGAGAAGGAAATCGCTATCGCGAGCTGCGATTAAGAACGCGTGCCACCGCGAGCAATTCTCTCAGCGTAGCCGTAGCGGCTGACGGACTCATTCACGTTTTCGATGCGGACGCCTCGAAATGTTTCACGTTCAACGCACGATTACGACTGGAGCGAACATGGATTCCTCCGGGCAGCAACCCGCGAGCGACGAAAGCTTTCGGCCCGATTGAAAATGGCAAGGACGGGTTTCTCTATCTCGGGAATTCTTCCGGCAATATTTTGAAGCTCACACGGGAAGGCCATTTTGTAACACAGATAGCTCCGGGAGAAAATGAAGCTAAATGGAATCCGACAACGGGTTTCGCTGTTTCGAATAACGAAATTTTCGTGATGGACAGCAATGGGCGGACGCTGCACGTGGTGACGACAGACGGCAATCCAAGGCTGGACATGGACCTTGCTCCGCAGCTTGGACAAGGGAGCCGGCCGGCGCCACCGCTAGCGGTGAGCCCGCAGCATGAGTTGCTGGTTCTCGACGCGCCGGAACATCGCGTCCTGGGCTACCGCATAAATTTCTAGTCCGATTCGGTGGTGATTTAACTTACGATTACCCGACTCATCGGGACTTGACGTCCCGCCTTCCTCGATCGCAATCCGCGGGCTGCCTGGTACTGGCTCTCAGCTCACGTTTCCGGTAAATTCGATTGCCGCGTTATACGAAATATTTTGCGTTCTGGTAGGATGGGCGTAATTTTCGCACGGGAGAAACCGAGCTATGTGTTTTTCAGCAACCGCAAACTTTGTTGGCAGCACCGCTCTGGGCGCCGTCGGCGTCGTCACATTGACAAAGGTGAAGCACAGGCGCGAACTTCTTTTCGCGTCGCTGCCCGTTCTATTCGCCATTCATCAGTTCATTGAAGGATTCGTTTGGCTGGGATTGGATGGGAAACTCTCGCCCCAGGTCACGCACGACATGGGCGCGGCTTTCATGCTGTACGCGCAGGGGCTCCTCCCTTTCCTGTTGCCGCTGAGCGTCCTGCTGTTTGAGCCTGACGGGAAGGGCCGCAGGCGCATGCTGCCGTTCGTCGCGATTGGCGTCGGAACGACACTTTATATATTGTGGGCGTTGACGGCATACCCAACGCAGATCTTCGTTAAGGGAAACAGCATCGTGTACATCAACGATGCCACGAACAACACAGCGGTTGCGATGCTGTATGTGCTTGCAACCTGCGGTTCACTGTTCGTGTCGAAGGAAAGGCCCATGGTAATCTTCGGCCTGGCAAATCTGACAATTCTTCTGGTTGTAATGGCGTTCAAGCGCTACGCGTTCACCTCGCTGTGGTGTGCGTACGCAGCGATCGCAAGTGTGATCATCCTCGCCTACTTCTGGAAAAGCAGCGTTCGCCGGCCGTTCCGCTACGCCCTGCCTTTGTGAAGGCCAATTTGAATCTCCGCAGAAGTTAGGGAGGATATAATGCCACTTTTGTTGAGCGAAGCGGACGTGAAATCGCTGCTGACGATGCCAATTGCAATCGACGCTGTGGAGAATTCTTTTCGTCGGCTCGGAGACGGTTCCGCGCTAGTGCATTCGCGGCAGAGGCTGCATTTGCCGTCGAAGAGTTATCTGCATTATATGGCGGCAGCCGACGGCGTGAGCGGATACATGGGTTTGAAAATTTACACCAGCTCGGGTAAAGGGCTGCGCTTTTTGGTGACGCTTTTCAGCGTCGAGTCAGGCGATTTGGTGGCGTTAATTGAAGCCGATTTTCTAGGGCAAATGCGCACGGGCGCTGCGAGCGGCGTCGCCACGCGGTATCTGGCGCGCGAAAATGCGCGAATGCTGGGAATGATCGGCACCGGATTGCAGGCGCGCACACAGCTTCACGCAATTGCGCAAGTCCGGAAGCTGGACGGCATACGCGTGTTCGGCCGTGACGCGGAGAGGCGCGAAAGATTCGCCGCGGAAATGAGCGGCGCTCTGAAGATTCCTGTTACGGCGGCTGCGTCGGCGGAAGATGCAGTTCGCGACGCCGATATCGTTGTGACTTCGACGACCAGCACGGCTCCGGTACTGGAAGGACGGTGGCTGAAACCGGGCGTGCATATCAATGCCATCGGCGCTAATTTTCCGCAGAAGCGCGAGTTGGATGCGCGGGCTGTCGAGCGGTGCGATGTGATTGCGGTGGACTCTCGCGCGCAGTCGAAACTTGAATCGGGCGATCTGATTCACGTCTTCGGAGAGGATGCGGCGCGATGGGCTGAAGTGAAAGAACTAGCTGAAATCGCCGCGGGGAAGGCCACCGGCCGAACGAGCCCGAATCAGATGACGCTGTTCAAGTCCAATGGGATTGCTACGGAGGACATTGTTGCAGCCGGGAGAGTATTCGAGATAGCGCGTGAACGTGGGATGGGCCGCGATGTCCCGATGTGGCAGCAAAACGGTGGACTGGAGAAGCGCGCAGGTGTCAGGACGTAATTCGAGGTAGGTCTAGGCGCGGGGGCGGCCTAGTTTCTTGACTAACGCGTCGTGAAGGCGGTGGCGCATGTCTTCCGGAAGCGGCGCAGGTTCGGAGTTGCAGTAGATTTGAATGGTCTTTTTAGTGGTGTCCACGATGAGTTTGCAGTTCTTGCATTTGGCCAAGTGCAGTTCAATCGAGACGCGCAATTCCGAATCCAGCGCCTCGTCCAGATAATCTTCCAACTCCACAACGATGGTCTTGCAATTCACTGATTTTCACTCCGACGAAAATATTTGTTCAGCTTCTGCCGCAGCTTCAGGCGCGCGCGAAGAAGCCTCGATTTCACCGCTGGGATGGAAAGCCCCAGCGCTTCGGCCGTCTCTTCGGTCGATAATTCTTCGATGTCGCGCAACTGGAAAACGATTCGAAAAGATGGGTCTAAATCGGCGATTACCTCGGAAAGAATGTCGGAAAGCTCGGTCTGCTTGTAGCGGTCTTCGGGCGAAGGGCCCCAGTCTTCTATCTCACGCGGGATCAAGTCCTCCCCGGTGTTCACCTCTTCGTCAATGGAAACCACGTTGGGGCGGCGCTTGCGCAATTTCATCAGCGCTTGATTCACGGCTATGCGCACAAGCCAGGTATAGAAGCGGGAGTTGCCCTGGAATCCGGAGAGATGTTCGTAAGCCTTCAAAAAGGCTTCCTGCATCACGTCTTCCGCATCTTCGCGGTTTTGAGTGATGTTCTGGGCCAGCCGCAAAATCTTGCGTTCATAGCGGCCGACCAGAGTTTCGAAAGCAGTAATGTCCCCGTTCTGGGCGGCGGCGACGAGAATGGGTTCGTCTTCCTTCACCACTTGGGAGGGAAGGGAACGAGGTTGCACCGAGTTCTCACCTGCCGGGTTCATTTTGGATGCACTCATTTCGACGTATCTCGCAGAAGGAAGGGTAGCACAAGTTGAGAGAAGTACATGCTGTCGCCGGCTCGTAACCGGTTGGATGCTGGAGCGTCGTGCGCGGATGGAGAAATGGTTAAAAGAAATGAAGGCGGGCAGCGAATCGAGGAAGCGGGCCAGCCTTGACAGGCTGGTCGGCAGGAAGTATTCTGGTTACCGAACGAACGTTCGAACGGAACCGGGCCTCCTTTATGCCAAGACCTTCTATGCCGCAGCGCGAGCCCCAAGAGAAACTGCAGGTAATCCTGCGGCATGCCGCCCAAGTATTCTGCGACAAAGGTTACGAGGGAGCTTCGATACGCGACATCAGCCGTTCGAGTGGGGTTTCGCTCGCCGGGCTGTATCACTACATCAAGAGCAAGCAAGAACTTCTGTACCTGATTCAAATCCACACATTTAAGACGATTGTTGCGCGGCTCGAAAAAAGACTGGCTGGCGTCAGTGAGCCCGTCGAAAAGCTGCGCATTCTTGTCCACAATCATTTGGATTATTTTCTGCAGCATCCCGTGGAGATGAAAGTTTTGGCCCACGAAGATGAAGCGCTGGAAGGAACATTCCGCAAGGAAGTGCTGGAAGTGAAGAGGCGGTACGTTGAAATTGCGCTGGAGATTTTCGAGGAGATGCGTAAGGCCGGAGCCGTGCGGCGATTGAATCCGCGCGTGGCGGTGCTGTCTCTTTTTGGAATGATGAATTGGACCTACACATGGCACCGCACCGCAGCGGATCCGCAGGCGGACGCGCTGGCCGAAACCATCGCGGGAATGTTTTTGCACGGAGTAATGAACGGGCACGGAGATGCGCGTCCGAAGTCCGTGCGGCCTGTCGCAGCACGCTTGCGGAACCGGCGCGCGCGGGCGGATAATCTTTAAATACAGACGGAATAAACAATGGAAATAATTTCCCGGAGGAAATAATGGCGACGACGCAGGCAGTGGAGCAGAAGCAACTGATTCATTACGGGGTGGAAGGCGGAGTGGCGATCATCGAGATGGATGATCCCCCGGCGAATACCTATACGTACGAAATGATGCAACAGATTGACACCGCCATTCTGCAGGCGCGCATGGACGAAAATGCTCACGTCATCGTGCTGCGCGGCAAGGGTGAGAAATTCTTTTCGGCCGGCGCGAGCATCCCCATGCTGACGAAGGCCGATCCGACGTTTAAATATTATTTCTGCCTGCATGCGAATGAGACGTTGTGCCGGTTCGAGCAGACACCGAAGCTCGTGATTGCGGCGCTCAACGGGCACACCGTGGGCGGCGGCCTGGAGATTGCGCTGGCTGCGGACATCCGCATCGCAAAAAAGGAAGGCGGGAAAATCGGATTGCCGGAAGTGAACCTGGGCGTGTTGCCGGGAACGGGCGGGACGCAGCGGTTGTCGCGAGTGGTGGGACGCGCGCGGGCCATTGAGTTGATGGCTACCGGACGCACGTTCAGCTTCGAAGAGGCGCTGGAGTTCGGGTTGATTCATTACATCTACGAGAAAGAAACTTTCTGGGAAGAAGTGATGGCGTACGCAAAGCAGTTCTGCCCGCCGAATAAAGCGTCCCGCGCGGTGGGGCGCATCAAGCGCGCGGTAGTGACGGGTTCGGAAGTGGGATTTGGAGAAGCGCTCGGCATTGAGCGCGAGATGCAGCAGCTTCTCTTCACCAGCGAGGACGCGAAGGAAGGCTTGAAAGCGTACGTGGAGAAGAGGCAGCCGGAATTCAAGGGAAGGTAAGAGAACGCGAGAGTCGAGTTGTAAGTACGCGAAATTCGATTCGGGATCCTAAAGGACTGAATGCGCACACTGCCCGATTATCTTCGCAAGGGAATGAAAATGATATTGGTGGGCGCCAATCCGGGCGACCGTTCGGCGCGTGTAGGGCACTACTACGCCGGACGCGGCAACCAGTTTTGGCCGATGATGTATGAATCCGGCGTGATTCCGGAACCGCTCGGCTATGAAGATGATCGCCGCGTGCTGGAATTTGGGATCGGAATGACGGATCTGGTCAAGCGTCCTACCCGGGGGGTGGAAGAAATCGAGCGGCAGGAATTTTCCGAAGGGCGCGTCCTGCTGGCGCAGAAGCTGGAAGACCTGCGGCCACGCGTGATCGCTTTCAACGGAAAGATGGTTTACGAGAAATTTACGGGGCGGGTATGCAAGTTGGGCTTGCAGAAAGAAAAACTTTACGGCGCGCAAGTGTTCGTGCTGCCTTCGACCAGCGGGGCCAATTGCGGGACCGACCGCGGCGTGAAGACGCGATATTTCAAGAAGCTCGCAGCATTGCTGAAAAGCTTAAAAGATTAGGGAGCGATGTTATGGCGGCAACTACTCAACAAGACGCGGCGAACCAACTGGTGCTTGAGGAGCGCGACGGCAGGATTGTCACGTTGCGTTTGAACCGTCCCGACCGGCTCAACGCGTTGAACGTGGAGCTTGGGCGAGCGCTGGTTCATGCGCTGATACGCGCCGGCGAGGACAAAGGGATAGGCGCCGTAAGAATAATCGGAGCTGGGCGGGCATTTTGCGCGGGCGGAGATCTGGAACTTCTTCACGATCTGCGAAAACACAATGACGCAAAGGAACTCGAGAGCCTGCTTGTTTCGGGAAAAGAAATTTGCCTGGTGATTGCGGGGATGCCGAAACCGGTAATCGCGGCGGTGAACGGTCCGGCGGCCGGCGGAGGAATGAATCTGGCCCTTGCTTGCGACATGCGCGTGGCTTCCGATCAGGCAAAGTTCGCGCAAGCGTTTGCGCAAATCGGTTTGTACCCGGATTTCGGGGGAACTTTTTTCCTGCCCAGGCTGGTGGGACGCGCGCGAGCGGCGGAATTATTTTGGACCGCTGAGAAACTGACGGCGGAAGACGCTCTCAGGATGGGGATCGTCAGCAGGATCATTCCCGCGGCGCAATTCGAAGAAGAAACCAAAAAAATCACGCAAGGTTTGGCTGCGGCCGCGCCGCTTTCGGTTCGAGATTCGAAGCATGCCATGACAAGCAACGACCGCGCCGCGCTGACGGCCGCGCTGGACGAGGAAATAAGGCTGCAGATTCACTGCTTCCAGTCGGAAGACTGCCTGGAAGGGCTGAACGCGTTTGTCGAGAAGCGCAAGCCGAATTTTCGAGGCCACTGAGCGCGGGATTTATTCGGCGGCGGCCCTGAACAGAATTCATAGAAGTAAGCGCTTTAGAAAATGGAGGAATTCATAAATGTCTGCAACACGCATTGCTACGTTCGATGATTGGGTGGATTTATTCCGCGTTTGGCGCAACGACATCGGCGTGAATTATTCCGAAATCGACAGCTATCATTTCGAAGCGAAGTTTGGACCCACACGATCCAATGAAATTGAATTCGGCGCGTTCAAAGGACGCCCGAAATGGCAAAAGGTGCTGGACATTCCGGACCAGCGAATTCGCGACGGCCTGATGAATCTGATTATTTACCAGGGCGACACGGAATTTGCTTCGGTGGAGCAGCAGCGCCGCCTCTTCGAACATTCGCCGAGTGAACATGACCGCAAATCGCTCTGCCGCGTGGTGACCGAAGAAATGCGGCACGGCTGGCAGATGTGCCATCTGCTGATCAATCACTTCGGCTACAGCGGAAAAGTGGAAGCGCAGAAAATGCTGGAACGCCGCGCATTTGAATCCAAGCGCTTGCTTGGCGCCTTCAATCAGGAAGTGGCCAACTGGCTGGATTTTTTCACCTACACGGATTTCGTGGACCGCGATGGAAAATTCCAGCTCACCATGCTGAGTTATTCGGGATTCGAGCCACTGGCGCAATCCATGAATCCCATGCTGCGGGAAGAATCGTTCCATCTGGGCACCGGACATGATGGTCTCAAGCGAATTGTGAAAGCGGAAGTGGTGCCGCTCAATATCGTTCAGAAATACGTGAACAAATGGATTCCAGTGAGCTACGACTTGTTCGGAGTGGATCAATCGAGCTCGGCGCACTGGTTTTACGTTTGGGGATTGAAAGGACGTTACGACGAGGCCCAGACGCAGCAGGAAGTGGACCTCGGGCACATGAACGAGCACAATCGCCACCTGTATTTTCTGGAATGCGAAAAACTGATCGAGCAGATTAATAAGCACGTCCCGGCGGGCGCGGTTCCGCTTTACGTTCCGGATATGAAGTTCAACCGGCACATCGGGGAGTTTGCCGATCAGACCTACAGCGTGACCGGTGAGCTGCTGTCCCCTGAGAAATATGCGGAGCACTTGAAGGAAACTCTGCCGCAGCCGGAAGACATCAAGCTGGTGGGCGAGATACAGGACACCGAGCCGAAGTGGGTTTCTCCGAAAGGGAGCATGGATTTATCGTGACGGCTCGGTCGGAAGCGGAAGTTGCGGGCCGCGGTTACACCTTTAGCGAACTGATGGTTGCGGCGGCGGCCAGGGAAATCGGCGACGGGGAACTTGTTTTCGTGGGAATGCGTCTGCCGATGCTGGCCTTCCTGGTTGCCCGGCGTACGCACGCTCCGCGCGCTGTAGGACTTTTCGAAAATGGTGTCGTCCGCGAAACACCTTCGCTTGAACTTCTTTACACCATGGGCGATCCGCCCAATCTTCTTCACGCCACGCAATGCGGTCAAATGCTTGATGTGATGTCTCTGCTGCAACAAGGCCGCGTGAATGTCGGATTTCTCGGCGCTGCGGAAGTGGACCGCTTCGGCAATCTGAACACTACCTGGGCTCATCGAAATAAAGAAATGCAGCGCTTGCCCGGATCGGGCGGCGCTTGCGATATTGCGTGCCTCGCGCGGCGGACAGTAGTTTTACTGGCGCACGAGCGAGGCCGGCTAACCGAGCGCGTTGGACACATCACGTCGCCAGGCTACGGCAGCGGCAACGGTTGGCGTCGAGCGCAGGGCTTGCCCGTGAATTCTGGTCCTTCGGCTGTGATCACAACGCTTGGGGTGATTCGTTTCGGCGACGACGGCGAAGCTTTTCTGGCTTCGGTTCATCCGGGGGTGAGTGTGGAAGAAGTGTTGGCCAATACAGGCTGGACGCTGCGTGTGGCTGATGATCTTGTTGAAACGCCCGCGCCTCGCGATGAGGCGTTGACTGTAATGCGCGAGCTGGATCCAAATCATTTCTGGACTCGCTGAAGTCGAGTCGCGCCTAAAAGTTATGGCTGAATCAAAATTGATGACGATGCGCGACGCGATCGCGCGGCACGTGCCTTCCGGCTCGACGGTGCTTCTCGGCGCCCAACTCGAACAGATGATCCCTTTCGCAGCGGGGCACGAGCTGATACGGCAAGGGCGTCGCGATCTCACGGTCGTGGGTCCCATCTCGGACATCTTGTTCGATCAGATGATTGGCGCGGGATGTGTCTCGCGCGTGATGGCCGCGTGGGTGGGAAACGTTTCGGCCGGCGTGGGATACTGTTTTCGCCGGGCAGCGGAACACGCGGTTCCGCGAAAAATCGAAGTCGTGGATTACTCGAATTTTACGATGGCGCTCGCGCTGCATGCAGCGGCGCTGGGTGTGCCGTTTCTGCCGACCTACGCGACGCTGGGCAGCGACCTTTTGAAGAAGAACGGAAATTTGCGCGAGTTTTCTTCGCCCGTCAGCGAAGAAAAACTTGTTGCAGTGCGCGCGCTGCGGCCGGACGTGGCGATCTTGCACGTGCAACGCGCGGATGCTCAGGGCAACGCGCACATTTGGGGCAGCCTCGGCGTGGCCGTCGATGGTGCGCGAGCGGCCAGGAAAATAATTATCGTGGCGGAAGAAATCGCCGAGCCCAGCGTGATTTCGTCCGACCCCAATCGCACGCTGGTGCCGGGATTTTTGGTTGAAGCGGTGGTGCACGAGCCGGGCGGAGCGCATCCTTCGCCGGTACAGGGATATTACGGGCGCGATCACGCGTTCTTTGCGCAATACCACGAGCAGACTCGGCGCGTGGAGGATTTTGAGGATTGGCTTGCGCGGTGGGTGGTGCATGTGAGCGATCGCGGCGAATATTTGAAGCAGGTCGGTGCGGAGCGAATGCAGAGCTTGGGAGTGAAAGAGCACGCGTATACTGCTCCCGCGGATTTCGGCTACTAATGACGGAAGATCTTTACGCAAACATGGAAGTGGCGCCGGGCGACGTGAAAGACATGCTCGCGCGAGGCGAGAAGCTATTCCTCGTGGATGTCCGCGAAAAATGGGAGTACGACACTACCCACATTGAAGGCTCGGTGCTGATCCCGCTGCGCGAGATCCCGGCGAATCTGGTGCGGCTGGAAGCGGCGAGTGAGCTTGTGCTGTTCTGCCACCACGGGATGAGAAGTTTGGATGCCGCAGCGTGGTTGCGCTCGCAAGGCGTAGTAGGCGCGCGGTCGATGGCCGGCGGAATTGACCGCTGGTCCGCCGAGATCGATCCGAACGTACCGCGGTATTGAACGCGAAGTTTTGCGCGAGGAATCAACCATGGCCGTTAAGAAAGCCATCAGGAAAGCACCGAGTCGAGGGGCAAAAGCCGGAAAGAGAGTTCGATTCCTGCATAAGCCTTCGTGCACAACCTGCCGCAAAGCGCGGGCCTACATGGAAAACCTGGGTTTCGGCATGCATTTTCGCGATCTGGGGAAACAGCGATTGAGCGCGGCGGAACTCGAGAAATTGATCGGCGACCGCGATCACACACAATTTCTGAACACGCGCAACGAGCTTTACCGTAGGAAGAAAATGAAGGACCACCCGCCGTCGCGCGCAGAGGCCATTCGGATGATGGCGGAAGAACCGAATTTGATTCGCCGTCCGGTGATTGTCGCGGGCGGCCGTGTGGTACTCGGATTCGATCAAGAGGGGATTGATCGAATTTAGCCGCAGAGTGAACTGCCTTTTGCATTACGTTGTCGGGGGAAACTGAGCTTGCCGCCAATTATAGACATTCATATTCACGTGCAGCCCAACGACGCGATCAAACCGGAAGCTCTAGAATTGATTCGCCGGGGACGCCGGGACTACGACGAGGTGCTGAAGTTCGGGGAGAGCGCCAAAGAATTCCTGAAGTTTTTAGATGGGGCGGAAATCGAGCGAGCGGGAATCATCAACTACGTCAGCCCGGACGTGATCGGATACACCGCGGAAGTTAACGATTGGGTCGCAAACTATTGCTCCGCCGATCCGCGGCGCCTGCTTGCGTTCGGTTCCGTGCATCCAAAATATATTTTCGATGCGCGCGCGGAAGTGACCCGGCTGAAAAAACTTGGCATTCGCGGGTTAAAAGTTCACCCCTCCCACCAATTGTTCGCGCCTAACGAATACCGCAGCGGCCTGGGGCCTTTGCGCGCGATGTACGAGAGCGCGGAGGAAGTTGGCCTGCCGGTAATGATTCACACAGGCACATCGATTTTCCCCGGCGCGCGAAACGTGTACGCGCAGCCTATGCTGGCTGACGATGTCGGCGTGGATTTCCCCAACCTGGTCGTAATCCTGGCGCATGGTGGGCGCCCGCTGTGGATGAACGAAGCTTTTTTTCTTGTTCGCCGGCACAAGAATATGTACATGGATATCTCCGGGATACCTCCGCAAAAACTGCTGGAACATTTTCCTCGAATCGAGGAGATTGCGGATAAAGTCCTGTTCGGTACGGACTGGCCGGGGCCTGGTGTTCCCGGAGTGCGGGGAAACATCGAGAAGTTTCGCGCGCTGGCAATATCGCCGGACGCGCAGCAGAAAATTCTGTACGATAACGCTGCGCGACTTTTTCCAGTTTGAGCGAGGTCTGTGAATGGACATAAAAACCATCGGAGTGATCGGCGCGGGAACGATGGGGCGCGGAATTGCGTACGCGGCGGCGATTGGCGGATACCGCACGGTGCTCGAAGACGTTTCTCCCGAAATGCGGGAACAAGGCGCCGCCTATGTTTCTCAAACCCTGGAAGACGGAGTATCGCGTGGAAAGGTGACGCCGCAGCAGAAAGAGTCGGCGCTTAGAAATCTTACGACCGCGCGTTCGGTGGAGGACCTTTGCCGCGAAGCGGATCTTCTGATCGAAGCTGTTCCGGAAGAAATGGAAGTGAAGCTCGAGATTTTCACGATCTTCGACAAGTTCGCAAAGCCCGGCGCGATTCTGGCCAGCAACACCTCTTCGCTTTCCATTACGGAAATGGCGTCCATTACGTTTCGCGCGGAAGATTGCATCGGTATGCATTTTTTCAATCCCGTGCCGAAGATGAAATTGCTGGAAGTAGTGCGCGCGCTGGAAACTTCTGAAGCGACACTGCAGGCGTGCGTGGAAGTGGGACGCCGGATGGGCAAGGAAGTGGTGGTGATACGCGAATCGCCGGGATTCGTGACCAGCCGCATCAACGCGATGATTGGCAACGAAGCTTTTTACATGCTGCAGGAAGGCGTGGCTAGCGCAGAGGACATCGATAAGGCGCTGAAATTGGGACTGAATCATCCGATGGGTCCGTTTGAGCTTGTGGACCTGGTGGGTTTGGATGTGCGCCTTAATATTCTTGAATACTTGCACAAAACGCTGGGAGAAAAATACCGGCCGTGCCCGCTGCTGGCGCAGTATGTGAAGGCGGGGCGCACCGGGCGGAAGTCGGGTCGCGGCGTGTACGAATACGCAAAAGATGCGGCAAAGAAATAATTCTGCAGCTTCCATGCAATATTCGCTGGGAAGGATTTTCTTAAGATGAACATTGCCGATCGGATTGAAATTATCGAAGGCGACCTGACCGAGATGGATGTGGACGCCATTGTGAATGCGGCGAACAACGATTTGCAACTGGGAGGCGGCGTTGCGGGAGCGATCCGCCGAAAAGGCGGCCCCGAAATCCAAAAAGAATGCGATGCCATCGGCCAGGTGCCGGTGGGTGGCGCGGCAATCACGACGGGCGGAAAGCTGAAAGCGCGCTACGTGATACACGCGGCGAGCATGCAGCTGGGCGGAAAAACGTCCGCGCACTCGTTGCGCAGCTCCACGGCGCATTCGCTGCGAATTGCGGCGCAAAAGGGACTCAAGACCATCGCCTTTCCGGCTGTGGGGACGGGTATCGCGGAATTTCCGTTGCGCGAATGCGCCGAAATTATGCTGCGTGAAGTAGCCAAACATTTCGAGCAACCTACATCGCTCGAGAAGATTGATTTCGTTCTGTTCGACAAAGAGGCGCTGACAAGTTTTGCAAGCGTATGGACGGAACTGCAGGCCAAGAGCTTTCAATGAGCGAATTGCTCGCAGATAAGGTGCGGCACCAGCTCGTGCGTTACGAGCATCCGCTCTTTGATTTTGAAGCGCGCTCTGCGGAAGGGGGAGTGGAAGTAGAGATTCGCTACAAACCCACAAACGCGGAAGTGCACAATTATACTTTCAAGCTTCAGCCGCGCGAAATTGAACATTCGCAATTTCCATGGACTTTCCAAAAACAACTCTACGACTGCCTGCACGATTACATCATCGAGATGTTTACGCGCAACCCGCAGCGCGTGAATTGATGGCCTCGCGCAGCGAGCCGACGCCGCTCGCGCTCATCCTCGCGGAGCGGATTCGTTCGAACGGCCCGATCACATTTGCTGAATATATGGAGGCGTGCCTCTATCACCCGGTGTACGGGTATTACACCAAAGCGGAGCAGCAGCCCGGGCGCGATTATTTTACGAGCGCGGACGCCAGGCCGCTTTTTGGGCGGCTCTTAGCGCGGCAATTACAGGAAATGTGGTGCATGCTTGGACGTCCGGATGCATTCCAGCTTGTGGAAGCCGGAGCCGGCACAGGCCGATTGGCCAAGCAAATTCTCGATTTCGCCGCCGAGGCGTGGCCTGATTTTTACCAGGCGCTACGGTTTATTGCAGTTGAACGATCAACTGCACGCCGCTCTTTGCAAACTAAGGTTCTGGATGGGCACATTGCACGAGGTAGATTCTTGTCTCAAGACGAATTTCCGGATGAAGTCGCTTGCGGGTGCATTTTCTCAAACGAACTTATCGATGCGATGCCGGTTCATCGCCTAGTACGCGAAGGCAACGATCTGCGCGAAATTTATGTCGGAACCGGCAAGAACGGGTTGTGCGATGAAATGGGGCTGCTATCTTCGAACGAGCTCAGCGAATATTTATCGGAACAAAACATCCATTTGCACGAAAAACAGCAAGCGGAAGCGAATCTTGCCGCTTGCCGGTGGATCGAACAAGTAGGGAAGATGCTCCAGCGTGGATTTATCGTAACAATTGATTATGGGCATGAAGCACGGGAGCTTTACGACGAGCGGCATATGCGAGGCACTTTGCTTGCTTACGAGCGTCACCGAGCCGGCGAGGATTGGTTTCGCGCGCCGGGCGAGCAGGATTTGACTGCGCACGTCAATTTCAGCGCGCTCGACTTATATGGGCGAAGAAGCGGACTCGTTCAAACCGGATTTATCTCTCAAAGCAAATTTTTGCTTGCGCTCGCGCGCCACGGCAATTTTTCGGATTTGCAATCAGACGAGATGACCGAGGTGGAACAAACGCAGAGACGGCTTCTTTTCAAGACGTTGATCAACCCGGAAGGAATGGGCGAGACTTTTCAAGTTCTCATTCAACACAAAGGAATCGAACCGGGAAATCTCGCCGGACTTCAACCGCTCTAGTCCGCCAACCCCGAAGACTTCAGTTTCCTTGAGCGCTATGGGCGTTTCTTGAGGACCGGCTTGTCCGGGTCGGCAGCAGCGGGCGCGTTTGCAGCAGGGGTGGCGGATGCTGCTCCGGCGGGTGCTGCTCCCGCGGGCGCGGCGTCCGCGACGGCGTCGCCGGTGTACGGCCGCTGCAAATATTTTCCAGCTTCTTCCTGCGCCCCGGCGGTATCGTCACCGAGATGCTGCGCTAAACTGTACTCGTTGACGGCGCGTTCGCGCTGGCCCAGAATATCGTAAATTTTTCCGATATAAATGTGGCACCAAACGTCGACCCACTTGGGGTCCAGGTCGCCGCCGAGCGCGGCGCGAAAGGCGTTCGCAGCGGACTGAAAGTTTTTCTGGTTAAACATGGCTTCGCCCATGCGGAAATGAGCGAGCGAATTGCTGGATTGAAGATCCAGAGCGTGCTGATATTCCTGGATAGCCTCGTAGTATTGGCCGTTTTCGGCAAAGCCTTCGCCTCTTGCGACGAACGCACGGATTCGCAAGCGGGCGCTGGATTTCAGCATGTTGTTATTGGGATCGATCACGATTCCGTACGGCTTGGGCCGGCCGAACGTGTCGATCTCGAATGCTTGCGTTGTTCCGGTCACCAGGATCTTCTTGTATTCGGGGTTTCCTTCCGTGTCCACGCGGATTTCAACCGGCATGCGAAATGTATCGAGATCCTGGTGAATCTTGCCCACGACTTTGAACCCTTTTTTCGTTCGATAGACGATAAATTCGAGCTTAAATTCAGGAATGCCTGTTGAATTCACCCACTGCGAAAAGAAAGAAACAAGATTGATAGGCGGCTCGCCTTTCTTCGGAGGCGGAACTTTTGTGTAAGCCATCTTTTCGAAGTCGGCGATGTTCGCGTTTTTGCCTTCGTATTTCTTATAAAACTCGTGCAGAAGCGCCGTAAAGGCGTCGTCTCCGATTTCGGTGCGGAGCATGTGAAAAACCAGAGCGCCCTTGTCGGCGACCACCGATCGGTATTCGTTTGAGAATGTCTGCAAGCGGCCGGCCTGAGAAATGGGCGCGGTGTCCTCGTACATCAACGCGCCCACCGCAAAATCTTCGAGGGCTCGGTGCAGGCCGGCGCTGCCATCGCTCTGCTCCGCGTACATGGCTTCGGCATAGCGCGAGAGCCCGTCCGTCAGCCAAGTATCGGACGAAGTGGCAGGAAGGACGCGGTCACCCCACCACTGTTGCGAGGCAAGTTGGGAGATCAGTCGATCGTTCGCTTTTGTAGTCCATTGCCGGGCGCTGATCAGCAGCAATCCGGGAGCAGAATATCCAGCCAAACTGCCGTCGGGCATCTGCGCGATAGTAAACGGCGGAGGCGCATTCTCTTGAAGCGGCCCGAATGCATCGGTGTAATACAAAATAATATGCGCCAGGGAATTTCCATACGCGTTTGCGGTGGACGCCTGGACCGGCGGCGTAAACACGGAAACGGTGATTCCTTCCGTTTGTACAGGATTGAGCTGCAACGCTCCCGCGACGAAAGTGCCTACGGGACCTGGGCGATCGCAATGAAAAACGTAGGACGCCTGGCCGGCACCCTTTCCGATGCCCGGCTGCATCGTCGGCGGATCTGCCTTGCCCGTGCCGGTGACGTACATCGTATCGGGCGTGATTATTTTGAAGGTGCCGGTGTAGCGATTCGCGGGATAATTTGTGAGCGGAAACCAGCGCGCGGGAAGTAGCAGATACGCTGAAGTTTTATCAATCGAAGCGAATCGCACGCCTCTCGTCGGGCTATCATCCTCGCTCGAAATCGGCCCGGTGTAATCGAACTCGAGAGTTACAGGCTGCCCAGGAGCGACGGCATCAGGAAGTCCGACGGTCAACAGGAGCGGATAAGTTCTATCGCGCTCGAATTCCAGCGGCTTCCCGCCCGGAATGCGGATCAAGTTCAGTTTTAAATCCTGATGTAACTCGACGACTACAGTGCGCGAAACTTCGTTGGCAATAAAATCCACGCGAGCCAGACCCGAGATAGTCTGGTCCTCGGGGTGGAGCAAGACCTGCACGTCGTAATGATCCGCACGAAACGGGAACCGGCGCGGCGATTGCGCCGGCGCCGTGGCTGCCACCAGGAGCGATAGAGCCAGCAGGACGAGCAGCCGATGAGTCTTCTGCAAGAAACCCTCTCATGAAAAGCAGACTATTCGCTCCTGTCTAAGATACAGGAGTCCGGCGCGAAGTTGCCCGCAAGTACCACGCGAAGTTGCCCGCAAGTCCCATGCAGAAAAGGTTACAACATCTGCGCGAAAATGTCCGCAGCGCGCTCGATCGCGCCACCCGGGCCAAGCTTGGCACGCACCCCAGCCAGGCTTGATTTCATCTCCTCGCGAGCGGCCGGCGAATCCAGAAGGCGGCGAACTTGCGCTTCGACTGCGGCTGGCGTGAAATCATCCTGGATTAACTCCGGAACCACGCTTCTCCCCGCTATCAGATTCACCATGCTGAAGAAGGGTGTCCGGATCATTCGCCGCAGGATGGATGCGGAAATCGGGCTAACGCGATAAACGACAACCATGGGCGTGCCGAGGAGCGCGGCTTCAATCGTGGCTGTTCCGCTGGCGACAATTGCGCAATCGGCCGCGGCCAATGCGTCGTAAGTGGCTCTCTGGACTAACCTTATATCGATAGCTGGGAGAGTGTGTAATGTGAAGGAGCCCGCGGTCAGGTTCGGTGCCGCGGCGACGACGAACTGCATCTCCTTATCAGCCCGGCTGAGGCGCTGGCACGCCTCGAGTACTCGCCCGTAATTTTGCCTGATCTCGTTTTGGCGGCTGCCGGGCAGGATAGCGACGATGGGCTTCTTTGGATTCAGATTGTGAAGCGCCGCAAATTCCGCGCGGCTCATTGTGGGCCGCACGACGTCCACCAGCGGATGACCCACAAAATTTACCGGCACTCCGGCCTCGCGATAGATTTTCTCTTCGAATGGAAATATTACGACCATGCGATTGACTCGCCGCTTGATGATGCGCACGCGCCCCGCGCGCCAGGCCCAAACCTGCGGACCGATAAAATACCCAACCGGGACGCCAATCTGTTTCAGACGGCGAGCCACGCCCAGATGGGTGCCGGGCGAATCGACCAGAATCGCAAGCGCAGCATTGCGGCGCTTGGCTTCGCGCTTCAAACGATTCTGCACGCCAATCACCGTTGGGATTTTGTGCAGGACTTCCGCGATGCCTACGACCGCAACCTCGTGGTAGTCGGCGATTAGCTCGACGCCCGCTTCTGCCATGCGAGGACCGCCCATACCAAAGAACTTCGCGCCGGTACGTGCGCGCAAGGCAATGGCGAGCCGCGCAGCATACATGTCACTGGATGCTTCCCCCGCGGAAATCAAAATGTTCTTTTCAGTCATGAGTAACGCAATAGCGGCGGCGTTTCGGGGCGTCGACGGTACTTAATCATCGGCAGGCAGGGGTTGCGAAAATCCAGTCCCACCACCGGGCACCGGAGCAGTCAATTCCTGCTCCCTGTATTGCAGCTGATAGAGACGGTAGTAAATTCCGCGCAGCGCGAGAAGCTCTTGATGCGAACCCTGTTCCCGGAGGCGGCCTTTATGAAAGACCAAGATGCGGTGAGCGTGCTGAATCGTGCTCAGGCGATGCGCGATCACGACAGCGGTGCGGCCCTGCAGCAGCCGGTCGAGCGCTTCACGGATCAAGAGTTCGGTCTTGGTGTCCACGCTGGAGGTAGCTTCGTCGAGAATCAGGAACTTCGGGTTGTGCGCCAGAGCGCGAGCGAAACTCACGAGCTGGCGCTGGCCCACAGAAAGCGTCGAACCGCGCTCGGTGACGGGCGTCTCCACGCCTTGAGGTTGCGATTCGAGAAATGGGCCGAGCCCCACTTCACGCAGCGCCTTTTCGGTGGCCGCTCGGCTTATCGTTTCGGTGCCGAGCTTGACGTTGGATTCCAGCGTGCCGGTAAAAAGGAACGGGTCCTGCAAGACGATTCCAAAAAGGCGGCGCAGTTCCTGCATGTCCATCGTACGGATGTCCACACCGTCGAGCAAAATTTCCCCGCGCTGAATATCGTAGAAGCGCAGTAGAAGCTGAATGATGGTGGTCTTTCCGGCCCCGGTATGGCCTACGATCGCGAGCGTTTGCCCCGGTTCCACGCGGAAGGAGACGTCGCGTAAAACCCAATCTGCTTCTTTCGGCGCAGCTCCGCCGGTATAGGAGAACCACACGTTGCGAAATTCGATTTCCCCGCGCGCGGATGGAAGCGTGCGCGCCTGAGCAGGGGACGTGATCGTAAAGGGCTCGTCGAGAAGCTTGAAGATGCGCTCGGAAGCGGCCATGGCCGTCTGCAAAATATTGAATTTCTCGCTCAGGTCCTGAATGGGCCGGAAGAAGCGCTGCGCGTAGAACATAAATGACATCAGAACGCCGATTTTAATGCTTCCCGAGATCGCTCTGAGTCCGCCCGCCCAGTAAAGCAATGCTAGACCCGTCATGCTGAGGAATTCCACTGCGGGGTAGAAGAAAGAAAACGCGTCAATGGCCTCTTTGTAAGCTTCCATGTGGACACGATTCAATTCCTCAAATTGTTTGCGCGATTTCCATTCACGGTTAAATAGCTGCACGATGGCCATGCCGCTGATGTGCTCTTGCAGAAAAGCGTTGATACGTGCGATGGCTGTGCGGATGCGCCGATTTGCGTTGCGTACTTTGTTCCGGAAGAAATACGTCAAAAGGACCATGAATGGCAGTGGGGACAAAGTCACCAGAGCCAGGAACGGGTGCCAATAGAATAAAATGGCGACCATGGCAAAGAGCAGAACGAAATCGTTCAGCATCGCCACGACTCCGGAAGCGAAAAGATCGTTTAAGGCGTCCACGTCGGTGGTCGCTCGTGTTACAAGGCGTCCCACCGGGCTATGGTCAAAAAAACTCATCGGCAGACGCTGCAGATGTTCGAAAATCTCCTTGCGCAGGTCGTACATAGTTTCCTGTCCAACCCACTGCATTATCCGCACTTGAGCGTACTGCAGTACAAAACTGCCTACGAGCGCCCCAGTAGATACGGCCACAACCCACAGCAGGCCCATCAGGGCTGCGTGATGCGTGATGTAAGAATTGAAGCCAGGAACTAGGTAGTTATCCACTGCAATGTGGATAAGATACGGCCCTACGAGTTCCATGCCCGTGACGCCGAGAGTGAGAGAAACTGCGGCGACGACATACCAGCGGTACGGACGCAGGTACTTCATCAGCCGACGGGTTAGCGTCGAGTCGTAAAGCTTTCCTAATTTCTCTTCTTCGCGGAAATCGCTCATTCGCGTTCCAGCTCTTCTTCGAGGAGTTGCTTTTGATACAGGTCCGCGTAATAGCCGTTGTGCGCGAGCAGTTCGTCGTGCGTGCCGCGCTCGATGACGTAGCCCTCGCGGAGGACGATTATTTGGTCGGCATTCTTCACCGTCGAGACACGGTGAGAAATCAGAATAGTCGTGCGCTGGCGCATCACGTCGCGCAGACGGCGCAAGATGCGCTCTTCGGTATCGGTATCCACGTTCGCCAGCGAGTCGTCGAGAATCAGGATTTTTGGATGCCGCATGATGGCGCGGGCCAGTGCCGTGCGCTGCTTTTGCCCGCCGGAGAGCGTGATTCCGCGCTCTCCTACCATGGTGCTAAACCGATGCGGAAAACTCTCAATCTCGCCGGAGATGCTCGCGATTTCAGCCGCTTCGAGAATGTGCTCTTCCGCCGCGTCCACCGCGCCGAATGCAATGTTTTCGCTAATCGTTTCGCTGAATAAGAACGTGTCCTGCGGAACGTACCCGATCGCATTGCGAAGTTCGGCAAGCGGGTACTCTCGAATGGAACGACCGTCGAGGAATAAGGTGTCTGGAGGCGCATCCCACAAACGCGCGATCAGAGCCGCCAAAGTGGACTTGCCGCTGCCGGTCGGCCCTACGACTGCCAGAGTGGAGCCTGCGGGAACCCGCAAGTTGATATCGTGGAGGACGGGTTCTCCCGCCTGCGTTTCCGAACCCGAAGTGGGGTAGGTGAACGTGAGGTTTCGAAAATCAATCTCGCCGCGGACTGCGGATTTCTCCTGTGGCGCGGGAGCATCTCCATTCGGCCGCATGTTGAAAGGGTCAGTCGGCGTATGCGCTGGGGCGGACGAATCGCGAATCCCCGGCTCCGCGTTCATGATGTAGTTCAACCGGCCCATGGACGCGGCCCCGCGCTGGAAGATATTCGTCACCCAGCCGAGAGCGATCATCGGCCATACAAGCTGGATCAAGAACATGTAAAACGCGTTGAACGTTCCAAGTGAAACGCGATGATCGATCACTTGCTTGCCGCCCAGCCACAACAGGATCAGAACGGTCATGCCGATCAGTGTGGAAAGCCCCGGAAAAAAAAGACTCCAAGTGCTGATGAGTTTGATGTTGCGGTTTACATAGTCGCGATTGGCTTCGTCGAACTTCGCGACTTCCTGTTTTTCCTGGGCGTAGGCGCGAATCACGCGCATGCCGGTAAGATTTTCCTGCGCGCGAGTTGAAAGCACGCCGAGCGCGGCCTGAATCTGCTCCGAGAGCCGGTGGATGATCTCGCCGAAATAGCGGGTGACGATGGCAACGATCGGCACAGGAATCAAGACCCACATGGTGAGCGCCGGCGAGAGTTTAAGCATAAAGAAAATCGCCAAGACCATCGTGGAGATCGTAGTCGCGCTGTACATGATGCCGGGACCGAGCACCATGCGCACCCCGTTCAGGTCGTTGGTTGCGCGAGACATCAAATCGCCCGTCCGATTGCGCACGTAAAATTCCGGTTCGAGCAAGACGAGACGCGCCAGCAGATCGTTGCGCAGGTCGTATTCAATCTCGCGAGAAACTCCGATCAGTATCCATCTGGTCCAAAAGGAGAAAAATCCCTTGGCAAGCATCACCGCTACCAGGATCAGGCAGTAGAGTCCCAAAGCGTGGCGGCTGCGCGGCGCATAAATCGAAAAAAGCGGTGAGAGGAGTGCGCGCGAAAATCCGCTCAGAGTCGCCAGCGTCCGCGGCGATCCTTGCACCAGGTCCGTAATCATTCCAATGATCAGTTGAGGCAGCGCCCCGACCAGCCCCATCAGCGCTAGAGTCAAGAGTCCCAGAGACGTCATTCCCTTATAGCGGAGGACGTACGGAACCAGCGTCTTCATTTGGCTCCAGCCGGAAGGCTTGGGTTGCGGGCGCACCGTGGCGACGACGGGTTGGGCGATGGCGCTCATGGATGAACCTGCGACTGCGGAGTGTCCAGCGTGGGCAATTCCCCGAGGAAATTTTCGAAGGTCCTGTCGAGCGATTGG
>JBEKSN010000019.1:0-28771 GCA_049517055.1 Candidatus Acidiferrales bacterium | reverse complement strand
CTGATCGAGCAGTCGCGGCTGGAGGCCGAAGCGCGCAAGGAAACCACGATTCAGGATGCCGAAGCTCAAGCACAGGCCAAAGTGATTAACAGCAAAGCGGAAGATGAAAGCAGCAAGTTGCGTTCGGAAACGCAGAATGTTTTGACGGTGAAGAACGCCGAGGCCGCGGCGCAGGCTAAAGTGATTGATGGTAAAGCCGAACTCGAACGGCGCAATTTGATGGCTGACGCGGAAGCGAACAATATCCGCGTGACGGCGCAGGCCGAAGGGGAACAGCTTCAGCTCGAAGCGGCGGCGCTGAAGACGAATCCGCTGCTGGTGCAGTACACGGTGGCGGAGCGGCTGTCGGACAAGGTGCAAATAATGATGGTGCCGACCGACGGAAAGTTTTTCTTTACGAACGATGTGTTGAAATCGGCTTCTGCGGCGATGGATCCAGCGGTGAAGGGAAAATGAATTCCGGGTTTGCTCGTCGCGATTCGGCGGAGGTTTTGGGAGGTGTGCTATGATGGCTTCTCAACGCTTTGTGCAACTGGCACAAGCCGATGCGGCGCCTTCCTCGACTCTTTTTCCTACGAGCAATCATCACCCTAGCGTTTTTCGCGTTCACAGCTTGGTCTTCGCAGGCGCAGTCAGCGGCGCAAATTCCGCCTGAATGGAACAAAGCTTTGGACACGCTCGCCGAGAAAATCGCAGCCACTGCAAAACCTGCTAGAACGTTTTCCCTCGACGTACGGAATATTTCCTCACTGAATGCCGGAGACGTTACCGGCCTTCGACAAACGTTGGTGGAAGACCTTACGGGTCTTGGATTCAGCATGACGCAGAAGCTGCCGGGGGAGGCGCAATTGCAACTGACGCTTTCCGAAGCCGCAGAGGATTATGTTTGGGTGGCTGAGATTCGGCGCGGTGAAGCTCGCGAAGTTGTAATCGTCTCGGCTGTGCGAGACCTTGTTGAGAAAGCGGGTGCCAGGAAACCGTCGCTCACGTTACAGCGGAAATTGGTCTGGGAGCAGGACGAGAGAATTCTTGATTTTGAGTTGGTGCCGGATGGCAACGCGGCAGGGGCTTCGATCCTTGTGGTACTTGAGCCCGACAAGATTGCATTTTACGATCATCGAGCGGAGGTATGGCACTTGAATCGCGAGATCGCTATCCCGCACGCGCGCCCCGTGCAACGGAACGTGGGTGGCCGGATGGATCTTCAGGCTGGTACAGCAACATTGGTGGATGGCGTGTGCGCAGGGGAGTTTCAGCGTCCAGAAACGGTTACGTGTAAAAGCGTGCCCTCAGTTCCGGATGCCGATCTTGCCATGATGCAAGGGAACGTCGTCGAGAGCGACGCTGCTCTTGCGTCCACTTGCAGCGGCAGTCCGCTCGTGTTGAGTACGGGATCCGGGGATTGGACAGTACGGGATTTCATTCAGGCCTATGAGGACAAAAATCAAAGAGAGCCGATAGCTCAACCGATCCAATTTCCAGGGCCGATTCTTGCGCTCTGGACCTCGGAAGATGGCAAAACTGCGCGGGTGGTTTCGCGGAATCTGCAAACGGGAGCGTATGAAGCTTCGATTGTGTCTGTGTCTTGCGGCGATTAGCGTAGTGCTGTCGGCGGCGGGGCCGCTGCGTCCGGCGCGGCGGCCGCGGTATGGAGGAACGCTGCGTGTGGAAATCGGAGCGATCATCCATTCGCTCGATCCAACTGTGGCTGCGGTGAATCCGGAAGAAGCGGGCGCGAAAGCCGAGCTTGATGCGTTGCTCTACGATCGACGCGGCGAGAATGGGGATTTTGTTGGTACAGCAGGGAGTGGTCCCTTTCGCTTGTCGGCGTGGGAAGCAGGGAAGAGCGCGGTGTTTGCAGCAAACGAGGATTACCGCGAAGGCCGGCCGTTTGTCGATTCCATCGAAATTCAGATGGGACGCTCGGCTCACGATCGCGTGCTGGACCTGGAGTTGAATAAAGCGGACTTCGCGCAAATTCCCGCGGAGCTGGCGCGGCAGGGGGCGGACCGCGGTGTGCGCGTAAGCGCGTCGCGAGCGAACGAATTGCTGGCGCTGGTTTTTCTTACAGGCCGCGGCGCCACGGAGAATGCGCGCGTGCGAGAAGCGATAGCGCGGTGCATCGATCGCGCGGCGATTGTAAATTTTATTTTGCAGAAGGAAGGCGAGCCTGCCGGCGGCCTTCTGCCGCAATGGTCGAGCGGCACGGCTTTTCTCTTTTCGACGGAAGCGGATGCCCGCGGCGCAAAGGAAATTTGGGCGCAAATCTCGCCGTCACCGAAGTTGGTGTTGGGATATGATTCCGCTGATGCGCTGGAGCAAAGCGTGGCGGAACGAATCGTGGTGGATGCGAAAGAGGCCGGGATTTCCTTGGTGTCGAGAGCGCTCCCAGCTTCCGAAAAGGCAATTGTGCACGGTGGAAACGAGAGCCCAACGCCGCATAATGAGGCGATCCATGCTGATGCGCGGCTTGTGCGTTTGCGAATGCCGTCGCCACTTCCGAGCGTTTCGCTCGCAGCTTTCATTGATAGACTGGGGCCGCTGGCGGGAATCAATGGCAGTCCGCTTCCGAAGAGCGCGTCGCCCGAGGATGTGTACGATAGCGAGCGGAGCATCATAAATGGCGGCTCGGTGGTGCCTCTTGTCTGGCTGCCCCAGGTTTATGGGCTGAGCGCCCGAGTACGAGATTGGAAGCAGCCAGCAGCAGGAGAGAGTTGGCCGCTAGCGGATGTATGGCTGGACTCGACGACGGATGCGCATTAGCTGCCGGGCGTGAAAGAATTGCGGTGATAAGCACGGACGAAAACTTCTGTGCTTCGCGGGAAGAGGAATCGTGACGTTTCGCTCCAAACTGTTCGTGAACTTCATGCTGGCGCTGCTGCTGTCCGTGGGGTTGGTTACCGCGGGGGTGACGGTGGTAACGCGCCACGCTTTCGACGAGATCAATCGCGAGCACACGGACGCGCTGGTGTCGCAATTCCAGAAAGAGTTCGAACGGCGAGGGCATGATGTTTTGAATCGCGTGCAGGGAATCGCGGACGCAGAGCCGACCGTGCGCATGGCCATAGACCTGAGCAGGCCGAACGCGGACATTTCCGTGTACGTGAACGACGCGCGCGGGGTAGCGCAATCGCATCAGCTGGACTTCCTCGACTTCGTGGGTACGGACGGCTCGATCATTTCGTCGGCGGAATGGTCGGCGCGGTTTGGTTACAAAATGGAATGGGTGACGCAGAAGGAAGATTGGGCAACACGCGGTTCGTTCCTGATGAAGCTTGATACGCAGGAGGGCCCGGCGTTGGCGCTGATGGCGGTGGCCACCGTGCGAGTAGGCGACAAAGATTTGTATGTGGTCGGCGGCGAACGGCTGGGCAAAGAATTTCTGGCTTCGCTCGTGCTGCCGTCCAACATGCGGGCGTTGCTTTATCTGAATCTCGATCCCAAGTTTGAGCCGGCGAACCTGATCGATAGCAGCGGACCTGTAAACGAGGCGGAACGTTTCGAGCCGGTCATCGAGCGAGAGCGAACGCAGCCGGTGGTGCAAACGGCAAAAATTGATTGGACGTTTGATGCGGCAAGCGCCGAGATATTTCATGTGATTCCGCAGCTCGGGCGGCAGAACGAATTGCTGGGCGTGCTGTTGATTGGAGATTCGCAGCGCAGCGTGGTGACGCTCGAACGGCATATTTTATGGCTGGCAGTCGGAGTGGCGGCGATCGGCATCCTTTTCGGGTTGATGCTGAGCTGGTGGGTGGCCGCCCGCGTGACGCGTCCAGTGCAAAAACTGGCGGCGGGGGCGCGCGAGGTTTCCGAGGGAAACTGGAATACACGTGTGGTTGTGCGAGGGCGCGACGAGGTCGGCCAGCTTGCCCAGTCGTTCAATCAGATGACGCAACAGCTAGTGGACCAGCGCGAGCGGCTGATTCAGGCAGAGCGCGTGGCGGCATGGCGGGAAGTGGCTCGGCGCCTGGCGCACGAGCTGAAAAATCCTCTGTTTCCGTTGCAGACTACAGTGGAAAACCTGCAGAGGGCGAGCAGCCAAAACCCCGAACAATTTGAAGAAGTTTTTCGCGAGTCCACCGGCATCCTGCTTTCCGAAATCGAGAATTTGAAAGCCATCGTAGGACGATTCAGCGATTTCGCGAAAATGCCACAGCCCGAACTGGGTCCGGTGGATTTGAATACCATAGTGCGCAACGTGGAAAAATTGTTTGAGGCGCAATTCAGCGCGGTGGGGCGTCCGCCGATCACGCCTGAACTTCATTTAACGGAGGGTTTGCCGACTATTCAAGCCGACGCGACACTGTTGCGCCGCGCGGTTGAGAATCTAATTTTGAACGCCATGGATGCCATGCCCGCCGGCGGCGTGCTGATGCTGCGGACAACGAACGGTGACGGCGACGTTCATTTAGAGGTTTCCGATACGGGCACGGGACTAACTCCGGAAGAGACCGAGCGCATTTTTACTCCGTACTACACTACGAAGCAGCATGGCACGGGGCTTGGCCTGGCGATCGTACAGGCGATCGTCGCGGATCATGGCGGGCGCATCTCGGTCGAGAGCGAAACGGGGGTGGGCACCGCGTTTCACGTCGAACTCCCTACCAGGCCACCCCATCATCAAGCCGCGCCCGTTGTGATCGAAGAAGAAAACGAAGAGGCATAAACGGCCGTGCCGGCGAAAGCTCATATCCTAGTGATTGATGACGACGCGAATACTCTGGCGTCATTGGCGCGCGCGTTTCGTCTGGCGGGGCATGAAGCGAGCGTGTGCGACAACGCGGCGCGGGCCGTGGAACTGGCGAAGGCCGAGCGCTTTGATCTGATTCTTTCCGACGTGGTGATGCCGGGACGCGACGGCATCGCGCTGCTGGAGGATTTGAAAAACGCCGGAGTGGATTCGACGATTGTGATGATGTCGGGCCAGGCGTCGATCGAAATGGCGGTGAAGGCGACGCGGCTGGGCGCCAGCGACTTTCTGGAGAAACCGATCTCCACAGAAAAGCTGCTGTTGACGGTGGAAAACGCGCTGCACTTGAAGCGCCTGGAGACAGAAAACCGCGATTTGAAGCGAAGGCTGGGCCGGCACCATATCGTATGGGCCAGCGCGGCGATGCGCGAAGTGATGGCGCAAGTGGAGCATGTGGCGGCGAGCGAAACGCGCGTATGCATTCGCGGGGAAACGGGAACGGGCAAGGAACTTATCGCGCGCACTCTTCACGAAAAAAGCGCGCGGCGCGGTGGGCCTTTCGTATCGCTGAATTGCGCGGCGATTCCCGCCGAGCTGGTGGAAACGGAACTCTTTGGGCACGAGAAAGGTTCTTTCACCGGAGCAGCCGGGCGTCACATCGGGAAATTCGAGCAGGCGCATCGCGGGACGCTGTTCCTGGACGAGATCGGGGATATGCCGATCACGATGCAGGCTAAGCTTTTGCGCGTGCTGGAAGAAGGTGAAATGGAGCGAATCGGCGGCGACAAGCCGATCACTGTGGACGTGCGGATCGTCGTAGCGACGCATCGAAATTTGGAAGAACACGTTCGGCTGGGTACATTTCGCGAGGATTTGTACCACCGCGTGTTCGTGTTCCCGATTGTGGTGCCACCGTTGCGCGAGCGGCGGGAAGACATTCGCGCGCTGGCGGAACATTTTGTGCGCCAGTTGAGCGAGCAGAACAATTGGAAGCCCAAGAGTTTCTCGCCGGAAGCGATTGCGGAACTAGAGCGCTATCCCTGGCCGGGAAATGTGCGGGAATTGCGCAACGTGATCGAACGCGTGCTGCTACTCGCTGCTGGAGATGTGGTGGAAGGGGCTTCGGTCGCGCGCGCTCTGCCAGCGCCGGATCAGGGAACCGGAGGAAACTTCAGCAGGCCTGCGGCGTTTATGACCGGCGGTCTGGGGCAGCGTGTGGAGGCGTTTGAACGCGAGACTTTGCTTGCGGAGCTTAAGCGGAATCACAATCACATGACCAACACGGCCAAAGCCCTCGGCCTGGAGCGCAGCCACCTTTACAAGAAATGCCAACAGCTTGGAATTGACCTGCGCGCAATCCGCTCAGAAACATAGCCAAAGAAGTCAAAAGAGCCGGCGAGGCCCCGGCGACGTTGCGGCTGCGCTGAAATTACGACCACAAGAGGGAATCCGGCACACAGAAGCTCCACGGCATCATTTCGCATCGGACTCCGTTCAATAATTGTTCGTACAGTACCTATGGAGCGGGCTGAACTACACGCTCTGCGACGTTACGGAAATGTTGCGTCCTTTTGCGGAGGAGGGAACACGCGCGCGAGGAGCAAGTGAGTGGGCAGATAGACCACGAGCATTAGAAAGAGAAGGACCGCGGTGAGGTGTAACGGAGCCGAGCCCCAGGCGCGCTTAAAAAATGGATCGGTGAAGACATAATTGATGTTTGCCTGGGGCGTGGAGGCCAACCGGGACAACACAACGACCGGAACAGCAATGATGCATTGCGTAATCCAGCCTCTGCGATCGTATCCAAGTTGGTGCAAGGCCCAAAGAAGCAGGAAGGGCATCAATACATGGAATAGTGATAGCAGGCGCACCCACAGCGGGAAGCTTGAGTCGAAGAGGTATTCGGTGCCGCCGATAAGATGGCGGCCGGTGAAAAATCTCCAGGCAGCGTCGGAGGCCCAAGCTGTGTCGATCAGTAGGGAAGAAACAGCCTGACTTGAAAGCAGGAGCGAATTATTGCTCCACAAGCCGACGCAAGTTAGAACTACGGCAACGTCGCACAGATGCAGGAAATTTGCCGCGCCCCACGTATGCCAATAAGCAGGAATCCAAACGAACAGCCAGAGGAGAGCGCTCCATCGCAGCCAAACCGGAACGCGATCGCGGGTTGGAGCAGGTGAAACCATTTTTTGCCGACTCGGCGAAATCGTAACAGAACATCCGGCGAAAGCACACCAGGTGAGCTGTGCGGCGGTGATTAAGCACTTGCGCCGCGTGCGGGGTGGCGATATCGTTTTGTTGCACGATAGCGATGATCGGAAGCTCAGCGGAGATCAGCGCCATACACTGGAAGCGGTTGGGTACGACTGGCCCGCTGGAGAAATGCAGGCTTGGGCGGCGTAAGTTTAGATTGAACTAGAGAATCATGGGCGGCTGAGCGATGGATGAAAAACGGTATTACGACGAGAAAGAAGAAACCAAGCAGATGACGTTGGTATGCGTCCACTGCCGCCAGGAAAACGCGTATCCGGTGCGCTATATCGTGCGCACGAAGAAGGCGCAAGTGCCTCCGGGCGGCAACGAAGAGGATCGCGCGAAATTTGCGAAGGCGCGGTCGTATATGGTTCGCGTGGATAACATGGTTGCGTGCCGCAATATCCGTTGCCGAAAAAGGTTTGACCTTACCGGCCAGAGTGTTTTTCTGATTTAGCTTCGAATTCAGTGACAAAAGACTGCCGGCCACTGCGGGGCTGCGCGCGGTTAGCGCAGGGATTTAAATGGAGTCTCGCTCGTTCTTGGAATGTCCCCGCAATACCGGTGTAGGGGCCGTGCCATCCAAAATTTCACGAATCTTCTGGGCCAGCGCTTTTAGGTTGAACGGTTTTTGCAGGAATTCCATGCCGCCTTCGAGCACGCCGTGGCGAAACACACTGTCGTCCGTATAGCCGGAAATATAGAGGACCTTTAAACCGTGCCGCGAGGAAGCAATTTGGGATGCGAGTTCGCGGCCGCTAAGACGGGGCATCACGACGTCAGTGATCAGCAGTTGGATAGCGCCCGGATGCATAGCGGCCATCTCAAGGGCCTGAATGCCGTCTGACGCTTCGAGCACGGAGTATCCGCAGCCTGACAGATATTCACGCACCAACTCGCGCACTCCCTGCTCGTCTTCCACGAAGAGAATCGTTTCTGTCCCTGACGCAGGAGCAGAAGAGTTTTTTTCGGCAGCGGTATTTTCGGCACTTGCGGCGACTCTCGGCAAGTAAACTTTGAAGGTGGTGCCGTGGCCGAGTTCGCTATAGACCCAGATGTACCCGCCGCTTTGTTTGACCACGCCATACACCGTGGCGAGCCCCAGCCCGGTCCCTCTGCCGGCTTCCTTGGTGGTGAAGAATGGTTCGAAAATGCGAGCCTGAGTTTGTGCGTCCATGCCGCAGCCGGTATCGGTTACGGTCAACATCACGTAAGGGCCGGGTTCAAAGTCGACGACGGCGCGTTGGGCCGGGTAATTCTTGTCGAGCTCGACACCTGAAGTTTCGATAGTTAGACGGCCGCCGCCGGGCATCGCGTCCCGAGCATTGACCACCAGGTTCAGGACGACCTGCTCAATCTGACTGGGATCGGCTTTGACGTTACCGAGCTTCGCTCCCGGCAAGAAGGCCAGTTCGATATTCTCGTCGATTACCCGGGAAACCATTTGAATCATTCCGCCGACTACCTCGTTGAGATCCAACACGCGCGCTTGCAGCACTTGCTTTCGGCTGAAGGCGAGCAACTGGCGCGTGAGCGACGCGGCACGCTCGGCGGCGGTTTGAATTTGCTCCACGTTAAACCTTTGCGGAGACATTTGCGGGAGCCGGTCGATTAACAGCTCCGCGTGTCCTTTCACTACCATGAGCAGGTTGTTGAAGTCGTGGGCCACGCCGCCGGCAAGCTCGCCCACCGCTTGCATTTTCTGCGACTGACGCAACTGGTCGGCGAGATGCTTACGATCGGTAATGTCGAGAGCCACGCCGATGACTCCCGTCAGTTCTCCTTCGCTGCCTCTCAGCGGCTGCACGTGCGCTTCGAAAACTCGAGCTTGCCACGCAAGTTCGTATGTCACTGATTCGCCATCCAAAGCTTTTCTATGGGCGACAATAGGCGGAAATTCAGGGTTGTCGGTTTGAAAGTATTCAAAAAGCGTCTTTCCGACCAATTCGTTTGAACGCAATCCGAGCGTTTCGAGGCCGGCGCCGATCGCGGATGTGAAGAGCAACTCGTTATCCGTGGTCCACAGTACGACCGGCATTCTTTCAATCATCAAGCCAAGGCGCGTGCGGCCCTGGTGCTGTTCGAGCTGCGCCTTTTCAAGATCTTCGAGCATGCTGTTGATAGCTGTGCCGAGATAAGCGAGTTCGTCCGTGCCGCGGATCGCCAGACGAGCCGAAAGATTGCCGCTCGCTCCGATGTGGGTGATCCCATCGCTCAACTCGGCGACGCGCGAAAGTATTACGCGTTCCAAGAGGTAAAGGGTTCCGGCGCCGAAGAGCAGGCCGGCAGCGAGGAGCAATAGCGAGAACTGAAGCAAAGTGGTTTGGCCCTGTTGATAAATCGTTCGCTGAAGGATGGCGCGTAGAAGAACGGCGGGGCGTCCGTAGATGTCATCCAGTTGTTCATATGCGGCTAGGGAGTCCTGGTCCAGGGCGCGAATTTGCGCGGGAGATTGCGCGGAAATCGTACTGGGGTCGCGCCAGGAGGGAGCGTTTGGGTCCTTGTTGTCCAGACGCTCCACTGTTAGCGGCATATGAACCATTTCCGAAATATGCTGGACTTCCGCGGAGTCGAGCGCCTGGCCCATGATCAACGTTCCTGCAATGGGTCCGCGGGAGTCACTTGTGAGCACGGGCCGGGAATCCACGAGCACCGGACCATTCCGGAGAATCAGGATGCCCATGACTCTGCTTTCCAGGTTCGTATGGTTGAGCATCGACGAACCAGTCTTAAGATGATCATCAAGTCCGTCGGGAACCGGCGCTTCACCGCCGCGAGCTAAGTCGAAACCTTTGGAAAAAACTTTGTGACCTGAGTTGTCGAGGATGACGACGAAACTTACCCTGAGTTGTTGAAATGTGGAGGCCGGGAATTCGGATTTGACGTAGCCCGGATTCTTTCCTTGCAGGTAAGCGTAAGTCTGATCCCAAGCGGCGTACTCACTGGTGGTGCGATCGAGCGTATTCAACTCGTTTGTGAGTGCGCTGACGGCGCGCTGTAGGTTTTGACCGGCAAAATCTTCTTCCAGGCGCGCGTATCCGCGCAGCAAAAGAATGCGGGAAAGCAAAAGTAAACTGCCGACGGCTGCGAACATCGTAAGCCCAATAATCAGCAGGGTCTTCTGCCGCAGCGAAGACGGAAGGTGAAGCAATCCAATGGCTTTCGAGCCCAAGGCCAGCCTCTGATTCAGTATATCCGGCGACGAGAGAAGGCAGGTTTAAGCGTGTCCTAGTCGTACACGCGTTGTCGCTGAGGGCACCGCGAGAGGGCTGGAAAAGCGGCCTCTACAAGGGGTATCCTCCCGGTACATCCCGGATGCGCCGGGAGGCATCACTTGGACAAGTGATTGGGGGCAATGCATGAGAAATAATTCGCTCCGTCTGCGATTCGCAGGAGCGGTTGTTCTGGCGTTTCTGGGCCTGGCGCTTGCGAGCTCTGCGCGCGCGCAGCAGGATGGGCCTTTGCCTCCCGCAGCGCCCGTACAGCCCGCAACGCAAAGTCCTGCCGGACAAAATCCAGCTGCGTCATCACCATCCGCGCAGCCCTCTACAGACGCGGCAACTGCGCAACCTTCGGGTTCCTCCGCTGGAACGGCCTCTACAGAAGCTGGCAACGCAGCGCTACCGGCGGCGACGCCGGTTTCACGAAATGCGAATCTGAAAGTAGAAGTCCCTGGTGGCACGCACATTCCGCTGGTGTTGCATAACGCTATTTCTACTCGCAGCGCGCGACCCGGGGATCCCGTATATTTTGAGACATTATTCCCGGTCATGATCAACGGGCATGTGGCAATTCCGGCGGGATCGTACGTGAGCGGCGAAGTGACGGAATCAAAACGCCCGGGGCGCGTGAAGGGACGGGGCGAGTTGATGATCCGATTGAAGACGCTGATCCTTCCTAATGCATACATGGTCGATTTGAATGCCGTTCCCAGCAATGCGGGATCCGGAGGCAACGAGACCACGAACAATGAGGGCAAGATCATCGGCGATTCCAATAAGGGCGGAGACATTGGCACAGTGGCGAAGACAACGGCTGCAGGCGCGGGCATCGGCGCCATCGCCCAAGGAGCTAAAGGCGCTGGCATTGGCGCTGGCGTGGGAGCCGCCGCGGGGTTGATGGCCGTATTGCTAACTCGCGGGCCCGAAGCTGAACTGCCGCGAGGGTCAACTGTTGAAGCCGTTCTTGACCGCGCAATTCTGCTCGATGCAGATAAAGTTCAGTTCACAACACCGGGACAAGCCTCCACACTTGCAGGCCCACCTAACCGCGAACCACCCCGTGAGAGCATTCCTTTCTAGTGTTTTTTCTGACCACGAAATAGCCGCGGTTCTTTAAGAGGCGCTCGTCTGAGCCTTTCGCTCCGAGAACCGAAGTGGCGAGAAATATGCGGCGGCTGTGGGCATCTTTTTGTTCAGAATCCAATCGCGAACGAGCTTGGCGGTTACAGGGGCGAGGAGGATCCCGTTTCGATAGTGGCCGGTGGCGATGAACAAGCCTTCCACATCGGCCGGCCCGAGAATCGGTAGGTGATCGGGAGTGCCTGGGCGCAGACCAGCCCACGTCTCCACGATTTCCGCGCCGGCGAGATTTGGCGCCAGCTCAATGGCAGCGTCCAGAATTTTGCGTATCCCTCCCGCGGTGACGCGTTTGTCAAACCCCGCATTTTCAAGCGTGCTGCCGGCCACGATTCGTCCGTCGAGTCGCGGGACAAGGTAGCCTCGCTCGGAGCGGAGCACACGTCCTAAGTTAACTTCGGCGGAGTGCAGGGCGAGCATCTGTCCGCGTATAGGCCGAGTGGGCGCGTAACGCGAGAGCCAACCGTTCTCGATTGAATTTTCACCGGCGAGAGCGGAGGAATGACATCCCGCCGCGAGAACGACAATCTTCGCGGCAATCTCTTCACTCCCCGCAACCAATCCAGTGCACCTCATATCTTGGCGCAGCAGCGAAGTTACGTTGCACCCTGAGCGAATTTCAACTTCATGGTGACGGAGTGCGGCCAAGAGCGCGTCCATGAGCAAGCGGGGATCGACGGTTGCTTCTCCCGGCAGCGAGGCAACTGCAGCGGCGGCCGGACCGATCGCGCTTTCCAGGTTGCGAGCGGTCTCAATCGGGACCGGCTCAATCGCGATATCCAATGCCCGGAACTCAGCGATCATTTTGCTGCGTTCAAGTTCTCCTTGGGCGCCGGAAAAAATCTGGAGGGCCCCCTCAGAAGCAAAGTGCGTGTGGAGGCCGGATGCTTCCTCGACGGAGGCGATGAACTGCGGGTATAGGCGCAAACTCTCTTTGGCCAGAGGAACAAGGGGTAGAGCTTCGGGGGAGTCAGGGCCCGGCGAGAGCATTCCCGCCGCGGCCCAACTGGCTCCGCGTCCCGGGTCCTCGCGGTCCAAGAGAACGATGTTGAGTTTTTCAGCGGCCAGCTCAAGGGCAATCGAGCTACCTATAACTCCGCCGCCGATGATGGCAACGTCGAAGACTTTCACGTGATCATATTAGCAGGAATTTTTTGCGAAGCGCGACCTAGCGGAATATCACGAGGACCGGGAGCAAGCTGGCGAACCTCCGTTACAGAGAACCAACCAGCTCGACGGAAAGGAGACGGGCTTTCTGTGCGAGATTTTGAGCACGCGCCCAATCGCCTGCCTTGCTAGCCTCGTGCGATTGGGACAAGAAACTGCGGATTTTTTCCACCAGGTCGTTTTGCGCTGCGCTGAGCTGTTTGTCGGCGGCTTGCTGAAGATTTTTTTCCGCCGCGGCAATGTCGTCCTCCGTCTTGTGGGCGTAGGTAGCCTGATCATTCGGCGACATTTCGGGAGATATCTGGGGCGCCGGTGGACGTGTCTGCTCAGCAGGCGTCTCCGCCGTTTGTGGCTCCGCGGCCTGTTTACGAGGCGGAGGAGCGGGTTTCGAGTGAGTGGAAGTTACAGGCAGAGTGGCCTCCGATGTAGGAGGCGGAGCCGGCGGGGGAGCCTCTGCAACTCCCGGAGGCGTAGCGGTGGTATCGGGCGCGATATTGGTGATCGGCTTGGAATCCGCCGGCTGCGGCATCGGCGTCGCAGCGACGGGCGGCGACGCCTTGACCGTCTTTTCACATCCGGTCAGCGCGAGCGACAACCCGCAAGCCAAAACAGCGATCAGGCTTGTGACTTTCGTATTGCGGCTGGGCATTTACCTTTTCTCTTCAGCGAAGGGCTGGCTGAAGTCGCGGAGTTTTCCGGCCGAAGCGTCTATGGAGCGTGCCAGCGGCAGTTCGACACGGAAGGTAGTTCCGCGCCCGACCTCCGAATCAAATTCTATCCGACCACTGTGTAACTGCACAAACCGAAATGTATTAGCCAGTCCAATTCCAGTACCCCCGGGCCTAGTGGTAAAGAAGAGCTGAAAGATCTTCTTTTGATCCTCCAGGGAGATTCCTTTGCCGGAATCCGCTACGGCGACAACCGCGGATTCTCCGCTTCGGCGAAGACTCAGGGTGATGCGGCCGCCGGGACTGGTGAAGTCGCAAGCGTTCAACAATAAGTTTAGAACCGCTTGATGAATCAGCTGGCTGTCCACGAGTACAGGCGGAAATTCGGTGGGCAAATCGACCCGCAATTCCACTCCCGCTCGCGCGATAGACGGGCGTGCCGCATCCAGAACTTCGTCCAGCAATGAACGAAGGTCGGTCTCTTCCAGTTTAAGCTCGACCGGTTTGGTGAAATTGAGAAATGTTTTCACCGCGCGGTCGAGCCGGTCGATTTCGCTGTCCAGCATCTTGACGGCCTGTTGCGCTTCGGGTTCCACAGGCATATTAGCTTTGAGGACTTCCAGCCACAGCCGCATGGAATTAAGCGGATTTTTCACCTCGTGCGCGACACCCGCAGTGACACGCCCCAGCGCGGCAAGCCGCTCGGAAACGTGAAGCTGATTCCCGATGCGCTCGATAGATTCAACGTCGCGCAGGGTCACGAGCGTGCCCATGCGCACTCCGTGCTCGCGGATGACCTGAGCGCTCAGCCCCATGCGTTGCACTCCATTGGGGCCTTCCAGTGTCACTTCCGTATTTTCCACTGGAACGATCTCGTCTCCTTCAATACCCAAAGCCTTGCGAATGGGATGCCCGGCAGGAAAAATCTCGCTGGCGCGGCAGCCGCGAAGTTCGTCGGGACGCCCGCCAAGAAAATTCTCAACGGATGGACTCACCAGTACGGCGCGGCCGTGGGCGTTGAAGAGGAGTAATCCATCTTCCAGTCCGCTCATTACTTGATCGAGATTTTCTCGCAAGGTGCTGAAGATTTCACGCACGTCGCGGAGTTGCTTACCGATGCCGACGATTTTCGTGCTGACCACGCCGAGTTCATCGCCGCGTTGTACCGGTTCGATATCGAATTCACCCGCGGAGATGCGGTCCAATTGAGCTGAAATGCGGTCAATAGGTGAAAGGGAAACGCGGCTCACTACGAAGGCGAGCATGGTAGAGAGCAGAACCGAGCCTAAGGCGTACCAACCGGCGGACACGAGGAGCGACGAAATCTCGTTGCGAATCAGCGCCGAGGAAAGTCCGACACGGACGTCACCAAAAGGTCCGGGACCCAGTTTGAAAGGTAGGGAATCCTCGAAGACCTGAGGCGGCCCGTAAAGCGTGCGAAGCTGCTGGAAAAATCCGCCGCGCACAAGCGAGGAAACCCCCGGCCGCACCGGCACTTTTTCTCCCCGAAGCTCAGCATCGCTGGACACCAGGACCACGCCATCGCGGTCACTAATCGTAATTTCGTAAATCAGCGGGGAATATCCTATGGCGGATTCGATCACCGAATTCAGCGAACTGCTATTGTCGAAAGTCCGGCGGGCATATTCGCGCAAGTCGGCGGGGCTGAGGGAAGCAGGGGATTCGCCGCGCTCGGCTGCATCCGCCAGGGCGTTCTGGCAGGCCAAGAATACTTGTTGCGCGATAAAACGAGCGCGCTCGTCCGCCTGGCGCAAGGTTTGTCGTGTGAGCCGCGCTATGTAGAGCGCCGATACGGCTGTGACAACCGCCAGGACCAGAAGCGAGATCGCCAGCGTGAATTTAGTTTTCAGGCTGAGACGCATTGATCCGCCCCGCCTCGTATTCTTTTAATTTGTTATGAAGTGTCTTCAGACTAATGCCCAGTAACTCAGCCGCGCGCGTCTTGTTCTGGCTGGTTGCCGCGAGAGTCTGCAAAATAAGTTCGCGCTCGACGGCATCCACGGTCGTTCCAACCGGAAAGCGAATACCGCCGAGCCCTGAGTTCGTCGTCGCGGGCGTACGGCCGAAGTCCGCGGCCAGATGTTGGCGTGCCACGGTGCCGCGGTCCGAGGCGATCGCAGCGCGCTCGAGCGCATTGCGCAGCTCGCGAACGTTCCCGGGCCAGGGGTAGGATTTGAAAAGATCCATCACGTCCGCGCCCACGCCCGTCACTTTCTTGTGATGCTTCGCGGATATATCGGCCAACAAATGCTCGACGAGCAGCGGAAGGTCCTCTTTGTGCTCGCGCATCGGCGGCAGATGAATATGAAAGACATTCAGCCGGAAGTAGAGGTCCTGGCGCAAATGGCCGTCGGCGACTGCTTGCTCGGGATTTTTATTCGTAGCAGCGAGGACCCGCACATCCACAGGGGTCTCTACTTTGCTGCCGAGCCGGCGAACTTTGCGGTCTTCGAGAACACGCAGCAATTTGGCTTGTGTTTGCGCGGGCATCTCGCCGATCTCGTCAAGCAGCAGCGTGCCGCCGTCGGCGAGTTCGAAACATCCGATGCGGCGTTCTGCGGCCCCGGTGAAGGCGCCCTTTTCATGGCCGAAGATTTCGCTTTCCATCAGCGATTCAGGGATGGCCGAACAGTTGATGGCCACGAACGGACGTTCGGCACGCGGAGAGAGCATGTGAATGGAGCGGGCCACCATTTCTTTTCCAGAACCGGTCTCCCCGGTAATCAGCACGGAGGCAGTGGAAGGTGCAGCCATCTCCACCTGGCGCATCACATCCTGCATAGCCGGCGAAGTGCCCACAAGAACGCCCAGCTTTCCCGCGCTTCGCAGATCGCGCGTCAAGGCGGCCACGGCTTGCTGGTCGCGTACTCGTCCAAACGCGCGATCGAGCAGAGCCCGCAAAACAGGCGGCTTCAGAGGCTTTTCAATGTACCAATAAGCGCCTGCGTCGATCGCCTGCACCACGCGCTCGTCGCTGCCGCGCCCGGTGATGATAATTACAGGAATTCGCTGGATTTCCTCGCCGAGATGAGCCAGCAGATCCAAGCCATTCATACCCGGAAGCTCGACGTCAGCAAGAATGACGCTGGGTTGAAAATCCTGGAACTTGGCCAGGGCTTCTTCGCCGCTCGCGACACCCAGCACCTCAAAGCTCCACTTGCGAAGAAGGGCTTCGTAGCCCTTGCGGGCGTTGTCCTCGTCTTCAACGATTAATATGCGCTGCTGCGATGGCTTCTCGGGAGGCATTAACAACTGAATCTATCAGCAGTTCCTCGTAAATCCAAGGGAACACACCATTCCGTCGAGGCCGGCGTGCACGCGCGGCGGCGCTAGGTCGAAGCTACTTAGGTGCGCCCGACACGGAGCGGACGTTCGAGTATCAACTCGAGTTTTGTATTCGCGTCGAGAGTCAGTTCCTGGCCGATGCCGGAGGTGACCATAAACGCGGTAGCTGCGCCGATGGCTGCGCCGATCGCCGCGTCCTTATTGTTGTGGGCGGCCATGCCTACGGCGCCACCAGCAAGCGCGCCGGCAGCCGCTGCTTCGGCCTCGGTTTGGTGGTTACTGGCAGTGGCTTCGATTTCCCCTTCGTGCTGGTACAGCACTCGAATGGAATGAATTCCGGGCGTATCAATTAACTCTGCGACTAAAGGAGCCCAGCCGTCGCGAGTGTGTATGTCGTCAAAAGCGAGCCATAGCTTCGCACGGCCAGTCTTGCCCGCCGCGAGCACTTTGTCGATATGCCCGCGAACTTCCGCGCCCGCCGGCAGAGTTGTTCCGTCCGCGGTCACAATCTCATCCAACGTTCGGGCGGTGAAGTGTTTCCCAGCCTTGTCTTCTTTCGTGCTCAGTTTGTCGTGAAGCGAGACCAAAAAGCGTGTTCCGGCATGTACTTCGTATGGCGTGACGCCCGGATTTTGCGAAGTGGAATCTTGCGCTAGAGTAGAAGCGGGCAATCCCGCGAAACTCAAAAGAACCACCGTCAGCAGAAGCAGTGTTGCGCGTGGCATGAACTCCTCCCCATTCTATTTGGTGTAACGCTTTCGCTGGAGAGAAAGCGGGTAGTACTTTGACTGAATATGGTCAGATGACGGTTCGGCAGCTTGAGAGGCCCGGCCATCCATGAATATGAACCCGGCCGGGGCCAAGAAGTCGCAAAAAATAGTTTTGGAACTGGCAGGCGTGAATTATACTCGTCCAGCTTTCAGCGATTTGCTTGAGGTAGCCTCGCTGCCAGCCTTGTTGGGTCCCGGCGTCAAATCTGCGGGTGCGTATTGCTCCCGAATTGTGCTGCCGTTATAAGATTGCCGCTTCAACGCCCGCTAAATCAGAAGGCGATGCAACCGATGTGAGGAGGGGGAATGAAATTGGGAGCGCGTGCAGCGATTCTATCTTTGTCGGCACTTTTACTGATTTCTACCGCGAGCTTCGCTGATGACGATAAGCCGAAGGACAAGAACGGCGCCACACCGGCATCGTCCGCTAGCGATCCAAACTCCAAGAAGGATGCCGCGTCGACGGATGCCAAGGCTGCGCCAGACGCCGGTACAACTCCGGCAGCGGCCACGCCGCTGCCTGTCGCGTCCAACGCTTCCGCCGATGACGACGTATCCCAGCAACGCAAATGGGTTCCCATGCCTGCTCTGGATGGAACGCCGGGGCTGTTCACGCTCGGGACGGGTGACACGCTTCCGAAGGGTGGGTTCGATATCGTCGCGGGTGTGAACAAAATCTCGCGGATGCCGGGAGATATCACGGTACTCCAGGTGATTCCATCATTCGGAGTGGGAATCACGAATTGGTTTACCGCCTTCCTTTCGATCGATGCGGACGAGCACATCCACGTGGACCAGCCGAGTCTGCTGAGCTTAAACTCCACGAACGGCCTGCAATACCGGAATACGATTTATCAGTCTTTCCTTCCATGCACAGGTTGCGCGCCCGCTTATGTGGAGGATTTCCCGTTTGCTTCGCACAATGGCGGGGGGATCGGGGAAATAGATTTGGGTTTCAAGATTGGTTTGCTCTCCGAAAAACGCGGGAAACCATTCAGCCTTTCGATTCGAAATGATTTTTATATTCCCACACAGACAGGCTTTTCCACTCTGCTTTCGAATCAAGTGCAAATGGGAACGTTCAACTACGGCCTCGGCCTGGAGGCCAGCAAGACCCTGTTCCATCGCAGCATTCTGGCGACCGTCAACTGGGCGTACCGCTTCACGCGCGAGTCAAATTACACCGTCGAGTTTAACGGCGTGCCCACGCCAGGAGTCTTGAAGCTTGCGGATCAAATGCCCGTCGGCATAGGTTTGCAGATATTTCCCGACAAGCGCTTCCAGATCATCACGGAATATGACGGCCTGATTTATGTGGGGAAAGGAATTCAGAACACGACTCAAGGCGCGCGGGATCCGGTAGATAGCGTGATGGGTTTCCGCCTGTACGCGCTGAAGAATCTGGCGCTGGACGTTGGCTATCGCTACAACTTGAACCTGACGAACCATGAGGACCGCAACGGGTTTGTGGTGAAACTTGCGTTCGCGCGCTGGCCCGAAAAGCCGCTGCCGCCGGACAGCGTGACGGCGACGTGCTCGGCGGACAAAACGTCGGTGATGGAAGGCTCGAGCGACTTCGTCACGGCGACTGTTGCCGGCACCGATGCGAACGGACGTCCGCTGAATTATTCGTGGACCGCTTCGGGCGGGAAAATCATCGGCACGGGGCCGTATGTCCGATGGGATTCGACGGGCGTCGCTGGAGGGAGCTATAGCCTGACGGCGCGAGTGGATAACGGCGCGGGCAAAGGCGCGAGCTGCTCGAGTTCCGTCGCGGTGCAGCCGAAACCGGTTGCGGCCGCGCCTACAATGAGTTGTTCTGCGAATCCGTCCACGGTAATCGCGGGCGAACGCCCAACGATCACGGCAACAGTGAACGATCCGTCTGGAACGCCCATCACGTACACCTGGCAGGCAAACGCGGGGCAGATCATTGGAAGCGGGGCCAGCGTGCAGTTCGACACTTCGGGATTGCCCCCCGCAACTTATACGGTGACGGGCCGCGCGGAAAACGGTGTGCACAGCGCGTGCGATTGCTCGACGACAGTGACAGTGCAGGCCCCAGCGCCTCCTCCGGAAGCCAGTAAAATCAGTGAGTGCGCGTTCGCGCTGAACAGCGCCCGCGCGGATAACGTATGTAAGCGGACGCTCGATGATGTGGCCGTGCGCTTACAGACCGATGCGAAGGCAAAGATCGTAGTAGTGGGCTACGCAGATCCTAAGGAGCGGCGTTCTCAGAAGCTGGCGACGGAGCGAGCGGACAGCGCCAAGAAGTATCTGAACGAGAAAAAGAGTGTGGATACTTCGCGCGTTGAAGTTCGAACGAACAGCGATGCGGGAAAGCAAGGACGCCGTGTCGAGATTATCCTGGTGCCGGACGGCGCAACGTTCTGAACATCTAGGCGGCTCGTAAATGCTCCGTTCTAGCCGGCTGCAAGACGGAGCCGAGGATCACACTTCTCCGCGCTCGAAGCCGCCAGCCGATCGTGGGGCACTCCTAACGCGGGGCGCTTCTGGCGTTCGGTCCCTAAATTGCAACGCCGATCCTCGATCCCCCGAAGCAAATTGTGCCCGGCAGACAAGACTCGACATCTAAATGACATGAGTCCACGAATTTATCGACGCCTAGTGGTTTTGGCCGTTTTCTTCAGTTTTTTTGCCCTTTGCGGGAACACGTTTGCACAGACCTGGACATCTTTGGGGCCACTGGGTGGAGACGTACGGTCGCTCGCGGCTGATCCGTCCCGGCCCAACGTGCTGTACCTTGGAACTGTGGACGGCTACGTTTTCAGCTCGCAGGATGCAGGTGAGCATTGGCAGTCACTCGGGCTAGTAGGACCTGCGAATGGCATGATCACCGCGATCATCGCCGATCCGGTCAATTCCCGCACGCTTTTCGCATCCCTGTGGACCAGGGAACCAAATGGCGAGGGCGGCGGAGTTTTTGTAAGCCTTGACTACGGCGTGACGTGGAAGGCATTGGGTCTTGCGGGTCACGCAATTCGGGCGCTGGTGCAATCGGAGTCCGACTCTAACGTTCTAATCGCCGGGGCGCTCGATGGCGTTTTCCGCTCGAACGATCTCGGCAGAAGTTGGGAGCAGATCACACCTGCAGGAGATTCGGAGCTGCGCAATTTTGATTCGCTCGCGATTGACCCGCGGGATCCCGGGATCCTTTATGCCGGAACATTCCATCTGCCTTGGAAAACAGTAGACGGGGGGAAAAAATGGACGCCCATCCATAGCGGGATGATTGACGATTCGGATGTTCTGAGCTTGGCCGTGGACGCCTCGAACCCGCAACGAGTATTTGCCAGCGCATGCTCGGGAATTTATCGAAGCGAAGACTCCGGTTCCTACTGGAAGAAGATAGAGGGCATTCCGTTTTCGTCGCGCCGCACGCCCGTTATTCGCCAGGACCCGTTGCATCCCTCGGTGCTATTTGCCGGGACTACGGAAGGGCTCTGGAAGACGACCAATAGCGGCGCACGATGGTGGCGCGTTTCTCCCGGAGATTGGGTAATCAACTCGCTTCTTGTGGTTGAGGTCAGTGCCGGGACTTTGCCCGCCGGCGGCGACACAGCGGAATCTTCAACCCCGGAATTTTCTAAAGACCAAATCCGCGTGCTGATTGGAACGGAGCAGCGTGGAGTTCTGGCAAGCGATGACGGCGGAGACCATTTCCGGGAGCTGAACGAAGGATTTCATCACCGGCGGATCGTTTCACTGGCAATCGATGCCGATAAACCTGGGCGCATTGCCGCGGTTCTTGCGAATTCAGTCGATTCTCCCGTCGAGTCGGAAGACGGGGGGCGCACCTGGTCGGCGATCGGCGCGGGGCTGAATGCGAACGCTGTGACACGGATTTTTTCTTCGCCCGGAGGTTGGTTAGCGGCGCTAGCGTCCGGCGGTCTCGCCCGATTTGACTCGCAGACTCACAAATGGACGCGGCTGGGAGCGTTTAAAGAACAGCCCGAAGTTGTAACCGGCAGCATAGAACGACGTGAAACTCCCGCCCGGAGATTTGACGCAGTGGTTAACGACTTAGCATGCGGCGAGGCGGAATGTTTTGCCGCGACCGAAGAGGGGTTATTTTTCACGTCTGATAACGGCAAGGCGTGGTCTGCGCTTTTTTTCAGCTCTGCTAACTTGCCGGTGAATTCAGTTCGAGTGTCGAGCGATTCGCAACGATTGCGAATCGTTTCTTCTAACGCGATGATTTTTTCGGACGATGCGGGTCGAACCTGGAAATGGCACGATTTGCCGCTCGATTCGGGGGGCGCCATCCGTCTTGAATGGACGGCCGACAAGACACTCTTAGCTGCGGCGAGGAACGGACTGTACATTTCCCGGGACGATGGGGCTAGCTGGGAAAGGTTCCAGGATGGATTGCCTGCGGCCGCTCCCGACGATGTGCTGATTCGTCCGGGTGTCTGGTTAGTTTCAGTACGGGACCGTGGGCTATTTATTTCTCGAAATGAGGGAGCGAGTTGGACGCGCGTGAAGGAATTAGATGGTTGGAGCGCTGACGATCAATTCACCATGCTCGCAAACGGGATGAATGGGGAGTTCGTTTACGCCGGCTCCGCGAACGATGGCTTGTATATCTTGGATTTGCTCGGCCAGACTGCGGCCATAAGGTTCGAATCAGCATTGGCCGGGAAATAGATCTAAAGTGATTTGTCGATTGACACTTTCTTGGAATCGTCTGACTTCCCAGTGTGGCACAACAAGTGTTTAGTATCGGTGTCACTACTTACGAGGATTCCGTCGTTTACTAGCTTAGTACTTATACTACGTAGCTACTAGATTACCCGCCACACCCGTTCCTTTTGCCACCTAAGGCCTTTGATTGTAGCGATTCGGTCATATGTTCCTAAATGGAATGCACGTTGCAATGTGGTACACCATACTTTCGGAGTTGGTGACAGCCGCTACGAAGATTCCGTAGTATTACGACTTGTTAATATTCCCAAATTGGTACTAGACTCCGCGCCGCGCTCGTTCCTTTTGCCGTCTAAGACCTTTGATTTGAGCGACACATTCGATCGTTCCTAAATGGTATGTATTTTGCATGGTCAAACGCAGCATTAAGAGGTGGGAGGGGGGCTAGACACATGGCGAGTGGAACAGAGGCCAGTCTCGCGGCCGAGCGGTCTGTGCCAGTTACAGTCCTAATTGTGGACGATGAGGACACAACCCGGAATCTTTGCCGGGATGTGGTGAGCGAATCTGGGTTGCGCACAAAATTGGCTTCAACGACAGAGCAAGCTCTGGATATTCTTGATCAATCGGCCGTGGATATCATCATCACAGACTTGCGAGTGCCGCAACTTGGCGGAATTGAATTGCTCAAGCGAGTGAAGGAGACCTATCCGCAGGCAGCCGTAATGGTCTTGACTCAGTACGGAACGATTGAAAGCGCCGTCGAGGCTACGCGCATGGGCGCCGCAGACTATGTGACGAAACCTTTCCATATTCCTGAATTGCGCAGCAAGCTGGAGCGGGTAGTGCGCTTGCTCGAGGTAAACCAGGAAAATCGCATACTCCGGGAACAGCTTCGGACGCGGCCGGGCTTCGCGGGCTTGATAGGCGTTTCGCCCAAGATGCAGCGCGTGTACCGGCTCATTGAAAAAGTAAGCCAGCATATATACCCGGTGCTTATTTTGGGTGAAAGTGGAACCGGCAAAGAGTTGGTAGCGCGCTCCATCCATTTTTCAGGAGTGCGGAAGGCCAAGCCGTTCGTCCCGGTGGATTGCTCCGCGTTGGTGCCGACATTAATCGAAGCGGAACTCTTCGGCTATGTAAAAGGAGCATTTACCGGCGCAAATCAGACCAAGCCGGGATTAATGGAAGTGGCGGATAACGGCACACTGTTTCTCGATGAAATTGGCGATCTTCCCGTGGACCTGCAGGCAAAACTGCTGCGCGCATTGCAGGAGAAAGAAATCAGGCCGGTAGGCTCAACCGCTCGTTTTCCGCTTTCGGTGCGAATCATCGCCGCGACAAATCGCGATCTGGAGACGGCGGTTCGGCAGGGTGGTTTTCGGCAGGACCTGTATTTTCGCCTAAACGTGGTTCAAATCAAGCTGCCGCCTTTGCGCGAACGGAAGAGTGACATTCCTATTCTGGTAAATTCCTTCCTTGAAAAATACTCCGAGGCCCACGGCAAGACTCGCACAATTTCTGAAGATGCCATTGCGCGTCTAATGGGTTACGACTGGCCTGGCAATGTGCGGGAGCTTGAAAATGCCATCGAGCGGGCCATGGCTCTGGGGTCTGGCCCGATTTTACACGTCGGTGATCTTCCATCCAATCTTCAACACGCCAGCGGCGATCGCTTGCCACAAAATGACGAGCTGTTGCCGCTTGAGGAACTCGAACGGCGGGCAATTCTTCGCGCGGTCCGCGAAGCTGGCGGCGACAAGTTCGCCGCAGCACGTCTTCTTGGCATTGGAAAAACCACTCTCTATCGCAAGCTGAAGCAGTATGACGTCCAGTCGCAATCAAGTTCATAAAGAACTTTCCTCTGCCCATCTAGTCTTACGATCCGCCCGTGCGCTGAATTAAGACGACATTCCTGCAGAGGGAGGGTTGTTTCAAAGTGGGAATGTGCCTCCCGATCTATTCTCCGTAAGTTCTTCCAACATAGTGAAAACACACGACATAAAAATATCCTAAACATGGTCAAGCTTATGCACTGGGCTGTGCATGCGAATGGCACTGGCAGAAACCAAGAGTGTCGCTTGGATGAGGTTGGCGCGCCGAGCTGCGTATTATGCCCTGACGGTCGGTGCAGCACTTCTGTGCAGCTATTGGATTATTTCGGGGCGCTGGTGAAGCCCGGGATGAAAAGCGGCGACGGGATGGGAGAGAATGCGCGCGGCGATGCGCATACTCTTTCAACTCCTCCCCTTTCGCATTCGAACACGCTTCCACTATTTGCGGACGCCGGATTCAACGTCGTGTTCGACACAAGCGGAGAGGCTTTAGTCGTTGTAGATCAAAAGGGCTTGATCCAGCAGGCTAACCGGCGAGCGCGCGAACTTCTGCGTCTAAAAGATCCGTTCGTTTCACGCGCCGGACTGCTGGATTTTTTTGCCGTGCCGACTACTATGGATTTTAGCGAAATGTCCACACAGGCCGATACCTCCGGAGCTCTAGCCACGCGCGATGCGGTACTCGCGACCGGATTTCCAATAAGGATCACGCTGCGCGCCGCTCTGCCCAATTCCCAAAGTTTCTTGCTCTGTCTGGAAGACGGATCTCTCGTCCAGCGGGCCGAAAGAAAGGCGCGGCAGATGGAAGCTGAAATCTCAAGCGTCCTTGACGCCGTGGAAACTGCAATCGTCCTATTCGATCCGAGCGGCCGGTTGCGATTTTCCAACGCCCGATTCGCGCAATATTTCTCGTTGGATATGCTGCAACTCCGAAAACTGGAAGGGTTCGAAGAACTGGAGAGTTTGGTCGCCAAGCGATTCCGGGACCCAGAACTTTTTTCTGCGCCGTGGCGGTCGTTCGTCGGAGGAAACGGAGCGCCACGGCACGATGAACTCGAAATGACACGGCCTTCAAAGCGCGTTCTCGAACGGTTTTCCCGGCCCGTGCTCGACCGCGAAGGCCGGCCCATAGGCTGGCTGGAAATCTATAGCGACGTTACCGGCGAAAGGGAGATTCAGTCGAAGCTGCTGCAAACGGAAAAAATGGCAGCCTTGGGCCAACTCGTGTCCGGAATCGCCCATGAGTTAAATAATCCATTGACTACGATTATGGGTTACGGGCAGCTACTGCTTGGCCATGGACTAACTTCGCCTCAGCTTTCAGAAGCCAGAAAAGTATTTCAGGAAGCCGAGCGCGCTCGAAGGATTGTGAAAAACTTGCTGTACTTCGCGCGGGAGAACAAGCCCGAGCGCACGCGCGTGAATCTGAACGAGATTGTTGAGCGCACGCTGGCATTGCGGAGTTATGAGCTGCGAGTCGAGAACATTGTTATCGAATGCGACCTGGCGCCGAAGTTGCCTGAAACCATGGCCGATCCTCACCAACTTCAGCAGGTGGTCTTGAACCTGCTGGCGAACGCCGAACAAGCCTTGCTGGAGGACCGGGGCCAGGGCCACGTATGGATCCGCACACATCGTATCGGCAGCAACCGGATTTCGCTTGAAGTCTCCGATGATGGTCCGGGCATTCCCACCGAAGTTGCGTCACGAATCTTTGATCCCTTTTTCACGACTAAGCCTTCTGACGTTGGAACCGGCCTGGGACTCTCTATCGTGTACGGCATCGTGCATCAGCACGGCGGCGAGGTTACGTTTGAAAACCAATCCGGGGCAGGCGCTCGATTCGTCGTTGATTTGCCGCTGGTTGCCGTTCCACCTGGAGGTCCCGAGTCGAGCCTGTCTCTCGGGGCTAAGAGGGAACTCAACATAACAAGAGGACGAATCTTGGTAGTCGAAGATGAGCCCAATGTCGCACAGTTAATCGTGGACGTGCTGCGCGAAGAAGGTCATCAAGTGGAAGCCGTTCTTGACAGCCAGGAGGGACTGACGCTGCTTTCGCGCGGCACGTACGATCTGATTCTTTGCGATCTCCGCATGCCGCGTCTCGACGGCCCGGCATTTTACGAGACACTGGTCCGGACCGGAAGTCCGGCGCAGCAGCGGATAATTTTCGTCACCGGGGATACCCTGGCTCCGCGCACTCTGGAATTTCTCAAAACGAACAATCTGGCGTTCCTCTCGAAGCCTTTTTTGGTTGAGGAACTGAAGCTGGCGGTGAATTGCAGGCTGGAACGAAATCGGCAGCCGCAACACACGGAACATTTAACGCGTTCAGCAAGTGTCCGCCCTGGCTGGAGAAAGAGTAAGCGATTATGAGCACGGGGGAAGCGTGGCCATAAATAGCGAAGTGCGGCCTGTCCTGCTGGGCATCGCCGATGAAGACCTCGCAAAGCGTTTCCTCGCTGCGGTGCAACGGTCTGTGAACCCGGGCAGCGTTCTGGTCACCTCCACACTGGTGCAACTGTACGAGCAGATGAAACAAACCGCCCCGCGGGTGATTCTAATGGCCAACGACCTTACCGAAGACCTGCCGCTCAGCGAAATCCTGCGTCAAATAGTTGATGTTGCTCCGGTTATCTTGGTTGCGCCTCCAGAACGGCAGACGGAAGTGGCAGCGCTCGTCGGCGAGGGCGATGTCGAATTTGTGGCTGAGGTCGGAGATTTTTTGCCCTTGGCTGTGAGTCTGCTTGAACGCAGATCCCGCTGGGCGGAACGCGCGGACGCCGCAGAAGGGCCTCTATGGGGCGAGGCGTCACGCGATATCGCGGAAATTTTCCGGCACGAGATCAATAATCCCTTGACCGGCATTCTCGGCAATGCCGAATTAGTTCTGGCCCACGGGGATCGCATGTCTGAGATTGACGCGCAAAGAATGCGGACCATCGTTGATCTTGCCGTGCGCCTGCGCGAAACGATTCGCCGCCTCAGCCCGGCATTGCAAAGTCAACCGCATCCGGTTAAGTCTGTTTAGCCGAACTGCTTCATCGATGCCTGCCACGCAGCTTCACAATTTACGATGTTTTGCGAACAACCGCATCGTCTGCTATTTACTTCGGCCCCGACTTTACCTACCATGTGCCATGTCTGCCAGTTGCGCCTGGGCGCGATTCGCTCCGGGTTAGGCTGCGCAAGCCCAAACCTATGCCACGTGTACCTCGACTCGTTGTAATTGAACCGAATGGAGCCCATCGTGAAGTGCCCGTGGGAACTACGCCGTTTCGAATCGGCCGCCAGGCGGGCAACGAGCTGACCCTTCGCGATAGCCGCATCAGCCGTCAACAGGCGCAGATTCTTTCCGTGAACGGCACCATGGTGCTGGAAGACATGGGCAGCCGCCACGGGACGTTCGTCAACGGCGAGAAAGTTCTCCGACACGAGCTTCAGCCCAAAGACTCCATAGATTTTGGGATGCCCGATTCCTACAAGCTGACTTTTTTGGGGCAGGGAGCAACGATTGAGGAGCTGGTGGAGCGTGTGGAAGCCCCGGCGCCCACGCATGCCGGGTCGCGCGAACTTTATCATTTAGGCGTTCTGCTTGAAGTTGCAAGGACTCTGGGCACGGGACTTTCGCTCGAGGACGTGCTGACCGCGGTCGTGGATGCCGCGATTCAGGTGACGCGCACAGAACGCGGCGTGCTTCTTTTGGCCAACGAAAGCGGCGAACTGAATATGATTGTGGCGCGCGACGCGCAGCGCGGCACGCTGCGGCCCGATCAGTTGCAGGTGTCGCAAAGCGTGGTGAAGAGCGTGGCGAAAACTCGCCGCGAGTTGATCGTCAGCGATACGGGCGAAGACGGCGGAATGAGCCAGCAAGAAAGCGTCGCGCGGCTGGAGTTACATACGGTCGTAGCCATCCCAATCGACAAGCTGCCCATGATTGAAACCCTCGATGCGACAATTTCCACGCGCCAGGGGGAGTTGCTTGGTGTCCTGTACCTTGATAGCCACGTTCCCTCGAGCGCGTTTACGGACCTCGATCGAGAGGTTCTGCGCAGCCTGGCGCGGGAGGCGGCGACGGTTGTCGAGAACGCGCGGCTTTTTGCTTCCTCGCGAGCCAAACAGCGGCTGGACCACGAGATCGAAATCGCGAGCCAGATTCAGAAAACCTTGCTTCCGAAAGCGCTCCCTAACACTTCAGAACTGTCTGTGACCGGCTCCACGCTTTCCTGCCACTCCGTCGGCGGCGATTGTTTTGACGTAATTGGCCTTGGCGGCGGACGTTATGGGTTCTTCGTCGGAGATGTTTCCGGAAAAGGAGTTTCCGCAGCCTTGCTTGCCACGCTGCTGCAAGGAGTCTTCTTTACCACGGCGGCGATGGACATCGCGCTCCCCAGCGTATTTTCGCGCGTGAACCAGTATCTATGCGAGCGCAGCGGCGACGACCGTTACGCCACGGTTTTCTACGGTGTTCTGGACAAGATGGGGCGTTTCGAATACGTGAATGCCGGCCACGTCCCGCCGTTGCTGCTGCGCAAGGCGGGGGGGTTGGAAGGATTGGGATCGGCTAATTTTCCGGTTGGAATGTTTGCGGAGGCGGAGTATCAGAGTACGCGCGTGCAGGTGGAGGCCGGCGACTTTCTGGTGATCTACACGGACGGTGTTTCCGAAGCGTCCAACAATAGTAACGAATTGTTCGAAGAGGTGCGGCTGCGGAAGATCATGGAAGATTTTAAGGGCACCACGGTAGAACAATTGGGAGACACGATCCGGGAAGGCATGAGAGCCTTTACCGAAGGCGCACCACAGTCGGACGACATCACGATCCTCGTGATTCAATACAAGGGAAATAGCGGATGAAGCGGAAGACAACGGCGCGGATAACACCGGCGACGGCTCTGGAGACTCTCGAACAGGTTGTATCGGTTCTGAACCCGGAAATCGAACCGGGAGAACTTGCTGCGCAGATGGTGCGCGTGTTGGCGGCGCCCGGCCGGCTCGACGGCGCACGCCTCTGGCGCGTGGTCAATGGCACACCGACGATCTGGCAAGAAAGCGGTGA
>JBEKSN010000018.1:0-29850 GCA_049517055.1 Candidatus Acidiferrales bacterium | reverse complement strand
AAAACTACATTTTTCGCGCCCGCCATTCCTTCCAGTCTTTGGACACGACTTGCGCCATGTCCTTGGCCGCCGCCCTGAGCCAATTTCCGCGGCGCTTTCGCAGGTCACGTTGAATGAACCTGACCAATCTCTTCGATCCCAGATGTACGTTCCCCGCTTCCCACCCCATTGCATTCAACATACGATCCTCGTCTCGTTTCTTGGGCAGAGTCTCAATGTCGACTGGCGAAGAATCCGGAGCCAATCTGCTGACGCGCCAATTGTCATTCGCCCGTACATACGGATCACGGCAGCGCACGGCGTCCCGCAAGATCCGCTGGTAATGAATAGCGCCTGTATTGCCTCCGTCGGCCCAGATGCAAGCGGATGGCGCCAGAAGCTTCGCCTCTAACGCGATTTTTCCGCCTTCCCAATCTGCGATTGCCACGATGCGCGGATGGCCCAGGCTTCCAGTGCCTGCAGTGCGCTTAATTACGCGATACGGAAGATTGTGCCCCGGGAAAAGTTCCTTCCACATTTTCTTGGGTGTGGCAGGCTCAGCGTGTCGCAGCGGGGAATTGCTCTCGAGTTTCCGCCAGAAGGAAGGCGGATCATCCAGCCGGCTCAACGCAATCGAAGTAAACCATGCGTTCTTATCTTCCAGAACCAGGGGCCTGCCGCCGGCTTTGAGTGAGCTGGTGTAACCTTCCAGGATTGCGTCACAAGCGTCCTTGGTTTTAATTTTGAGATGACCTAGTGAGTACGCTAACCGTGCGCTGGTCGCAAGCCGAACCAGATCGTTCGTGTACGGTAGAGGGTACGCTTCATCGAAATCGTCAATTCCCCAAACCAGCCGGCCAATTTTATCTCGCCAGGTTCCGAAACTATTCACATGAAGGTCGCCCACCGCCAACACCGGCGGTGCAGAAGCTAAATCTCGGCAGTGTTTGGTCCAAAGTTGTGTCCAGCGGTAGAAAGTTCCGCGGAAAAAGCGAAACTCATCTTCGGCCATCAATTCATGTTTTTGCTTAAGGTCTGCTTCCACCACGGGGATCCTGGTTCGAAGCCAGCCTTCAAAACTTCTGGTCGCTTTGAAAATATTCATTTGATTAAGAGAGCGTTTCTATACGCAGCCGCAATTAGAACGGGACCTGCGCCGGTTCTGGCGGGATAAGGAAAATCCGCCAGCTAGCTTGCTTTGCGGCGGGTCCTTTTGTCGTGCGCCGAAACTTCCCTGGTCGAGTGCAGAGGGCTTTTTCTGGCTCCCGCGGTCCTTTCCAGGCTCTTCTTCAGCGCAGTCATCATGTCAATCACAGGCGCCCGCTCCGGATGAGGAGTAACGGCAACGTCGCGCCCTTTCTGCTTTGCCTCGATCAGAGCGCGAAGCTGCGTCTCAAATTCATCATGATATTTCTTCAGCTGGAACTCTTCGGAAAGATTATCGACCAATTGGTCGGCCAATTTTATTTCTTGCGGCGTGATCTTCACGTTGTCAGTCTTGCCGTATCCGGGCGCTTCGCGAATTTCGTTGGCAAAGTACATGGTGTGAAGGGCGATGCCGTGGTCGTATGGCCGCAGGAAGACGGTGTACTCGCGCTGGTGCATCGTGAGCTTGGCAATGGCAACGCGATCCTTGTCTTCCATCGTTTTCAGCAGCAACTTGTAAGCTTTTTTGCCTTGGTCTTCGGGAACCAGAAAGTAAGACGAATCGAAAAACAGAGGATCGATCTCGGATTCTTTTACGAATGCAAGAATTTCCATAGCCCGCGCGGATTCGGGAGTTATCTTTTTGATTTCTTCCGGGTCGATCACCACATACTTTCCATCTTCGTATTCGTACCCTTTCACTACTTCCGAGCGTTCCACAATGCGGTTGCACGTTGGGCAAAACAGCGGCTGGCGAAGCCGCGTCTTGCACACTGCGTGAAGCTGGTGAAGACCCACTCTGGAGCTACGTGCAGCCGGAAACAGTTTGACCGGAATGGAAATCAATCCGAAGGTAATGAAGCCCTTCCAAGCAGACGATGCCATCGGTTTCGAGCCTCCAGTGTAATTTACCCGTATACAGATAATGGGACGTAAAGCCCATAAGGACAAGCCTGTAGCCGTCACGAAAAGATGATGTAGCCGCGATTTCAGTCCTTCCCTGTCGGCACTACGCCCGTATAATCGGCCGATGGCGCTTACAGAATACAAACGGAAGAGACGGTTTGACGCCACTCCCGAACCGGCTGGAGGCCGATCATCCCAGCACGGGTCTACGTTTGTTGTTCAAGAACACCACGCCCGCCGCCTTCATTACGATTTTCGCCTGGAAGTAAACGGTGTGATGAAATCCTGGGCCGTTCCAAAAGGTCCGTCAATGAATCCCGGGGATAAACGGCTTGCCATCCAGACCGAAGATCACCCCCTGGAGTACGCGAAGTTTCAAGGCGAGATACCGCAGGGAAATTATGGCGCTGGCGACGTGATCGTCTGGGACAACGGCACTTTTGAAGTGGAAGGAAACCTTCCGGCGCAACAGCAACTCGACCGCGGCGAGCTCAAGTTTATCCTTCACGGGAAAAAACTGACTGGAAGTTTTGTGCTGGTAAGAATCCGCAGCCGCGAGGCCGGAAAACTAGAATGGCTGATGATCAAACACCGCGATTCGTCCTCCAGCGACACTTGGAAGATAGACGAACACGCGGGATCGGTCCTTCCGGGGAGCAAAGGTCCGAAGAAGAAATGGATTTCCAATCGCCCGGCAAGCAATCTTAAAAAAGCCACTGCAGAAAGAAAGACCGATGTGAAGTTTCCCGAGGCTGCGCGGCGGGCTGCGATGCCGGACTGGATTCCACCTGCCCTTGCGACGCTGTCCGACCGCCCGTTTTCGGATCCGGCGTGGCTCTTCGAAATCAAATGGGACGGCGGGCGCGCGCTGGCACGCGTGCAACAGGGTAAAACTCAACTGTGGTCGCGGTCCCATCGTGACGTCACCGGCGAATATCCGGAGCTAGCCGGCTTGGCGGCACACACCCACGGACATGACGTCTGGCTTGATGGCGAGATCGTGGCCCTGGATCGCGAGGGCCGCAGCGACTTCGAGCGTTTGCAACAGCGATTTTCCGTCATCAATCCGAGCGTCGAACTTATGAACCAAGTCCCCGTGGTTTATTATGTCTTCGATATTCTTTATTGTGACGGTTACGACCTCCGGCCAGCGCCTCTGCTCGAACGCAAGGCATTCCTGAGACAAATTCTTCGTACCGACGAAATCATCCGATACTCTGATCATGAAATCGAAAAAGGAAAGGAATTGTACGAACTGGCTCTCGAAAAGCATTTGGAAGGCATTTTAGGAAAACAGATTCACAGTCCCTATCCCGAAGGACGCACCACGGCTTGGCTGAAATTCAAATTAGTCCGCGAATTGGATGCAGTCGTGGGCGGGTGGACCGATCCGCGCGGTACCCGGCAACATTTCGGCGCTCTTCTTTTGGGTCTTTATGATGGCAAAAAGCTCGAATTCATCTGTGGAGCGGGAAGCGGGTTTTCCGGCGAATTTCAAAAACGGTTTGCCTCGCAGCTCAAGTCGCTACAGGCAGAAAAGTGCCCGTTCGCCGCGAAGCCGGTCACGCGCGAGAAAGCTTACTGGGTGAAACCCGAACTTGTTGCGCGCGTAAAATACGGGGGTTGGACTGACGGGCGGCACCTCCGCCAGCCCGCATTTCTGGGATTGCAAGAAGACCACGATCCGAAGGATTGCACCTTTGAGAAGGAGACGAAGTCCGTGGAAGCGAGCACTGCAAAGAAGAAAACCAAGCCGGCAATATCCAGCCGTAAGAAAACTCTCGAACGCCCAGAACCTAAGAGCAAGAATCCCGCGGCTCCTGCTGCTTCTCTAACCGTTCTCAAAACTGATGCGGCGGTCGCAAACGAACTCGATCGCGGTTCGCAGGCGGAAGTCCATGTTGAAGTTGATGGTGTGTCCTTGCGTCTCACCAATCTCAATAAGGTTTACTTCCCGGGCGACGGATACACCAAGAGAAATTTGCTGGCATATTACAACTATATCTCGCCTTTACTTCTGCCGTTCTTAAAGGACAGACCTCTGGTATTGCGGCGCTACCCAAACGGAATCGAAGGCCAGGCGTTCTTTCAAAAAGACTCGGGAAAAGATGCCCCGGAGTGGATTAAGACAGTGGCCATTGAGTCCGAGAGCAAATCGAAGCCCATTCGATATTTTGTGGCTAACAATCGAGCGAGTCTGCTCTACCTCACAAATCTCGGATGCATTGACCACAATCCATGGTCCGCGCGCAGCGACGACCTCGAACACCCTGATTATATATTTTTTGATTTGGATCCCACGGAAGGAACTCCCTTTGCCGCCGTAGCCAAACTCGGAAAGCTGTTAGCCTCGAAGTTACAAGAGATTGGAATGAAAGTTTTTCTAAAAACTTCCGGCGCGACCGGATTGCACATTTTTATTCCCGTTGAACGGCTTTACACCTACGAGCAAGCCAGGCAGTTCGTTCAGACCATCGCTTCGCTTACCGCGCAACATCACTCGGGACTGATCACTTCGGATCGAACGGTGCGAAATCGCCCAAAGGGCTCCATCTATATCGACGCACATCAAAATTCTTCAGGCCAATCCCTGGCGTCCGTTTATTCGGTGCGGGCGTTTCCGCACGCTCCCGTTTCCACACCTATAACTTCTGACGAGTTATCCGGAAAAATTGCTCCGGAGACATGGAACCTCTCCTCCATACGCCGCCGTATAGACAAGCTCGGAGACCTTTGGGGCGACTTTTGGAAGAATAGACAACGACTGGAACCCGCCGTTCGGCGTCTTGAAGGGACTCTGAAACGAGGTCAAACCTGAGAGATTAGAACAAATCTCGAATCATCTTCCGCAAAACGAGAATCGCCCCAACAGCAATTAGTCCAATTAGGGCCGCGAAAGGCAGGGAATCCGCCACTCGATTCGGGGCCAAGCCGATTGCGCCCGTAGTCGCGCCGCTCGCGCTCAATACAGCCCCGGCACATACGAAGATGCCTAGCGGGATCTTAAGTACATGTGGTTTCAAGGTCCCTCCGCTTTCAGTGACCCACTCCATAGGAACATAACTACGTCTGGTCGAACATACCGTTAACGCTGGAGATGACGTGGGAACTTCTGGAAGGGTACTAAACGGCTTACTGTAGTCCTCTGGTCAATCTTTACCATGCCGTGCTCAGCACTCCTAACGTGGCAGCTATCTTCAGGCAGATACAGGAATAACCCGCTGACGGTACAGGATGCCGCCGATAGACCTAACCACGAGATTCGACTATTTTGGCCGCGTACAAATAACCCGTGTGGAGCAGACTATTTTCCATTTAATTCATTCACTACAGCGTCGGCCGTCAGCCAAAGAGGGGTCCAGTGGATTGCGATCGAAAAGCTTCTAAAGAAAAGCAGCCTTTCCCTAGAGGGACAGGGGCGGATCCGTCTTATTGTGTCGAGGAGCTGGAACTAGTGAAGCGCGCTCAAGCTGGAGACGATGATGCTTTTGCCGATTTAATCCAGCCCTATATTCGAAAGTCCTATCACGTCGCACTAAAGATTACTCGGAACCGGGAAGACGCCGAGGACGCCTCGCAGCAGAGCTTATTGAATGCCTACGCCCATCTACATCAGTTCCGCGGCCAGTCCCGCTTTTCGAGCTGGCTGACGCGGATCGCCATGAATGAAGCCTTAATAAAAGTTCGCAAGCGCCGCTCAGAGGATCACTATCTCTCGTATGAGAACAATACGGGCGAAGAACTGAATCCGGTGGAAACCTTGAGCGCCGGGGACGCTTATCATCCCGAAATCTTGTATTCAAAGCGTGAGGATCACCGCGCTCTTCACCGAGCCATCGAGGGGCTCGGAAATACATCCCGGGTCGTAGTTCGGCTCCTGGGACTGCAGGAGTGGCAAGCAAAAGAGGCCGCCAGGACACTGAAACTTTCCCAGTCGGCGGTAAAAACAAGGTTCTCGCGCGCTCGCCAGCAATTACGCGAGTGCCTGGCCGAACGCATGTAAAAGGCAAATCTCGCGATCTTCTAAAGTTGTCTCCTTTTTTCCCAATGATTTGAAGTGCCGCAGGTTAGCATTTCCGATCTGACTTCTCTACCGCGTCCCCGTCGCAGTTTCACCCTTGACTGTATGCGCTTTCCAGAATTAAATGCCCAAGTGCACCCTTCATGTGACTACAGCATGTTGGGTTTAAATGGGCTTCCTGGCCCCGTTCAAATCCCCTGTTGTTGGAGAGAGCATGAAAATGTTACGCATACTAGTCGCAGATGATCACGATCTCATGCGGCGTGGAATTAAGGCCTTGCTTCAATCGCATGCAGGTTGGGAAGTATGCGGCGAAGCCCATACGGGCCGTGAGGCTGTGGCGAAAGCAGAAGAGCTGAAGCCTGACGTTGTCATCCTCGACATCAGCATGCCCGACCTAAACGGCGTGGATGCCGCAAAAAGAATTCGAAAGAGCTCGCCTGATACCGAGGTCCTGATTCTCTCGGTACACTACTCCGACCAACTGATCCGGGACATTCTCGAAGCCGGGGTCCGCGGGTACATCGTAAAGTCAGACTCGGATCGCGATCTGATTATCGCGGTCGAGACCCTCGCAAATCACAAGCCATTTTTTACCCCTCGCGCCACCGAAGTTATGCTTACAAACTTTAACGAAGGAAAAACGCGAACCGAACCTCCCGAGACCATGCGTGACCGGCTCACCTCTCGAGAACGCGAAATTGTTCAATTGCTTGCTGAAGGCAAGAGCAGCAAAGAGGTCGCGTCGTCACTGAATATCAGCGTGAAAACCGCTGAGACGCATCGCGCCAACATAATGCGCAAGCTTCAGTTGCACACGGTGAGCGAATTAGTACGCTACGCGGTGCGTAATCAAATTATCGAGCCGTAGCGCTTTCGGGCAGCGCACGTCCTTTTCGCACGAACCGCCTCCAGCTACAGGATATTCCGGAAGTGCCTAACGAATTGACTGTATGGATTGAAATGCACATATGGCCGAATATTGCAGCGCTATATCTCCAAGAATCCTTTGATGATTGAGGATTACCGGCGAAAGGAATTGCGATCATGAAGGCACCGGCCATCAATGAAAGAACTGCAGCTGCGAATCACACGAAAGCTATCGATCTTGACTCTCAGCCCAGCGTCTTGGTTGCGACCAATGACTTGGAGATTCAAGAGAATGTCTCGGGTCTCCTTCAGTTGTTTCCCGTGAAAACTCTGTGGGCTAAAGGCTTGGAAGAGGTGAAGTCCGTGCTCTCCAGAGAGAATGTGGCCGTTTGCTTCTGCGGCTTTTGGCTTGTGGACGGCACCTACCGCGACGTGGTCAGACACCTACGATCGCAACCAGCTGAAATTCCGGCGATAATCGTTTGCGATCCTTCGTGTTCGCACGAATATAGAGATTACCTGGCGGCTTTGAACATGCGCGCATTCGATTTCATCTGCCATCCCTACCGAAAGCCCGATATAGAAAGGATTCTGCGCTTGGCAATAGATGCGCACCAGGGATCGGAAGCTTTGAGGCTCGCATCTCCTGCTCCTTCCACGTCCATACCGAGCGTTTCCGGGTTGCGGCGCGCCAGCTAGTCGCCTCCGGCAATTCGCCAAATCCGTTTCCCACAGTCGAGCCCGGTTGGCGATTCTCACTCACATCGCTTACTTGATTCAGGCGTCCTCTATCGCTTTCGAGTGCCCGGACTTACTGTTTGCGTTGTATTGTATATAGGCCCCTAACGCGCAGCCGTTAATCGTCGCGACCACCATTTCCAAGGAACAAATGGCCACGGCCACTCAACCCCAGAATATATTCGTCGAAATTCACGAGCCGATTCGCGCGGAACTGTTCAGCGTTGAGCGTCTGGAGCAGCACGCGGAAAGTCTTGCCGCCGCTCAGACCGTCACGACCGATTCCGACGACGGTCGCCCGCTTATCCCGCGCGTAGCCGAAAACGGCCGAGTCCTGCTGGAATATTACCGCGCCACTGCGAAGGCCATTCAAGAAGAGCATGCGATCACGCCCGCCGCGGAATGGCTTGTCGATAACTTTTACATTGTCGAAGAGCAGCTTCGCGAAATTCGTGACGACTTGCCCGTTGGATTTTATAAAAAATTGCCGAAATTGGCTTCCGGGCATTTGCAAGGATACCCACGCGTGTTCGGTGTCGCTTGGGCATTCGTGGCCCATACAGATAGCCGTTTCGAACCGGACGTGCTTCGCGGCTTTGTTTCGGCATACCAGCGCGTGCAGCCGCTGACCATCGGCGAACTTTGGGCCGTAGCCATCACGCTCAGGGTGGTGCTGGTCGAGAATCTTCGCAGGATCGCCGAGCGCCTGCTGCTCAGCCGCCGTGCTCGCGAAGCCGCCGACTTGCTCGCCGATAGCCTTCTTGGCACCGGCGGCCAGGCCATGGTTTCTCCGGCCAGCGTCCTCCGCGAATTCGAGAAAAAACCACTCGAAAGAGCTTTTGCCGTTCAACTCGTGCAACGTTTGCGCGATTTGGATCCGAAAGTGGGCCCCGTTCTCGTGTGGTTGGACGAGCGCCTGGCCGCCCAAGGCACCACAGCGGATGAAATTGTCCGCGCCGAGCACCAGCAACAAGCCGCCATGACCGTGACTGTGCGCAATATCATCACCAGCATGCGCCTGATGTCGGAGTTCGACTGGCAGGTGTTTTTCGAAAGCGTCAGTCTGGTAGACAAGGTTTTACGCGATGGAAGTAATTTTGCGGACATGGATTTTGCCACGCGCGATTACTACCGCCACGCGATCGAAGATCTTTCGCGCGGCTCGAAACATACGGAGATCGAAGTTGCCGAACGTGCCTTGCATCGTGCGAAAAAGGCGCGCGCGGAGCGTACCGATGGCCAGCCGCAGGACGATAGACGCTCCGATCCGGGTTATTACCTGATATCGCATGGACGTTGGTCTTTCGAGCGAGAGTTGGATTTTCACGTCCCCTGGAGACGATGGATACTCCGTCTGTACGTTCGCGCAGCGGTTCCAGGTTTTTTGGGAACCATCGCGGTACTTACCGCCGTGATCTTGGCATTTCCGCTATTCCACGCCAGAGAGATGGGATTGCACACCGGTTATCTCGTATTGCTCGGCCTGCTTGCCGCAATTCCTGCCTCGGATTTGGCTATCGCGCTGATCAACCGTGCCGTCACCGATCTGCTTGGGCCGCGCACGCTGGCCCGCTTCGAGTTGAAAGAGGGTATACCTACCGAGCTGCGTACATTCGTCGCAGTTCCGACCTTGCTCACCTCCGAGGAAGGAATCAAGGAACAGGCCGAGAGGCTGGAAGTCCACTACCTGGCAAACCCCGACGGCGATTTGCGTTTCGCATTGCTCTCGGACTGGATCGATGCTCCAACGGAAAATTTACCGAGCGACGAAGACCTGTTGGTTACCGCTGCCGAGAGCATCGCAAACTTAAACAGGCGCCACGGTCCGCCACCAGGCGGAGGCGACCGTTTCTTTCTGTTCCATCGTAAGCGCGTGTGGAATGAACGCGAACAAAAATGGATGGGATGGGAACGTAAGCGCGGAAAACTCCACGAGTTCAATCAACTCCTCCGCGGCTCGGCGAGCACCACCTTCATACCTATCGAAGGCCTTCCGCCGGAATCGGTTCCCGGAGTGCGTTACGTCATTACCCTGGATGCCGACACACGCCTGCCTCGCGGCACTGCCGCCCGTCTTGTAGGCACCATGGCCCATCCCTTGAATCGGCCTCGATTTTCTGCAGACTCAGGCCGCGTAGTGGACGGCTACTCAATCGTGCAGCCCAGAATTACTCCTTCGTTGCCGACCGAGCGCGAAGGCTCGCTCTTCCAGAAAATTTTCTCCGGCCCGAGCGGAATCGATCCCTATGCCTCGGCTGTCTCGGATGTTTATCAGGATCTATTTCGCGAAGGCTCCTATACCGGCAAGGGAATTTACGACATCGATGCATTCGAAACCGCTCTCGCCGGCAAAGTGAAGGAAAACACCCTGCTGAGCCACGATCTGCTCGAGGGTATCTTCGCTCGTGCTGCACTGGCGACGGACATCGAACTGTTCGACGACTTCCCGTCGCACTATGAAGCTGCAGCCGCGCGCCAGCACCGTTGGGCGCGCGGAGACTGGCAACTGCTGCCCTGGATTTTCGGCCGCGGCGGTTTATCCAAAGAAGAGCGCAGAAACATAAAAATCCCGGCAATCAGCCGCTGGAAAATGCTAGACAATCTGCGCCGGACTCTTTCCGCGCCCTGCTTGTTTCTCACGTTGGTCGTTGGATGGCTAGTCCCGGTAATCTCTCCCTGGATGTGGACAAGGTTTATCTTGGCGACAGTCTCCATTCCCTCACTGATTCCTTTTCTGATCGGCTTGAATCCGCGTCTCGGCGGGATCTCCAAGCGCAGCCACGTTCGCGGCGTTCTTTCGGATCTTGCCCTCGGCCTATATCAGATTGGCTTGACCATCACTCTGTTGGCTTACCAGGCATGGCTGATGTTGGATGCGATTTTGCGTACCCTCGCCAGGATTTTCATATCGGGAAGGAATTTACTGCAGTGGGTCACTGCCGCCCAGGCCAAGTCTGCCGTCGACTTGAATATTTTCGGCATGTACAAACGCATGATCGCCAGCGTCTTGTTCGCTCTTGCAGCATTGTTCGCTGTGTTGTTTGCAAGGCCCCATTCGTTGCTTGCCGCCACTCCCTTTGTTGCCCTGTGGATTGCTGCGCCTGCGGTTGCGCGTTGGATTAGCCTTCCTCCAAGCCTTCCGGATGTAGAAACCCTCTCCCCAGCCGATACCATGGCTCTCCGACTGGCATCGCGCCGCACCTGGCGCTTCTTCGAAACTTTTGTTACACCCGCGGATAACTTTCTTCCTCCGGATAATTTCCAGGAAGATCCCAAACCCATCGTTGCTCACCGAACTTCACCGACGAATATGGGGCTGTATTTGCTCTCTACGCTCGCGGCCCGCGACTTTGGTTGGATTGGAATTCAGGCGGCCACGGAACGGCTCGAAAACACCTTCCGCACCATGAACAGGTTGGAACAATTTCGAGGTCATTTCTATAACTGGTATGACACGCGGGATCTTCATCCTCTGGACCCAAAGTACGTCTCTTCCGTCGATAGCGGCAATATGGCCGGACATCTATTGGCGCTCGGCAACGGCTGCAGGGAGATGATTGAAAAATCACCCGTGGAGCGGAGCGTATTGTCTGGAGTGGAAGATGCGCTGTGGATGTTGCGCGAGGCTGTTGCTCGAATCGCAGATACCAAGCGCACACATAGCGTCACGCGCAAGCAGCTCAGTAACGCGATAGATGCCGTTGCTACAATCTGTGATTCCGTACCGTCGGACCCTTCGGATTGGACCGTGCGCTTCGTTGAATTGAGAGATCGCGTCCAAACCGTCGCAGACATCGCACAAACTCTCGAGCAAGAGTTGGCAGACACTTCTAACTCGGAGTTTCGATTCTGGGCCGAAGCCGCTAGAGCATGCGTGGAATCTCACATTCAGGATGCAAAAATCCTGCTGCCGTGGCTTCGTCTTGATCCCACGGAAGTCGTGGCCCTAGCTGAAAGTCCCTCGGGGCCGGCTCCCGAATGGCTGGCAATTGAACCTTTCTTCCGGAGCCTTCCGACGCTGACGGATGCTCCGGAACGATTTGAGGCCGCTGTCCGCGAACTTACCGCTCTTGGCGCAAGTTTGGCCCATGATCCTGTCGGAAGTAGGGGCGTGCTCGCGCGCGTGGCTGCGCTCATACGAGCAATGCAAGACTCCATCTCAGACGCTGCATCCTTGGTTCGCCGTCTAACCGCTATCGCACAAACGGCAGGGAAATTATTCGAGACCATGGATTTCAGCTTCTTATTCGATCACTCACGCAAACTTTTTTCTATCGGATACCGGGGCACCGACGGAAGCTTGGACCCGAATTGCTACGATTTGCTTGCTTCGGAAGCCCGGCTCACCAGTTTCATTGCCATCGCTAAAGGAGATGTTCCGTCCTCGCACTGGTTTCGCGTCGGACGCGCCCTTACGCCCGTAGGCCGCGGCTCCGCGTTAATTTCTTGGTCCGGATCCATGTTCGAATATCTCATGCCCGCGCTGGTCATGCGATCGCCGGCTGACAGCCTGCTGAGTCAAACCTACGAGCAAATAGTTCTTAGGCAAATTGAATACGGAGGCGAGCGCGGCGTGCCTTGGGGGATTTCCGAGTCTGCTTACAATGCCAGGGATATCGATTTCACTTATCAGTATTCCAGTTTCGGTGTTCCGGGACTCGGCCTTAAACGCGGGCTGAGCGAGGATCTCGTGATCGCGCCATACGCTACCGCGCTGGCTTCCATGATTAGACCTTCCGCAGCGGTTAAGAATTTTGAGCGGCTTGGGCAGGCCGGCGGCAAAGGAATGTTCGGGTTTTATGAGGCACTGGACTATACAGGCTCGCGGTTGCCGGAAGGAAAGAATGTTGCGGTGATACGTGCTTACATGGCGCATCACCAGGGCATGACTTTGTTGTCATCCGCAAACGTCCTCAATGATGGCGTGATGCAAACACGCTTCCACGCCGAACCTATCGTGCGTGCCACCGAGCTTCTTTTGCAGGAGCGCACTCCTCGCGACGTGCTGGTCGCGCGTCCTCGCGCCGAGGAAGTCTCCGCCGCGGCCAAGGTGCGCGAGCTTACGCCTCCCGTAGTTCGCCGCTTCACAACTCCTCACGACGCAACTCCGCGCACCCAGCTTCTTTCCAACGGACGCTACGGCGTCATGCTGACCGCGGCAGGCTCGGGCTATAGCCGTTGGCGCGATATTGCCATTACTCGCTGGCGTGAGGATCTCACCCGCGATTGCTGGGGCAGTTATATTTTCCTGCGCGATGAACAAACCGGAAATGTGTGGTCCGCCGGCTATCAGCCCAGCGGCGTCGAACCGGATAGTTACGAAGCCAATTTCTACGAAGACCACGCCGAACTTGTTCGGCGCGATCGCTCGCTAACCACCACTCTCGAGGTGGTTGTTTCCTCCGAAGACGATGCCGAAGTCCGTCGCGTCACGATCACGAATTTAGGAGTCCGCGCGCGTGATGTGCAAGTGAGTTCTTACGCGGAACTTTCGCTTACTTCGCAGGCAGCCGATATGGCGCAACCGGCCTTCTCGAACCTGTTCGTTGAAACTGAATTCGTGTCCGATCTAGGTGCGATACTGGCCACCAGACGCAAGCGTTCCCCCGAGGAGACTGCTGTGTGGGCGGCACACGTTCTGGTTGTCAACGGAGCCGTCACAGGAGATTTGCAATTCGAAACCGACCGCGCGAAATTCGTGGGCCGCGCCCGTAACTTGCGCAACGCTGTGTCGATTATTGACGGCCGCCCCCTTTCGAATTCGGTCGGCTCTGTGCTCGACCCCATAATGAGCTTGCGGCGTACCGTCCATATTCCGCCAGGTACCACCGCACATCTGATTTTTTCCACCATCGTCGCTTCCACGCGCGAAGAAGTTCTGGATCTGGCGGATAAGTATCGCGATAGCCGAACCTTTGAACGCACTCTAACTCTTGCTTGGACCCAAGCGCAGGTCCAGCTTCACCATCTTGGCATCGGCGCCGAAGAGGCACACCTGTTTCAGAGGTTGGCCAATGCTGTCCTCTATTCGGATTCCTCTCTCCGACCCTCGCCTGATGTGCTGAGTGCAAGCTCTCTGGATATAACCACGCTTTGGGCCCAGGGGATCTCAGGCGATCTGCCCATCGTGCTCGCGCGTATCGACGATCCGGATGACGTCGAGATCATTCGGCAGTTGTTGCGCGCCCATGAATACTGGCGCATGAAACAGTTATCCGCAGACGTGGTTATCATTAATGAAAAAGCTCCGTCCTACGTGCAGGAACTGCAATCGTCCTTGGAAGCGCTCGTTCGCGGTAGCCAGCTTAGGCTTTCTCCGGATACAACCGGAGTGAGCGGAAAGATATTCCTCCTGCGCGGAGATTTAGTTTCGCCGCAAACGCGCGCCCAGTTCCAAGCGGTCGCTAGGGCCGTCCTTTTGAGCCGGCGCGGGACCTTGGCGGAACAAATTACGAGATCGCAGTACAGAGAGCCCGCGTCTCCGCCTGTGGCTCGCCAAACGCGAGCCAGCAAACGTCAGGATGTACAGTTACCGCAACCGGCTCTCCAGTTTTTCAATGGTCTAGGTGGTTTTGCTGAGAACGGCCGCGAATATGTGACGGTCCTGAATGAGGGCTTGCGAACACCTGAGCCCTGGGTCAATGTCATCGCAAACCCCTCTTTCGGCTTCTTGGTTTCGGAATCAGGTTCAGGTTTCACATGGTCGATCAATAGCCACGAGAACCAGCTGACTCCCTGGTCCAACGATCACGTCTTTGACACGCCCGGCGAGGCCATCTATATCCGCGATGAAAGTACCGGAGAAGTGTGGACCCCCACGGCGCTTCCAATTCGCGATGAAGCAGCTAGTTATTTGTGCCGTCACGGCCAGGGTTACAGCCGTTTTCAACACGGCTCGCATGGCATCAATCTCGATCTGATCCAGTTCGTGCCGCTCGAGGACCCCATTAAAATATCGCGCCTCTCTCTGCAGAATGATTCCGGACGTACTCGCCGCCTATCCGTCACCGCCTATGCCGAATGGGTCCTGGGAAGTTCGCGAAGCGCCACAGCTCCCTACCTCATTACCGAAATCGATTCCGCGTCAGGTGCCCTTTTTGCCCGCAGCGCCTGGAGTGGCGATTTCGGCGGCCGCATCGCTTTTGCCGACCTCGGCGGACGGCAAACGTCGTACACCGCAGACCGCACTGAATTTTTTGGCAGAAATGGGGCGCCTGACCAGCCGGCAGCACTGGAAACCGATGGGCCACTTGAGCGCAAAGTAGGTGCTGCTATGGACCCCTGCGCCGCCCTGCAAACGGTGTTTGAATTGCGGCCGGGTGCTCGCGTGGACATCGTTTTTTTCCTGGGCGAAACGGAAAGTAAAGAAAGCGCGCGTAAATTGCTCAGTCGTTACAGAGCCGCGGACTTGAATCAGGTCCTGCGTGAAGTCCTTCGCCAGTGGGACGACATCTTGGGAGCTGTGCAAGTCAGCACTCCCGATCAAACCATGGACGTGATGTTGAACCGCTGGCTGCTTTATCAGACTCTGGCCTGCCGCGTATGGGCGCGCGCCGCCTTCTATCAATTGAGCGGCGCTTATGGATTCCGTGATCAACTGCAGGACGTGATGGCCCTCGTCGTGTCGAAAAGATCCGAGGCACGCGACCAATTGTTGCGGGCAGCGGCTCACCAGTTCGTCGAAGGTGACGTCCAGCATTGGTGGCATCCGCCGTCCGGGCGCGGCATACGCACGCGCATGTCCGACGATCTTCTCTGGTTGCCCTACGCGGTGATTCATTTCATCGAGGCCACCGGCGACATGGCTGTTCTCGAAGAGCAAGTTCCCTTTATAGAAGGCGATCTTTTGGCCGAAAGTCAGAACGAAGCTTACTTCCAGCCGCGCGTTTCCCAGATTCGCGCGACGATATTTGAACATTGTGCCCGCGCTCTGGATCGCAGCTTGTCTGTGGGCCTTCACGGCCTTCCGCTAATGGGCACCGGAGATTGGAACGACGGCATGAACCGAGTCGGTTATCTGGGAAAGGGCGAGAGCGTCTGGCTAGGCTGGTTCTTGCATACTGTTCTCTGGGAGTTTGCAAAAGTGGCGGACGCGCGCGGAGAGCGCCAGCGCGCGGAGAAGTGGCGCATCCACGTGAGTGCGTTGAAGGCTGCGCTCGAGCACGATGGCTGGGACGGCGAATGGTATCGCCGCGCTTACTTTGATGACGGCACTCCGCTCGGCTCCGTGCAAAATGAGGAATGCCACATCGACTCGATCGCTCAAACTTGGGGAATCATCAGCGGCGCTGCTGAACCCGGCCGCGCCGCGCGAGCCATGTCGGCGGTCGATCAGCAACTCGTTCGTTCTGCGGACGGGCTGATCTTGCTCTTAACTCCGCCGTTCGATAAGACGACCCACGATCCCGGATACATAAAAGGTTACGTTCCGGGGATTCGCGAAAACGGCGGGCAGTACACGCATGCCGCCACTTGGACGGCAATTGCCTTCGCCGAGCTAGGCAATGGGGACAAGGCCAATGAACTCTTCCGCTTCATGAACCCGATTAACCGCACCAGTTCGCGCGCCAACGTGCAGCGTTACAAAGTGGAGCCGTATGTCGTATCCGGAGACATCTACGCCGAGCCACCCCATGTTGGACGAGGTGGATGGACGTGGTATACCGGTTCGGCGGGTTGGCTTTATCGCGCGGGGATGGAGTGGATACTCGGCTTTCGTGTGCGGGGCATGATCCTCAACATTGATCCGTGTATACCTCGCAATTGGCCCGGCTACTCCATCGACTTTCGCTACCACTCGGCGATCTACAAGATTAAGGTGGAAAATCCCTCGAACGTGGCGCGCGGTGTGGCGCTTACTGAATTGGACGGCAAACTCTTGCCGGGCTCCGCAAGTATTCCACTCGCCGACGACGGAGCGGTGCACAACATCCGCATCGTGCTGGGCTAAGTCTTTCTCAAGAAGCCAGCCTGCTAACGAGAGATGCGAATCAATAAACCTCGATAAGGGCCAGCGCGTTAGGTGGCAGCTGCAACTCGATCCGGCCATTCTGGATGGACCTTGATTCCGGCGCGAGCAATCGGGCCGCATGCCGAAGAGATTGAACTTGCGCTGGGGTGGGATCTGCCGGGCTGCCCATCTCTGCGTACGCTTTCAGCAGCGATCCATGGTCTGCGTCCAGCCGGTACACGAAGGCTTGGTTTTTCCCCGCCAAAGAGTTCAATTGCAGCACGATGTCCTTCGACTCGCCATTGCCTCCCGGCGCAGATAAATTCCAGACCGCCATCACCAACCTGCCGTCCGCACGCCGCGTTGCAAGAATGTCATCGCCGTTCACTGGAATTCTTGTGTCGCCCAAACGGTGCAACAGCTTGAAAGCATTAAATGCCGGCTTCGGCAAGCTGTCCTCCGCAATCAGCCCATAGCCGCCATAGAACGGGCGCTTCACCACACCTTGTTCTTCGAACACATCGGAAAACGTCCAGTAGCTCATCATGTCCACCAGCCCGTCGCACTGGCGGATGGTATCGGCCATCCACGGCCCCATGTAAATGGAATCGGTCACGCCCGTTTCGTTCTTGTAGCTGGCGTTGTATTCGCTCCAGATCAAGGGCAGATGAGGACGAGCAGAGGCGTTGATTTGATCGTGAACTTTTCGAACCGCACGGCAAACCATTTGCGATCTCGGAATTTCTTCCTGCGTGCCGAAAACATCCGAAGCCAAATCATTGCCATAGACATGCGTGGACACGAAATCCGCAGGCACGTTGTCCTGCGCAACGTGCTGAATGAAGCGATCCACCCAGGCAGCTTGTGCCGTCGCCGGTCCTCCCACTTTCAGCCGCGGGCTGACGAGTTTCAGCTCTCGCGCGGCCGCGTCGTAAAGCTGGTAGTAAGTCTGTTCCTTCGGAACGCCGGCCCAAAAATCGAGGTTGGGCTCGTTCCATACTTCAAAATACCATTGCGAAACTTCCTCGATGCCGTACCGCTCGACAAGATGTCTTGCGAACTGCCCCACCAGTTCGCCCCACTTCTTGTAATCCTTGGGCGGTGAAACATTGGGCTTGTACCAGAAAGCTTGAATGTCATTTTCCGCTGCGAGCTTCATGGGCATGAAGCTCAGTTCGACGAAAGGTCGCACTCCGGCTTTCAGCAAGCCATCGTAGATCTGGTCAACGTAGGAAAAATTGTAAATAGGATTTCCCGTAGCGTCTTCATCGTACACTCCGACCTCATCGTGAAAAATCGCGTGGAAACGGACGTACTTGAAATCCGTCGCCGCTTTCACTTCACGCAAATCGTCTCGGTAACTTTCCCGCAGCGAAAGGATCGCGCGGCCGGAGCCGAACATTTGCTCCCAAAAATGTGGAAAGGGCTCTCCCTTCGCCCGCGCGTCCACCTGAATCGTTTCGGCCGGCTTGGATTCCTGCGAATTGGCGTTTTGCGCGGACACGCAAAACGAAACAGAAGCAACGATGCACAACACGAACAATGTCCGCTTCATTCGGGGAAACCTCGCAGACGGTTAAGGAGTGGCAGCAGAGGAGCCAGCATGTCACAAATTCATTCCCCGCCCAACTTTTTCTGATTCGCACGCCGATTCCGTGGGCTGCAATGCGAATATCGAGCGAAGGACCGAGAGCTGGATGAGTGCTGAATTCTACAACCGCTCAAAGCTCGGGAGCGTTTTCGGCTTACGAATTGGCGAACTTAGCCCTTGACAACAATTCAACGCGGGTGTTATTTCGTTGGCAGCGTTTGTTTGCCCACACAACCCAGCTTGTGGTGCATCCCTACCTTCTTATGCAGCAAAAGGATAAAAACATGCGAAAAATCTTCGCCTTCACGTTGTGTCTCTTGACGTTGTTTTTGTTGTCGTCTACGGCCAGTCTGGCTCAAACTGCAAATCAGCCCACCCACACCGGCCATATCATGACTCCGCAATCCAGTATCGCGCTGCCGGGCGATGCCGGCGTGAACGCCCATACCAACATTAAACTGTGGGTTCCGGAGAGCGGTCAATTCGGAAGAGCCGCTCAGCCCCAGGAGTTGCCGCCGTTTGCGGGGTTCTTCTTTGAAACTCCCGCCTCGATTGCCTGCGTCTACCAGCTTGTGAATGAAAATGCCCCGCCGTTCGACCATAGCTGCAATCCGAACGTAACCACACAGAACCCAACCGGGGGTGGCGGCGCGATAGCCCTGGTGGAAGCTTTTGACGACCCGACCGCGGCGAGCGATTTGGCTACTTTCTCGACGCAGTTCGGTTTGCCCGCTGCAAACCTCACCGTAGTGTTCGCAAACGGGACGGCACCAACCACGGTGAATCCGGGCCCGGACCCGACCGGCGGCGGTGAACTCGAGACCTCGCTGGACATCGAGTGGGCGCACGCGATGGCGCCAAATGCCAAAATTTTCCTAGTGGAAGCGAAAAGCCTTAACCTTGTCCAGCTGTTCAACGCCGCGATCCTGGCCAGCCAGCTCGTGGTTCAGAACGGCGGCGGCGAAGTCTCAATGAGTTTCGGATCCGGGGAATTCACCCAGGAAACGGAATTTGACGTGGCCTTCACCACGCCCGGAGTTGTTTATTTTGCATCGGCTGGAGATAGTCCCGGTGTTCTTTATCCGAGCGCATCTCCGAACGTGATTTCGGCCGGAGGCACCACGCTTTCCCGCAACAGCACCACCGGCAGCTTCGAACTCGAGAACACGTGGCAGGACGCCGGTGGCGGCCCGAGCCAAGTGGAACCGCGTCCGGCCTTCCAGAACGGGATCAGAAACATCGTCGGGAGCTTCCGCGGAACTCCGGACTTTTCCCTTGACTCGAACCCGAACACAGGGGTTTGGATTTTCGACAGTAACCCCGTTTTCGGCACGGGCTGGTTCGTGGTAGGGGGGACCAGCGTTGCAGCGCCCTCGCTGGCAGGGATCGTTAATTCCGCAGGAAGATTCCGCAAATCGAGTCAAGCCGAGAACACTGAAATCTACAACAATTTGTTTGACCCCCTTGCGTTCAACGATATCCAATTCGGGACTTGCGGCCTGAACATCGGCAACTTCGCAGTTCCCGGATGGGATTTTTGCACAGGAGTAGGGAGCGACAGGGGTCATTTCGGGAAGTAATTCGACCAAGACAATAAAGCCCGGCCCTCCTGGGAGGGCCGGGCTTTTTTTGTTCCGATCCTGAAGATTTCGGCAGATAGATCGCGACCCGTGGCTGCGGTCCCATGTGGCGCAAAATGCGCTACAAAAGGAAGTCAACACCGCGCTGCGGAGTGACGAAATCAGCGCCCAGATTTGCCGTGAACGATCCTCAGTGGGTTTGCCGACAGCGTCGCCGAAATGGGACGGGCTGCGTATTGCAGCGACATCAACACTTCGACAAGGATGTCAACCTCTTCCACCGTGTTGGCTTCGCAAATCAGGTCTTGCAGATACTGATGGAGAATCCTTTGGTCTGTAGCTATTAAAGTCGGTCGCATGATTGCACGTGCTCCTTTTCTGTGAAGTATTGCCAAGGAGAAAAGCCTGCGAATTGGGAAGCATTCGCGGGATGATCCCGTTTGGTTTATGAATATGGAAAGCGAGCAACTTCAGAAAAGAAACAGAGGTTTACGTCCTATGAACGCAGAGCAGATGCAGGTAGTCGATGGATGAGTGAGCCAGGGTGTCAGGAAACGAAAGTGCCAGCAGATTCGAAATCGGCGCGTGAAGGCTGACTTCCCGGATAGGAATCGCGACTGGCGTCTGCGCGGGTTTAATCGTGCTGTTTGGCGAAGAGACGTCCTGTCTGGAAACCAGCAGGGTGAAGTCGTTCGAAGTATCGTCCTTGAGGCTGAGTAGCTCCGGAAATTCGACGAGCGCCAGGGCGCAGAACAACAGAGCCGCTACGACCGCAAAGCGGAGCCTGCTGCGCGTTGGACGGCTTAAAATCATCGCTTCAGCCTTATACAACGAAGTCTCTGCCAACTCAACTGTTTTAGGGCACCGCTACCAAACTATAGGAGTGTCTTCGACATGCCGTCCTCCTACGAAAAAGGACCACGCATGGCACGAGCGAGAAACATTTTTGGCCTCCGAAGCGTAAACTTCCACGGGGATGTGGCTCCGGTGCCCCAGCTGCTACCCGCGCTGGTCTTCGCGGTCGATCTGGTGTGTCGTGAGTTTCTGCCAAGGAGGAAGAGATGAGCAGCGTACGAGTGTTGGTGGGGACGCGGAAGGGCGCGTTCGTCCTCACTTCCGACGCGAAGCGCAAACATTGGGACATCAATGGCCCGCACTTTGCGGGCTGGGAGATTTTCCACGTTAAGGGATCTCCGGTTGATCCGAATCGGCTGTATGCGTCGCAGTCCACGGGCTGGTTCGGGCAACTTATCCAACGATCCGACGACGGCGGCAAGTCGTGGAAACCTGTCGGAAACAAATTTGCTTACGATGGCATCCCCGGCACTCACCAGTGGTACGACGGCACGCCGCATCCGTGGGAGTTCAAGCGCGTGTGGCACCTGGAGCCATCGCTGGCCGATCCCGATACTGTGTATGCCGGAGCCGAAGACGCCGCGTTGTTCCGGTCAATTGATGGTGGCCAAACGTGGGTGGAGCTTTCCGGTCTCCGCGGTCACGGCTCGGGGCCGTCGTGGCAGCCAGGTGCAGGCGGGTTGTGCCTGCACACAATTATTTTGGATCCGAGCCACCCGGACCGAATGTTCATTGCCATCTCTGCAGCGGGTGCGTTCCGGACCGACGACGCAGGCAAAACTTGGAAACCAATCAACCGCGGCTTGAGGTCAGAACATATTCCGGACCCGACTGCCGAGGTTGGCCACTGCGTTCACCATATCGCCATGCACCGGTCGCGTCCGGATGTGCTTTTCATGCAGAAGCACTGGGACGTCATGCGCAGCGACAATGCCGGGGACTCCTGGCAAGAGGTAAGTGGAAACTTGCCCACCGATTTCGGCTTCGCAATTGACGTTCATGCGCACGAGCCGGAGACAATTTTCGTGGTGCCGATCAAGAGTGATTCGGAGCATTATCCGCCCGATGGGAAGCTGCGCGTGTACCGCAGCACGGCAGGCGGAAACGAATGGGAGGCGCTGACGAACGGTCTGCCGCAAAAGGACTGTTACGTAAATGTGTTGCGAGACGCGATGGCCGTAGACTCGCTCGATTCTTGCGGCGTGTATTTTGGAACCACCGGCGGGCAGGTGTACGCATCGGCAGACGCAGGAGACAACTGGACCCCTATCGTACGGGATCTGCCCGCCGTCCTTTCCCTGGAGGTTCAGACACTCCCATGATTACCGTTGTGCTGCCGTCACATCTGCGGACACTGGCGCATGTAAGCGGCGATGTGCAACTGGAGGTCGAAGGTCAGGCCACTCAGCGCTCAATCCTCGACGCGCTTGAAGCCCGCTATCCGGTGCTGCGCGGTACCATACGCGACCAGGTCACGCAAGAGCGTCGGCCGTTTCTGCGGTTCTTCGCCTGCGAAGAGGATGTCACTCATGAGCCGCCGGATTCGCCACTGCCCGACGCGGTGGCTTCGGGGGCCGAGCCATTTTTCATCTTGGGAGCCATTGCCGGAGGTTAGAGAGTTGCAACTCAAATCTCATGTTGCCGCAAGCATCTGCAAAATTTAACTGACCGCATGGGTGGAAACTGCAACTTCGCGAGATCCAAAGCGTGTGGTTAACGAAGCGCCTTCGGACATTATCAAACCAACTGCAAATACGAGCAAACCCAGCAGCGGCACAAGCTCGAGCAACGACAGCGCCAAAACTCCGCCGATGGAGGCCCAGATTCCCCTGGTTCCGGGAAATGCCACGCGAGCTACCCAATATCCCAAGCCGGTGGCGCCTGCGGCCGCGATAGCTAGGAAGACTACCAACAATACGATATCTGATGGGATTTCCATTGGCCCCAGATAGCCCGTCAGCCAGTCCAGACCATAAAATATGAGAAACAAAAAGATGCCGGCGAAGAACACGGAAGCTGGGCGGCCCTCGATTGCGCGCGCGAAAGTTTCAGCGCGTTTCTCACGAACAAGCAAATAACCCAGGGCCACAAAGAGCACGTTGATCAGTGCCAGTGTGATGCTGCCGAGAATTGTCGGACGATATTGGCCGGGAATGAGCACGTAAGGCAGCGATTTTGAATCGCCGGCGATGACGGAGTTTTCCTGACGCAGGACATATCCGCCCACGGCGATTGCGGCGCCTGCAATTGTGCTGTTCGAATTCGATTCGATGCGGCCGCCGATTGCAATCGCATCGTGATCAACTCTTCCCTCCACAAAAATGGCTCCGCCGAAGGTAATCAGGTCGCCGGTAACGCGGCCGCGAACATGGACGCTACACATGAAACATTGCACATCTTTCGCGGTCTCGCCGCTTTCGATCACGATATCCGTCAAGATTTTTTTCCGATCCTGGTGTGGATTCGTTTGAGCAGGTGTGATGACGCAAAACATCGAAATGAGTAGAGGCAAAACTGCAAGTCCGCGAGTCATCGCTCAGGCTCCTTGGCCTGCTGAGTGCGACGTGCGCGTTGCGTTGGTGGTTTCCACTTTTAGGTTTTGCGGAGGCGACGCAGGAACTTAGAAACTCCCGGCGACGTCCGCGCGAGAAACAGTGGACGTCGCTGGGAGAACCGCTGAAATGAAGCGGAAGGTTCCAAATTGCTACTTCTGAGCGTGGGCGTAATTCTCAGCAACTTGCGCCCAGTTGATCACATTCCACCAAGCCTCGATATATTCTGGCCGGCGATTTTGATATTTCAGGTAGTAGGCGTGCTCCCAGACGTCCAGTCCAAAAAACGCCTTGCCGCCGTCCATGATCGGGTTGTCCTGATTCGCCGAGGACTCGATGGTTACTTTGCCGTCGCGGAACAGAAGCCAAGCCCAGCCTGAACCAAAACGCTTTGTGGCCGCGTCGTTGAACTTGGTTTTAAAATCGACAAAGCTTCCGAAGGTGGACTTGATAGCGCCGGCAAGATCGCCGCTGGGTTCGCCACCACCGCCCTTCTTCATAATCTTCCAAAACATGGAATGGTTCATGTGGCCGCCGCCATTGTTGCGAACAGCGGTGCGGATGTTTTCGGGTACTTTGTTGATTTGCGCCAACAGCTCTTCGACGGAAAGCTTTTGAAGCTCGGCATTTCCCTCTAGAGCTTTGTTGAGGTTCGTAACGTATGCGGCGTGATGCTTGTCGTGATGAATCTCCATGGTCTTCGCATCGATGTAGGGTTCCAGTGCGTCGAATGCGTAAGGCAAAGGTGGCAATGTAAAAGTCATCTGGGGAGCAGCTCCTTGTCCAGTTTGGGTCATTATGTACCTCCCGAATATTCGGTTCCTGCCCCATAATTATACGCGCCTGACAGGGGCCAACGGAACAGACGCTCATATTTAGATGTTTTGGAGGAGCCGAAGATGCCATCTGTCGAACACGTGGAAAAGCACTTCACCGCGACAGCAGCAGTGCGCGATATCGTCATCGGGATGTCGGATGGTCTGACTGTCCCGTTCGCGCTCGCTGCGGGTCTTACGGGAGCGATTGCGTCAACCGGCATCGTGGTGACAGCAGGACTGGCGGAAATTGCGGCAGGCTCAATCGCCATGGGCTTGGGCGGCTATCTCGCTGCGCAAACGGACTCCGAACACTACGCATCCGAGCTCGATCGTGAGTACCGAGAGACGGTTGAGCTACCGGAAATTGAAACAGAAGAAGTCGCCAAGGTTTTTCGCGATTACGGCCTTTCGCAGGAGCAAATGGCGCCGATCGTGAGCGCCATCACATCAAACCAGAAAAAGTGGGTGGATTTTATGATGCGTTTCGAGCTTGGTTTGGAACCGCCGGATCCCACGCGCGCGGGCCGCAGTGCCGGAACGATCGCAGCGTCTTACATCGTGGGTGGCCTTATTCCGCTAGCGTCTTACATAATGATGAAGAACGTGATGGACGCGCTCTGGGTTTCGATTGGAGTGACGCTGCTGGCACTCTTCTTTTTCGGCGCGATCAAAGGGCATTACACCGGGGTGAAGCCGTTGCGCGGCGGCTTGCAGACCGTCCTGGTCGGAGGTCTTGCCGCAGCGGCAGCCTTCTGCATCGCGCGGCTTATCAGCAAATAAGTTAGTTTCTGCGCTGAACTGGTTGCTATTTTCCCAGATCCCCAAACGGCCACAATCCAAAAAGCTTCAGCACTGCATCTTGCCGCTTATCTACCAGCATCTGCGCCGTCTTTTCCCGCGGCCACGGGCTCGCGAGCCGCTCCGGACGATCGGCGATCCAATATGCGGTTAGCGCCATCACCGTGGCGTCGCGATCCAGAATATCGGCCTGCACTTTATCGAACGTGTCCACCGGGGAATGGTGCGTGTATCTATATTCCGGTGAATTCTGATCGAGATTGATTCCCGGCAGTCCCGCCAAAATGAAGGGACCTGTATCGGTATCGAATTCAACGTCGTCATCTACTTTTATATCCCCGAAGGACTGTAGCGAAGTGGCGAATTTCTGAACGTCAGGGATCAGATCCGCGCGCCCTCCGAGCTGGAAGCCGACGATCGGCCCTTGCCCGTTATCAAGAATCACGGCTGCGATGTGATTGGCCATTTCGCTCTGATGAGCTTTCACATAGGCAATCGAACCCAGCAAGCCTTCTTCTTCTCCGGTGAACAACACGAAGCGAATCGTCCGTCGCGGCTTGTGTCCAGACTTCATTATGGCTTGTGCTGCGCCCAGCGCGGCGGTGGCGCCAAACCCGTTGTCGGTAGCACCAGACGCCAAATCCCACGAATCAAGATGGCCCCCGACCACAACGATTTGCTCGGGGTGTTCGGTGCCGCGAATGTCGCCGACGACATTGGCAGTTTCGACTGCGCCATCCGTTACTCTATTTTGCACGTTGATTTTCAAACGCACCGTTTTGCCGTGTTCCAAATAGCGTTCAAGCTGCTGCTGATCCTCCGCCGCCATGCTGACCACCGGAATGTCGTAGTACGTGTCAAAGCCGAGAGCGCCCGTATGCGTCAGATGCATGCCTTGTGCGGCGTTTCCGCCCTGGCCGCCGATAACCGCTATTGCTCCCGCATCGTGGGCTGCCTTCAGGAAGACTCCGAACTTCGCGAAGCTAGCCATCTGATCTCTTGGCGCTTCGCCTTTGTGAACGATGAGCAGCACTTTCCCTTTCCAGCTTGCCGGGTTCTTCATTTCGTCTTCGAGCTGGTATGAATTGACCGGCAGGACGTCGGCTTCCGCGCCTCCGACGGGAGTTGAGCCCACCCAACCCATGGCATCGATCATCAGGCGACGACGAATTGGAGAGATCATCTCGGCACTGGCGGAAATCCGCGTCCAGCCGCGCGAAATCTGCCATGTTTCCGCGTGGACGTTCTCAAGTCCGAAACTCTTCATTTTTTCAATGCCCCAGGCTATGGCCTTGGCCGCTTCGGGCGAGCCGGTCACGCGAGCGCCGATATCGTCGCTCAGCTCGCGGAGATTCTCATACGTGTCGGTCTTCATCATTCCGGCGCCGGCGACATCAGCCAGCGCCTTGAGAGCTCCGTCATCGGGTTGGGCGGAACTCCCCGTTGCGGACTGTCCAGGTGCGGAAACTGCAGGCCGCGCTATCACAAAAATAAGAGCCACGGCGCAAGCAAACGCAAATATTCTTCGTCTCATTTCTGCGGAACCCCTTTCAGATATGGATGGTCCCCGAACCGTGCGGAATTTCGGGCGAGACTTTGTTGGCCAAAATCGTCAGACGCTCCCTCAACGAGTTCGCTGGGAACATTTATATGCGCTATTGACCGGGAACATCTAGCATAATGCTTTCGATCTGCTCTAGTGAATTCTAACAGGAGACCGCAAGTATAGTTCCTGCATCTACATAGGATGGGAATTCCGGATCGGACTCCCGGCAAGAGCGCTAAATACCAATCGAGCCGTGATACGTCAAATATAATAACTCGCGGATCGCGACTTTACGCGCCAGACGAGGCAAGCAATACATAGGAGAGAGATAGTCATGGAAAGCAAAGTGTTGAAAATCCGTCACTGGGTGGCCACCGTCGTGGTCCTCGTGGCGCTTGCGGGAGGCGCCCTCCTTTCGCAAGGTTACAAAAATTGGACAGGTCATACGGTTTTTGGCGCCCCGGGCGCTCCGATCGCAATCACGCAGAATGCGCTGCCTGTAAGTTTGGGGAATTTCGCTAATGGCTTTTCCGCAGTTCTTAAGCCCGCGCTTCCCGCGGTCGTCAATATCAGCTCTTCGAAGGTCGTAAAGCCCGGACGGAACCAGCAGTCTCCGATATTCAACGATCCCATGTTTCGCCAGTTTTTTGGCGATCAATTTGGGCAAGGCCAAGGCCGTCCGATGCGAGAGCAGAGCCTAGGCTCGGGCGTCATCGTTAGTTCCGATGGAACAATTCTTACGAACAATCACGTGGTCGAGGGTGCGACTGATATCAAGGTCTTCCTCAGCGACAAGCGTGAGTTTCAAGCCAAGGTGATTGGAACTGATCCGAAGACGGACATCGCGGTATTGAAGATTGACGCCACGAGGTTGCCAACTCTGCCGTTGGGCGATTCGAACCAATTGCAGGTTGGGGATCTGATTTTCGCGATTGGCGATCCATTTGGAGTTGGCGAGACGGCCACCATGGGAATCGTGAGCGCAACCGGACGCGGCGGCTTTGGTATCGAAAACTATGAAAACTTCATCCAGACGGATGCAGCCATCAACCCCGGCAATTCCGGTGGCGCGATGATTGACATTCACGGCAACCTCGTCGGTATCAATACCGCCATTCTTTCTCACGGCGGAAACGGTGGCGAAGGCGGAAATGAAGGAGTCGGTTTTGCGATTCCCGTGAGCATGGCTAAGCCGGTAATGGATCAGATTCTGACGCACGGCAAGGTCGTTCGCGGCTATCTGGGAATTCACATCCAGGAAGTCACACCCGAACTCGCGAGAGCATTCGGTCTGAAGCAAGGAGGCGGTGTTCTGGTGGGAGACGTGGCCCCCAATACGCCTGCAGCTAACGCAGGGTTGAAGAAAGGAGATGTGATTCTTCAACTTAACGGTGAGACCGTAGATGCGCCGAACCAGCTTCAGGTTCAAATCGCGCAGTTCGCGCCGGGTACGAACGTAAAACTACAAATCTGGCGCAACGGCGGGACACAAGATGTCTCCCTTAAGCTCGCCGAGTTGGACGAGCACGACGATAAGCAGGCTTCCGGTGAAGCAACCGGGGCTACTCTGCTGGAAGGTATTCAGGTGCAGGATCTCACTTCCGACATCGCTCAGCAGCTCAGTTTGCCGGCTGGAACACGCGGAGTAGTTGTAAGCTCTGTGGATCCGTCAAGCCCGGCTGCTGCTTCCGGTCTCAGTCAGGGTGACGTCATCCAAGAAGTCAACCACAAGTCAATCAGCAGCACTTCCGATTATCAACAAGCGATGGCGGGAGCAAATAAGCAGCCCGTACTTCTGCTGGTGAACAACAGAGGCGTCACGAGATATGTTGTCGTGGAGCCGCAGCAGTAAGGCAGAGTTGTCATAAAGCTGAAACAAGACGCGTGTATAGAGGATGTGTCTTGAGATAGGGCACGGCCTCCCAGGCCCGTGCCCTTGCTTTTCGAAACCAAGATTGGAATTTCTGCAACCTAGCCTCCCCAGCCGGGTTAGATTTGTAAAGCAGGGCGACCTGTGCGTGCACATTTCTTGGGTTCGCCACAAGCGGTTAGCTTACCTTCTGGCAACCGAGATGCACTGGGTTATCGCTTTCAACACGACTCGGGATAGAATAGTACTTGAGTCCTATTCACGACAACTCCCCGGCCTAGTACTAAATACTGTCAGCTGTACTTCTGTGTCGACGCAGTTCAAATGAGAAACGGGGAACTTGGTGAAAAGCTATGGCGCGGATTAGACGGGCTGTCTTCAATGAATCGTTGCTCCCCGAGGCGCAGCCTCGCTGGGATTTGTTCAGTGCCGGGTTTGGATTGCAATGCCTTGCGGTAGCGGCATTGGTGATAATCCCAATGCTGATGCCCCAGAAGATGAGCATGGTTCAGCGCTACTGGACCATGCCGATCGAGGCGCCTCCGGTAGTTGCCTGGAAACCACAACCAGTCCAACCGGTAAAGCCAATTCCGATCAAGCGTGAGGTTGTGAAGGTTGTTGAGCCTCCAAAGCCGGTAGTGGTTGAGATACCAAAATAGTCGCTAAAGCATTCCCAGATCAGAACCCTCCCGTCTCAATGGGGAGTTCTGCCATCCCGACTCTCCGGAAGCCACGGGAAGACGTTCAGACCGGCGGGTTCGGCGATCCGGACGGAGTGGCCGCTAACGGTAAAACGAATCGTGCAGCAAATATTGCGGTGAAAGGCAGTTTCGATCTTCCTCCCGGCCCAGGTACCGGCAATGGCACCGGCGGATCCAAGGGAGCAAAGGGAGTGATTGCCAGCACAGGCTTTGGCAATGGCGTTGCTACTGGCAGTCCTGGTGGCAGCGGACAGAGAAGCGTGCAACAAGGTGGGTTTGCGGATGAACATGCGGTGGCAGCGGGGCCGAAAGTAAAGCAAGCCTCCGTTGTGTCGAAAACCACGCCCGTTGAAATTATTTCTAAGCCGAAACCGGCTTATACCGATGAAGCTCGCACCAAGAAAATCGAAGGAGAAGTATCGCTGCAAGTTGTTTTCACAGCTTCGGGAGAAGTGAAAGTTCAGCGTGTGGTGCAAGGGCTGGGGTACGGTTTGGATGATTCCGCGCAGGCCGCTGCGCGCCAGATTCGCTTTCGCCCGGCCCAACAGGACGGCCAACCAGTGGACTCAACCGCCATCGTCCACATCGTATTCGAATTGGCATATTGATAGGGGGAACGGCAATGGAGACGTGGAAAAGTTTCTGTCTTACGGTATTGCTGGCTGCCGGCTTGACCGGCGTGGCATCGGCACAGGCGCCGCAGACAGCCGATCAAACCCAGCCGCAGGCTGGGGCCACGGCCGGGCCCGCGACTACCGTCGATCAGGCGATCGATCGCGTAATCGCCCGGGAGCATGAAGAGATCGCAACCATCCGGCGTTTCAATCCCGTAATTGAAACCTATATTCAGGACATGAAACCTGACAAAGACATGGGCGCGGTTCCGGTGAAAGACCACTATTTCCTGGGACAGGCCGACCTTTCGAAGG
>JBEKSN010000017.1:0-29206 GCA_049517055.1 Candidatus Acidiferrales bacterium | reverse complement strand
GCTCGCGCCACCGACCAGCGCGCCGTCAATCTCCTCCTGCGCCATCAACCCTTTTATGTTGTCAGGCTTGACGCTTCCGCCGTAGAGGATACGAAGAGCGGAGGCGCATTCCGGCGAAAACTGCTTGGCGGCGAGTTCGCGCAAAAAGCGGTGAACAGCGGCCGCAATTTCCGGCGTCGCAGTCCGCCCGGTACCAATGGCCCAAACCGGTTCGTAAGCTAAGAGAATACGCGAGAAGTCCGCATCGGTCAACGCGTGCAAGCCGCCCTCAAACTGGCGTTTCAGCACGGCGTGGGTCAGATTTGCGTCGCGCTCGGCGGCTGATTCGCCGACGCAAACGATGGGAGTGAGTCCAGCCTGGAGCGCGGCGCCCAGCTTACGATTTACGGATTCGTCGGTTTCTCCGAAGTATTGCCGGCGCTCTGAATGGCCGATAATTACGGCGCGGCAGCCTGCTTCCACAAGCATGGACATGGATATTTCGCCGGTGAAAGCGCCTTCGCGTTCCCAGTGCGCGTTCTGCGCAGCAATGGCAATCGCAGTGCCGGCTGCGGCCTCCACGGCCACAGAAAGCGCCGTGAACGGAGGCGCAATGATGATTTCGCAATGCCGGGAGTTGGCGACGAGGGGCTTGAATGCGGCAAAGAACTCGCGCGTTTGCGCCTGCGTTTTGTACATCTTCCAATTGCCGGTGATGACGGGGCGGCGGGACAATTTAATTTTCCTTCCGGCTTTCGGATTTGTTCGTAAGCGCTTCGACGCCGGGAAGTTTTTTGCCGGCAAGAAATTCGAGAGAGGCGCCGCCACCCGTGGAGATGTGGGAAATTTTTGAAGCTAGGCCGGACCGTTCGACTGCGGCGACGGAATCCCCGCCGCCGACGATTGAAGTAGCGCCAGCAGCGGATGCCGCAGCGACGGCGCGCGCAATGGCCAGAGTACCTTGAGCGAATGCGGGTTTCTCGAACATGCCCACTGGACCGTTCCACACAATCGTGCGGGCGGCGGCAATTTCCTGATTGAAGAGCGCGATAGTTTTTGGACCAATGTCGAGGCCCATCAAGTTTTCCGGAGTCTGTGCGATGTCCGTGACGCGAGAGGAGGCGGAGTCGGGCGATTCAGCGAGAACATGATCCACGGGGAGAACAAAACGGAAATTGCGGCGGCGCGCTTCTTCGAGAAGATTCCGCGCAAGGTCCAGCTTGTCGTTTTCGACCAGGGACTTCCCCACCGGGAGACCTTGCGATTTTAGAAATGTGTAGGCCATGGCGCCGCCGATCAGCATGGCATCCGCGAGTTTCATCAGATTCTGCACAACTTCAATTTTGTCGGAAACTTTTGCGCCACCGAGAATGGCAACGAACGGGCGGTCCGGATTCGATACCGCTTTTCCGAGGTAAGTGAGTTCCTTTTCCATCAGCAGGCCCGCCGCGGCCTGGCGGACAAACTTGGTTATGCCGACAACGGAGGCGTGGGCGCGATGCGAGGAACCAAATGCGTCGCAGACGAAAAGCTGGTCGCACAACTGCGCTAGCCGGCGCGAAAAGTCCGGGTCGTTGGCTTCTTCCTGCGGATGAAACCGGACATTCTCAAGAAGCAGCACTTCTCCGTCGCGCAACGCTTTGCTTTTCGCTTCGGCATCCGCGCCCACACAATCGCCGGCAAACGCGACCGGCCGGCCAAGAAGTTCGCTCAGGCGGGCTGCGACAGGCGCAAGACTGTACTTCAGATCGATTTTGCCTTTGGGGCGGCCGAGATGAGATGCGAGGACAAGCCGCGCGCCGCGGTCGATTGCGAGGCGCAACGTCGGGATAGTTTCGCGGATGCGGGTGTCGTCCTCGATCTTCGCGCCGTCCATCGGGACGTTAAAGTCCACGCGGATGAACACGCGTTTGCCGGACATTTCAAGATCGCGAATGGATAGCTTATTCATACTTGCAGCGCTGATGACGGGTTGCAATGTCTGTTGTCAGGAAAATCAGAGCCGCGCGGCAAGAATTTTAATCAAGTCGCGGCAGCGGCTCGAGTAGCCCCACTCGTTGTCGTACCACGCGAGGATCTTCACGCAGTTGGTGCCGACCACGCGCGTGTAGCCGGAATCCACAATTGAAGAATGCGGATTGCCGCGGAAGTCGATGGAGACCAATTCTTCATCGGTATAGGCCAGGATGCCCTTCATCGGGCCTTCGGCTGCCTTCTTCAGTGCCGCGTTTACGGTCTCGACCGTCGCGGGCTTGTCCGTCATAACCGTCAAATCCACGACGCTAACATTGGGCGTGGGCACGCGCAGCGAAAAACCATCCAGCTTTCCCTTGAGTTCGGGAATTACGAGGTGAAGAGCTTTCGCGGCGCCAGTGGAGGTAGGAATCATGGAAAGCGCGGCGGCTCGCGCGCGCCGGAGGTCCGGATGCGGCAGGTCGAGAAGTTTCTGATCATTGGTGTAGGAATGGATGGTGGTCATGGTTCCGACATTTATTCCGAAGGTTTCATGAATCACCTTGGCGACGGGGGCGAGGCAGTTTGTGGTACAAGACGCGTTAGAAATGACGTGATGCTTCGCCGGATCGTAGGATTTGTCGTTCACGCCGAGAACGAAGGTGGCGTCCGGATCCGTGGCCGGAGCGGAAATAATTACTTTTTTCACCGAGCCGCGGATGTGCTTGCGCGCGTTGGCTCCTGCGGTGAAAAGCCCAGTGGATTCAACGACGATGGATGCGCCCACGGATGTCCAATCAATTTCTCCGGGATCCTTCACGCGGAAAACCTTAAATGCTTTGCCGTCCACCGCGATGGTGTCTTCCGTATGCGTGACTTTATTAGGAAGGTTGCCCAAAATTGAATCGTATTTGAGCAGATGTGCCAGGGTTTTGGAGTCGGTGATGTCGTTGACGGCTACAATTTCGATGGCAGGATCTTCCATCGCGGCGCGGAAAATATTGCGACCGATACGTCCGAACCCGTTAATTCCGACCTTAATCGACATTCGCCCTCCGGGCACACGCGATGGATACGGACAGAGACAAATCCGTCCGCAGGTATTTACGAACGGTGATGCTAGGGCGCAGAACGAGAAAAGTCAACGCGGTCAATCGAATTCCTTTACGCGGATTACCTTATCCCCGGTAAAGGTGACAAAGACTGTGCGTGCGGGAGGATTGCCGTAAATCCAATCTTCCGTCTCCGTGCCGTCCGGATCGCGCTCGCGTACTTTGTGATCCGGCCGTCCCAGAGCCGCAAGCACCATCTCGTGGTCCATGCCCGCAACGGCTTTTTGATCTTTGATTGCGTCTCTAAACTGCGGCGGCAATGTATCCACCCAGTTCACCGCGGCGGATTGCTCCTTGGAAAAACTCAGGAAGGCTTGCAGCGCGGTCATCACATCATCGGCGCTCATGTCCGGGACAGGCTTGCCGTAATCAAGAATCAGCGTCCCACCGGGCCTTTGTTGCGGGCCGGACGGCAGCGGGGTCGTGGAACCTCCGGCGCTAATCTGAACGTGCTCGCGCAAATTGAAGTGTTTTCTTGCGCCGCCGTTCACCTGCACGACTATTTCTTTCGCGCGAAATTCAATATTCGTGACTTGGACGGTTTCGCCTGTATTTACCGCTGCGCCGTCGTGACGCAGGGCATTTCTGAGTTCTTTGTCATCCAGTTTCTGGCCGACCGGGATTCTGAATCCTTTTCTTCCCGCAGGAATCGGCGACACGACTTTCGCAAACTCCCCCGAGACGTAGCGGACGATTTCGAGGCGCGACTGGGGTTGCAGCGACGTTTGCTTGTTGGGCGCCTGCTCGACCACGGAGATGAAAGCGGCCGGGCGGAACAAATCAGTAGAGCGGCCGGAGACCGGCAAAGAGTTCAGGCCGGGAGCGTCGGGAAGCACGGGCGTGCGATAACGATTGATGTCGGCTCGGTCCGCGCTGATAGCAAGCGCGGCCCCAAGGAGAATAATTTGGCGGATATACATGGCAGCCTGACCAGCACCTATTTTAGGGCTTTTTGCCGCTCAGGTGAATATGGATTCTTCGCGGGGGCGGATGGTTGCAGAGCGAACGGCAAATCAACCCGCTGCACGAGCTTTCGGCGCCGGCGCCACTTTCTCCTCTTCGATCTTCTGTAATGCGAGCTGCGGCTCAAAGCAGCGCCGGCAACGCGCTTCGTACATTCCGCCCGCGCCTACGACGATCAACTCTTCCGAGGCCACGAGCCTCTGCGTATGCACGGCAGGATTGCCGCAACGCATGCAGATCGCCAGCAGTTTTGTAATTTCTTCCGCAACGGCCAGGAGGCGCGGCATGGGCTCGAAGGGGCGGCCCATGAAATCGGTATCGAGGCCCGCGACGATCACGCGCTTGCCGAGATCGGCGAGCTTTACGCAGCTCTCCACGACGCTTTCACCGAGAAATTGCGCTTCGTCAATACCGACGACTTCGGTGCGCGGAGCGACTTTCGAGAGAATATCTTCACCGGTTTGCACCAGCTCCGAATCCAGCTCCAAGCCGGAGTGGGAGACGATTCCGTTCTTGGCGTAGCGCTGGTCGATTACCGGCTTGAAAATCTGAACGCGCTGTTTTGCAATTTCCGCGCGCCGCAGGCGGCGAATGAGTTCTTCGCTCTTGCCGGAAAACATCGGCCCGACGACCACTTCGATCCAGCCCATGTTGCCCTTGACGATATCCACGCTTCCCCCTTGTGTTATTAGGCTAGCACATATGAAGGTCGGATAACTGCCCCGGGGCTACAACGACTCGCGCTCCGAGTCTGGCGAATAGATCGCGCGGTTGAAAAAGGGCGCAAAGGCGTTGATCACGGCGACGCGGAAAGCGTCCTGACGCGTGATGATATTTCGCGTAAGGACGCCCCAAGCACCTTGCGCGTCGCGAATGCCGTGGCCTCCGGCAAAAGCGTCAATCGCGTTGGACAGCTCCACGCCGTCGTCCACTGCACGCTTTGCGAGCGCCTCCGGGAGCAGCACACCGCCCGATAGGCCGAAAAAGCCCGGCCCACTTCGACCCTTTACGTACGCCCAATTCTCGAGAAAGACACAACGCGCGTCGCCGTCGCGAATGACGTCAAGGCCTCCTTCCAGGCCGACGAAGTATTTCCAAGGTTCATTTTTTTGGTTCGCGATGCGCTCGAGGGCTTCCGTGCGCTGACGTGCGCCAGCCATCAGGTCCTCACGTGTTAACGGCGTATGGCGGACACCACTCGGAACCTCGACTCCGGTAACCTCAAATTGTCCGTTCTCGCTGAGAAAGAGGCCGAACGATGTGAGAGCTTCCGAGACTGCGTCCAGTTTTGGACGGCGGGTGCTGCCAACGGCGATAATGATTTTTTCCATGCGGCGCGGATTCTATCAGGGACGGCATCCGCTGACGAGATGTACTCTTTTTCGCTGCTTCGTTGGTAGGAAGGACGTTCGGAGCGGGGCGAGCGAACGCCAGATCATTTCCAGAGTAGAGTTTGTTTCTCGCGAGCGAATCGTGCTACCAGAAATTCCTTCAAGCCTTCGATGGACGCGAACACCTGATCGGAACACGCGAGCATCCAGCCGCTTACCTGATCTACTGCAATCGGCGTGACAAGATACACAGGAATGCCTTTGCGATGCGCCACGGTCAGCTCGGCGGAAGTGCCGCCGCTGTGCGCATTTTCCGACGGCCAATAGCAGATTACGTAGTCCGCCTTGTTCTCTATCAGATCCAGATCGAAGGCGATGATCTTGCGCACGGCGCGGCGGAAGCGGTCGAGGTCAGCGGTTTTCCATTCGCGAAAGTGAGCGGCTTCTTCCTCGGAAAGATTCTTTCTCTCGTCTTCGGCCGGGTCATACACGCGATGACCGAGCTGGTCCCGAAGGAAGGGCGCCAGCTTGCGACGCCAGAGTCTGCCGCCATCTTCGGCGAATTCGATGGGACCGCAAAGATACGCGAGCATAGGGTTGGGAGGGAGACTCTAACACGCGGAGGGCGTGTTGGCCACCCGCATAGGAGAGTGACCACCCACCGTTCTTATGTGATGTGAGCGTTTTGGCGACACTCCTCTTCTTCCCACGTTGACTTCCCGAAGGCCTCTGCGAAAATTGGAGTTACGAAGCTCATTTCAAAATAGGAAATAACATGAACTCACTTAAACAGCTCCTTGTGGGGCCACTTTGCTTGCTACTCTGTTCCTTTCCGGTGCAGGCCAGTCCGCAGTCCACGGGACAGCATGCCGGTCAGATCAATGCGCTTATTCCGGCAGCTAGCCGCAACGCGCAGCCTGCCAAGGTGCAGGACCAACTGCAATGGAATGACCTGCTGAAGACCGCGCATTCAGGGCGCGTCCGGGCCGGCTTAGATGATGGTTCGATTGTGAGCCTGGGTTCGGATACCGAGCTGCGCATCGTGCAGCACGACGGCGCATCCCAGCAGACTTCGCTTGAAATGAATTTTGGCAAGATGCGGAGCCAGGTAGTGAAGATCACCAAGCCGGGGGGCAAATTCGAGGTGACGACTCCCAACGCCGTCATTGGCGTAATTGGCACGCACTTCTACGCCGCGTTCGAGCACGGCAAGACAACTGTCATTTGTTACGAAGGAACCGTGCTGGTGACGCCGAGGGCCAACGCTCAAGCGCAGAACAACTCGGGACAAAGTTCGAATGGCAATTCGATCAGCGTGGGCGCCGGACAAATGGTAGAAATCGTCTCACACATTCCTCCGGGCGGTTTTCAAACCGAGTCAACGCCGCCAGCGGTAAAACAAAGCAGCCAGTTGGCAACGGATACGAATGAGAATGCGCCTCCCACGTATCAGGCTCATAGCCATGTGCTGCGAAATCTTCTGATCGGAACTGCGATCGCGGTGGGGCTCAGCGTGGGTCTTGCAGAGGGCACCGGCAACACTACGCCGCCGAAAACAAGGGCTAACGCATCCAACGGCGTTAAATAACAGGCATTGCGGATAGTTCGCAGGAATACCGCCTCAGTCGGCCAAGAAGAACTTCCGCGAAGGCTGCTTCGCGGTTGCGATGCTTATGAAACTGAAGGCACAGCGGTGGTCGGCGTGGCTGAGAGAGTTCTCGCGTAGCCAAATCGACTTGGGCCTGGCCCTGCTGGTGACCCTGGCGGGACTCGCGCTGTTCGCGTTCTCCGGCCTCAGTGCGGACAACCGCGCCGGCTTCGTTTTTCTCCAGAATATCGAGCAGAGTTCGCTGGACATGCGGTTCGAGTTGCGCGGCAAGCGTCCGCCGGACAGCCGCATCGTGATTGTAGGTATCGACGAAAACACGCTGCAAAAAATCAATTCTTTTCCCCTGCCACGGAAGGACTACGCACTTCTAGTCAATCGATTGAATGCCGACGGCGCTCGCGTTATCGCCTTTGACGCAACGTTCCCGACTCCGGAAAGCAACTCGGCGGTGCAGGCGCTGAAAGAATTACAGCAAAACATCGGTCCTTCGCTGTCACCGAATGTCTTGAAGCAGGTAAAAGAGCTGGAAATTGCGAGCGATCAGGATGCGGCTTTTGCTGCAGCGCTGAAGAGCGGCGGCAACGTAATTCTGGGCCATATATTCCTTGATCCGGAACGAGCCAAAGCCGCTAGTGCGCAGTCAGCGGAAGAGTATTACAACATCGTGTGGGCCAAATCATTTCCCCAAGTTGTGCCGGCTAAGTCCAAAGACGGAAAAGCCGTGGACATGGGCAAAGCGTGGATCAAAGCCGGTGGGACAGTTGCCGCAGGTGTGGAAGCAAATATTTCGAAAATTGCGGAAGCGGCGGCTTCTTACGGTTTCTTGAATATTAATCCAGATGCTGACGGGACTCTGAGGCACGGGTCGTTGGTGATTCGCTACCGGGATCTGGATTTCTTCCCTTCTCTCCCGCTGCAGGTCATACGCGAATACGAAAATATTCCCGATCAGGATATCGTGGCCTACGTCTCGGAAAACGGATTGGAGCGAATCCAATTCGGGCGACATCTTCTGCGGCCGTCGCGCAACGGTACCGCGCTGATCAATTACACCGGCCCCTACAACACCTATCAACACTATTCGATGGCGGATGTAATCAGCGGAGCTACTCCGCCGGATGCATTTCGGGACAAGATCGTTCTGGTTGGCGCTACAGCCGTGGCCATCGGGGACGTGCGCAACACTCCCTGGCTGGATGCGGATTACATGGGGGTCGAGGTACACGCGAACATTATCGACAACCTGCTGCATAGCGATGAGAAAGGCCGGGGATTTCTTACGCGCGGATTTGACGAGGAGATAGTGGATATAGGTTTTATCCTGATTTTCGGGCTGCTTTTTGGGTTTCTGTTCAGCCGCATCACGCCGCTGTATTCCACCGTACTAATGCTGGTAACGCTGGCTGCGTTTGCCGTATTCGTTTATTTCAGTTTTGCCGACAAGGGAAGATGGCTCAGTTTTGTGATTCCGGCCGGCACTCTGGCGTTGAACTACGCGGTGATCACGAGTTTTCGGATGATTCGCGAGGAGCGCGCAAAACGGCTGATTCGCAAAACTTTTTCGCAATATTTGTCGCCTGGCGTAATCGAACTCATCGAAAAGGATCCTGAGAAATACATCCGGCCCGGCGGTGAGATGAAAGAGCTCACCATCATGTTCAGCGATATTCGCGGATTTACGACACTCTCCGAGGGACTGACGCCGGACGAACTGGTGCAACTGTTGAACGAATACTTTGGGGCTATGACCGAGATTGTTTTTTCTTATCAAGGGACGCTGGATAAATATATCGGTGACGCCATCATGGCCTTCTGGGGCTCGCCGTACCCGCAGCACGATCATGCCTTCCGCAGTTGCAACTGCGCGCTGCAAATGGTGCGCGGCTTGGAAAAACTGAACGCCAAGTTGCGCCGCGAAGGACGGCCCCCAATCGCCGTTGGAATAGGACTGAACACCGGCCCGGTGAACGTCGGAAACATGGGTTCAGCGAGGCGGCTGTCCTGGACGGTGATGGGAGACAATGTGAACCTGGCTTCGCGCCTGGAAGGAATCACCAAGCTGTATCATTCGAAGCTGGTGATCAGCGAGGCAACTTACAGGCAAGTGGCATCGCAGTTTGTCTGCCGCGAACTCGACAAAATAAAGGTGAAGGGAAAGAACCAGCCGGTGAATATCTACGAGCTGATGGACGTGATAGCAGAAAAGCATAAATACGAAACTCTGCTGACTCAGTTCGAGCACGCCATGGCCGCTTACCGAAACCAAGACTGGCAGGAAGCGTCGGACAGATTCGCGCAAGTTCTGACAACGTATCCTGACGATGGCCCCACGCAGGCATTTCTAGAGCGCGCGGTGGAATTCATGGAAGAAGCGCCGGAAGCGGGCTGGGACGGCGTGTACGTGATGAAGACGAAATAGGTCTGAGCTTTATCTTTGCGGAAACTTCATGGCTGTGTCGCCCGCAAGTATGCTGATGGGCGAGGCGGCAGCCGATCCAGATCCAGCCGAACCGTAGGTGATTGCGACGCGCATTTGCGACAGCGGCGCAGTATCCAGGAAGCGAACTTTTCCGTCGGCTCGTTCGACACCCAATTCCGTCCATATCGCGGGGAGATCGACGTCGTAGGGTTGATCTTTCATCTTTTCATAAAGCGGCCGCAAAACCGGCACGCCGGTGGCTTGGTCTCCAATATCCAAAGCTTTTTCCAATGGCCAGTCCTGCCGGATGTCTCCGCCCGCAGCGAGGATGCCGCGTAGCGCATCGTCCAGACCTTTTCGGTTCGCCGTTTTCTGATGAATCTCAATATCCGCGAGGAAACAGAATAGCGCTCCGCCCCAATACGTTCGTCCCCAGGTGTGCGTGTGGTCGAGACCTTTATCTCCGGCGGCGGGAAGTCCCTGATGGAGGTCTCTCACCAGTTCGAACCACATTTCCGTCGCGTCCATGTGCTTCGCTCTTACGCGCGCGATCGGCTCCACGTAAGTTGAGATTCCCTCTTCGATCCAATGGTGGTTGTCGGCAACGGACGGAAAAGAGAGGTGTACCATTTCATGAGTCAGCATCCAGTCGGTGCCGAGATCCTCGGAAGTCGTGTTACTGCCGACGTGAATGGTGATGAATCCGCCCTTTTCCCCAAAAGTGCGGCCGTTGCGAACACCTTTTCCATCAGCCGGAATGATGCGCAGCAGAACATGCGGGATTGGAAAATGGCCATAATAGGCGCTTACGGATTCCGCCGCCCACTGAACCCACCTGAGCAGCTCTTCCTTGGAGACTTCGAGCGAGCCCTTCTCAACGACGACATCTATTCGCGAATTTCCGATAACGATTGTCGAGGTCATGTCGTCAGCCGGAAAAGCGCCTGCGGCGACCAAGAAGAACACGAACAGGCATAGAAGAACTACGCGCCGGCACGTGTTGGAATTCGTGTTCGCATGATGTTTCATGAATCGGGCGGCCGTCATTTCATCCGGCGGCCGTCACGTAGCGGAGGAACCGATCTCCCCGGACTCTGAATATTTTCTTTTTCGAATCACGCGATCAAAGAGCGTGTCGAGGGATAGTTTGCCCGGACCGAAAATCAGAATGATCAGGCCTACGAACAGAAAGATAAACGGGGCGGCGTTGGAAAACTTGTCAGGATCCGAGAAGAACGCAAGCAGCGACGCCCTATCCCCCGCCCAATACGCCACGAACATATCAATGACGATGCCCAGAGCTGCGATTCGCGACAGCAGGCCGAGGGCGAGCAGAATTCCGGCCACAAATTCAAATGACGAAACAAAAGTCGCGGTGAAGGCCGGCGCCGGCAGTCCCAGGCTTACGAAGAATTGCGTGACGTGAGATAGATTGTGGAGTTTACCCCACCCATTTTGAGAGAGCTGCCATCCCCAATATAAACGAATGGCCAGCAAAAACGGCGATTGGAGGCTGGAAACGACTCTTACAAAGCCGTCATACAATCGTTGAATTGGATTCGCCTGAGTTCTCATGCTTGGGCTTTTGATTTCTGCGACCTTGTCGAGCGATGCGGTCTCGATTTTTTTTCGTCGAAGCGGCAGAACCAGCCGAGCGCCGCCCAGGTTTGAAACCAGTGCTGCACGTTGGCTGCGCGTTCGTCGGCAGGAATTGAGCTCGCTCTCAAAGCGCTTTCCACCGCAGCCTTGAGCGGCTTGCCGCTGCGAAGAGCGCTCAGAATGGCGAACTCCTCGCGATGAAGCCGGCGAAAATAAACAGAGTCGTCGATGCGATGCACGACCAAAAAGATCGGACTGGGTTTCAATTTCGCCACGGCTGAAACTCGTTTCTGGTGGTGGCGCTCGCTGAAAGCATTGCTGGCGACCTCGGTGTCATCGTCCCCTTTGCGAACTTCCAGCAACAGGTCATCAACGGGGTAACGCAGGTCGAGAAGCTGTACATACGGTTGCAGGCGCAAGCGGAGTTTCGCGGGGTTCGCTGACGCGAGGTCTTCCGGTTTGAGCGTGGGCTCGGCGCCGCCATCGAAGGCTTCAATATCAGCCCATTCCAGGCGAACCATATCGAGAGCCAGGTTTCCGCGCCCGGCGGTCCATGCTGGTTTTTTTCGCAGCCAGGATTCCAAGCGCGAACCCAAGTTGCGCAGAGTAAACGATTGCGAGGGGCAATCGGTGAGATAGGCCTGCGCCATGCGATCGAAGCGATTTCCTCCGAGCACGGCGCGCAAGCCAGGAAAATCCTCGGCAAAACCTGCCAGCACACGGAACCAATATTGCCGGTTATAGATTTCGAGGCGTTCGAACGACGTCAGCCGAGAGTTCGGCTTGATGATCTGAGAGGCTACAGCGCGCATCGAGCGGCCATCGGGCGCGGTCGAGCGCATGCGTTCGGAAGGCGTTAGCGGGGTCATCACTGCGCGAGCCATGCGGCGTTGAATGCTTAGCAGCTTCATACCGCTTTTGCCAGCGATGCGCTTGCCAGGAATCGATTGGCCTTCAAAGCCTCGTCGTGAACTTCGTCAAAGGAAGGGATGCTGTCGTCCCACTCGAGCAGAGTAGCCGTGTGGCCGACGCGTTCGATGGCGCGCTCGTACAATTTCCAAACGGGATCGATCACGGGATGATCGTGGGTATCGAGAATGTACTTCTTGTATTTTGAATGACCCGCAATGTGGATCTGGGCGACTCGCTCGGCCGGGACGCTGTTGACGTAGGTGTAGGGGTCGAAGCTGTGATTCCGCGAAGACACGTAAATATTATTCACATCCAGGAGAATTCCACAGTCGGCTCGTTCGACCACTTCGTTCAGGAATTCCCACTCCGTCATTTCGGAAACGTGAAATTCCGCGTAGCTGCTCACGTTCTCCACCACCACGGGCACTTCCACAAAATCGCGAACCTCTCGAACTTTTTGCGCGGTGATTCGCGCAGCTTCAAAAGTGTAGGGCATGGGCAGAAGATCGTGGGTATAGCGGCCATCGACGCTTCCCCAGCAGAGATGGTCCGATAGCCAGGGCGTCTTGGTACGCTGCACCAACGTCTTCAGGCGGCGAAGATGTTCTTTGTTCGGGCGCTCGGCCGAGCCGAAATACATGGAAACGCCATGCTGCACCACTTTGTATTGTTCCAGGATTTGATCGAGGATGTGCAGGGGCCGCCCGCCATCGATCATGAAATTTTCGGAAATGATCTCAAACCAGTCCACCACCGGTTTGCGCGTGAGAATGTGATGGTAATGCGGCGCGCGCAAACCAATCCCGATTCCATAATCAGTAAAATTGTTAAACCGATTCGCCGGCATTTGGGACTCCGAAGATGCAGAAGAAGTGTCGAGGGCCGGTACAGCGAAGTCCGGCCCCAGGCAGGACAACTTTTGCTTTGCTGCAAACGCTCCGAGGAGCGTTATTCCGGCATCTTTGAACCGTCTGTTGCGCAACCACCCTTGCCCTTGCAAGAGTTCTTGCCCTTACAGCCGTTGTCGCTCGATTTACATCCACCCTTGCCCTTGCAAGAATTCTGACCCTTGCAAGCGTGCTTTTCCTTGGCCGTGGCGTCCGCGGGCTTCTGATCGGATTGAGCAGCAAGCCTCACACCGGACAGAAGATTGGATGCTTGAATTGTCGCGCCTGTGCCAGCCAAGAGACCCGCAAGTGCCGCGCCAGCAACTAGAGCTTTCTTCGATTTTGTCATTTCCCGAATTACCTCCTATTGAGTTTGGACTGCAACCGCTTCTATTGTTACTACGCCATCCGAGAGAGTTCGGATGTTCCTGTTGGGGTTGAGTTTGTCAGACGGGCTGGATCCAAGCCCCGGTGTAATCCGGGGAACAGCCGAGGGAGCATATCCCAACCAATCGGTCGCGGACAATAACTATTAACTCTTTGCCTGGGAGGGTGCCGCGCAAACGTGGCAGGAAGCAGACGTGCAAATTCGACATCAAAGCATAGAAAGCAGCTCAAGAGGCGAAGATAACTGGAGCGGGATAAGAGAATCGAACTCTCGCCTCCACCTTGGCAAGGTGGCGTACTACCACTATACGAATCCCGCTCGGATGAGAACCCTGTAATTCCCAATTATTTATAGCATGGCGCAAACACTCGAACAAGCTTCCAGCGTAGCGAGTGTCGCACGAGCAAATGAAGACCGGGTCGCGCAGGGGGAACGCGCGACTTGTCCTTAATCCACCTCAAGAATCCGGGCGGCTTTGACGATCGGAGATTTCTTCTGCCGTTGGGCAAAACGCTGAGCGCGCTCGCGGTCAATGTAGACACGGGCGAATCTTTCGCCGTCATGGTAAAACACGGTGACCTGCCAGTGCTGGTGTTTCCGCCTTCTATCATGGCGCATGCGATTCGACTTCTTTGCTCTCTTCTTTTTTTTCTTCACGATGAACAGGCCCTCGCGCGTCCCCGAACTATTGCAAGTTTAGGGGCGGCGCGCAAGTGACTAATTAAGAGTTAACGCCGGAATACTTTTTGGGACGGTCTTAACCCGGAGATTGCTCCATATCGAAACAATCAGGGCGCACGGCCAGGCACAGTTGGAACTTTCATCTTTGCGCTAACGTAATATCAAGTGAGAGACGATAAAAGCGCTGGAGGGACCCATGGTGATGTGTTTAGAGCGCGGGTTAGAAATCGAAGACTTGAGAAATCACTCGCAGAGAATGATCATGCAGCTTCGCGATGCGTTGGCTGGCGGTGCCATTGTAACTCCTGACCCCAAACGGGCGGGCTTTTATGAGGTGAAACGCCGCGAGCAGTTATATTACATATACATTTCACCCGATACTGGGAAGGTTCTGTTAATTGCGGCCTGGCCACACGAGGAAGCCTTGGTTCGTGAGGCGGGAGCATCAGCGTGATTCAGTGGCGTCTAATTGGGTGTGCCGGAGAGAATCAAGTCACCGGGCTTAAGGTTCAGCTCGGTCAGAATCTGTTTGTCGATTTTGAAAATGGACGGACTTTCGCTGGTTCTGGCGTACACGAAGCCGTCGGATTCTTTCGAAAGCTGAATGGTCAATTTTTTGGCGGATTTGTCGGTTAAGACAGCCTGGAACTCGGGTTTAGCCAGCATGGCGCGGATATTCGGCGCAGGCTGGTCAAAGACCTGCTCCGCGCGCGCCTGTTCCAAGGGCGTAATTAACTTTGCAATATCGGCCGCTTTTCCCTTCTGATCGACAGGTTCCTCGATGAACCATTCAAATTCCGATTTGCGCGTGCAGATAATCGTACCGTTCGCATTATGTATTTCGACGCGATTCAAAGCCGCGAGATCGAAGTGCGCGAGTTTTTTGTCGCGCAAATCCTTGTAATTTTCGGCCAGTTTCTTGTAGAGATCCTCAGAGATGAGGAAAATCACGGGCCGGGAAGTATCCCGCGCGAAGTATTGATCGCCATCTTTTTTGCCGACGATCAGCGTGGCACTCTTTCCTTTGTCATCCAAGGTGGTCAGGGAGACAGCCGGATTAGTTAAACCATACTTCGCCAGATTATCGGACGACTCGCTGGCAACCGCAGTCCATTTCCCCGAACCAACGCCGGCGAGAAGCGCGCTGATATTTCCGGTGTCACCGCGTGAGCCGGCGGGCTTCGTAAATTCCCACTCATCCTTTTCTTTCTTTGCCGCGAGCCGCCCGGAAGGATTCTTAAGGTCGAAGGACAGGACTTTATCGCTCGCGGCGTGTAACACGTCACGATCTCGCAAGTCTTGAAGAGGTTTGTCGGAGCTGATCAGAAGCGATTCCGGAAGGAGCGCGACATCTTTGCCGCTGTCCACAATCGAGTAGACCGAAACTCCAATAAAATCCTTTTTCCCCAAGGCCACGGTGTGCTTCGCGCCGCTCCCAACCTGGAATTCCAGCAAAATGGCCGGCGGATCAAGACCAAAGACTTTCAACCGGTCAGGCGCGCCGGGTTCCGTTTGCGCGATACGCGCGCTGGACAGGCCGTCAATTATTCCGCCCAAGGACGCCTGATCGGCCCGCGTTTCGATCGGCTGAGTGATTTGCCAGACCCCGTCGCGCTTCTCAAACTGCAGCGTGGATTCAGCGGGATTCCCGGGATGCTTGATAACGAGGGAGGTTATGTCCTGGGGCTGAATCGAGAACGCGAGCTTCGCCGCGTCCGCGGGCGGCTTCTCACTTTCCTTCTGGCTGCGGCGCCAGTCGAAGTAATAGACAGCGGCTCCCAATGCAATGGCGCCGAGAAGCAAGAATAAGGTCGTCTTCTTAATCATGGATGTATTTTCAGCGAGCGCGGATTACCGGCGCTTCCACCAAATATAGACTCCCGAAAAAATCACGATACCGGGGAGAAAGAAAAGATCGAGCCACCGGAGCGCACTCGCTTGACCTTCGGTTAGCGTGACGCGCCGGTTCGTCTGCGATTTCGGGCGGATGGAGATCAGGTTTTCGTCCTGAGCGAGCCAATCGATGGTGTTATAGAAGAGGTCGCCGTTCTTCTGCAGACCCACATACGGATTCGCAGCAAATGTTGAGTTACCAATCACAACCAGTCGAGCTTCGCCGCCTTCCGCTTTGCGCGAAGCAGCCACACCGAGCGATAGCGGACCGGCTGTATCTGGATTGAACGTCAGCTCATTTTGACCCTGCTTCAAATTTGGAACGGTGAAACTCTGCGGCGAAGTCTTCAAGAGTTCGACAATCTGAGGATCCGTCTTGGATTTGTCCGCAGTCGATACGGTGCGCGCCAATGGGAAAAAAACCATTACGTTCGTAAAATTCCTGGTGATTGGGCTTTGGCCGAACGTCGTTACCAGCGGGATAGCGGGGCCGGCGCCAAGCAGGCGGCCCATTCCGCTTGCGTCGATGACCACGTTGTCTCCCACATTCGTGTTCCATGCCTGGAAAATTTCTCCAAGCTTCGGATCAGTCTGGGGGTCAACGAGGATCAGGCCTTTGCCCGTGCTCCCCAGATATTTCTCGAGCATTTCCGCTTCCTGCGGGAAGAATTGCTGGGTGGGACCGGCAATCACAACCAGGCTGCAATCGGAGGCGACGCCATTTTCAGACACGAGATTGAGAGTCTTGGTGAGGTAGTTTTCCTTCTTCAGGCCGGCGTCGAGGTGGCTGTAGCCGTCTTCACCGTCATCAGTTAGGGATTTTTCGCCGTGTCCGGTGACGAAGCAAACCGTTTTGACCTTGTCTTGCGTGACTTTGATAATGGCGCCTGTGATGTCTTCTTCCGATGTGGCGCCGGTTTCCAAATGTTCTTTTCGCGGGCCCGAAGCAAGGATCACGTCGCCCATTCGCGTGGCTCCATATTGCTGGGCGACCTCGGGCTTTTGTTGCGGATCAATGTTCTGAAATTTCAGATGGCGGCTCAAGCTGGTGTACTCAGCCATCTGATCGTCAAGAGCCGCATTCGGGGACTTATCAAAGCGGACGATGGTGACATCCTTCTGCAAGCCGCCCACGACCTGCTTGGTCTGATCGGAAAGCGTGTACAGTTTTTCGGTAGTCAGATCGAAACGCTTATGATGACGAAACCCAACGAAATTCACGATAACCAAGATAGCGATTACAACCACACTGAGGATCGTGGTGTTCGTGCCAAGCTGAGAAGAACGTTTAGAGAAAAAGCGAAGAATGCCGCCAAAACCGATCACGATTGATGCGAGCAGGCACAGCGCCCCGGCTGCCAACACCACTTTGCTAAACGTCAGAAGCTCGCCTTGAATCGAATAACGCAAATACCCGGCCACCAGCATGGCTATGCCGGTGGTGCCGATGAATCTTGCCAACTCCTCCCGATCCCATTTCATCCTGCGAGTTCCTCCATAATTTGCGAGCGCGAGAAAATCGGCCTAGGCTCGCCGCCAGCGCATCGAATCGACGGAGCGCACCGTCAAGAAAACAAAAAGAACGATAAAGCTTGCGTAATAAATCAAGCTGGAAGTATCAATAACGCCGCGAGTGAAGTCCTCGTAATGGCGTATCACCGAAAGATACTGAAGCACTGCTCCTCCGCCGCTATCGGAGCTGCGGCCAATGTCCAGCACCCAGATAAACAAGGAAGCCGCAAACGTGATCACCGCTGCAATCAGTTGGTTTTCGGTGAGGGACGACACAAAGGAGCCAAGCGCCAGTAGCGAGCCGCCGAGCAGCAACACCCCCGCATACCCCGCCGCCAACATGCTCCATGGCGGCCTGGGATCGCTGCGGAGACACATGAAGATCATATAGCTCGCGGTGGGCAGCAACATGAGCGCGAACAGAGACAGCGAAGCCAGATACTTTCCCAGCACGATTTCCAGCTCGCTGACCGGCGAGGTCATCAGCAGTTCCATCGTGCCACGCTTGCGTTCCTCGGCATAGACACTCATGGTCAGAATCGGGGTAAAAAATAAAACGAGCGTCGAGAGTATGCCAAAAAAATCGCGCATCACAGCGGCCGGAACGTCGAAATCGGATGGTGCGCCAAAACGCATTCCCTGCATTTCCATTTGAAAAGATTGCTTGATCACTTCTGACAGGATTACGTTGAAAAAGAACGCGGTCAAAATCAGGAAAAGCCCGATGAAGATATACGCGATGGGCGAAACGAAGTAATGCCCCATCTCCTTGCGATAAATTGCATACAAACTTCCCATTGTTCTATGCACTCCTTTATCGGATGGCCCTAACTGGACGACTGCGCGTGGGCCGCGTCGTCGGTGGTGAGTTCGAGGAAGATGTCTTCGAGACTCAGGCTCACTCCGTGCAGTTCGAAAAGCGGCCAGCCATGTTCCACAATTTTCGCCGCGACCTGGCTGCGAATGTCATTCCCCTGCGCCGCCTCCACGGTAACCGTCTGACGGCTTCCGGCACGGGCCGGCTCGATCACCACGCGGCTCGCTCCCGGAATTTGTGACAGCACGTCGCGAAGCAATTTTTCCGGGGCCTCCGTTTCAATGTGAATCTTTTGGCCGCCTTTGAGCTGCGAAGTCAAATTCTGGGGCGTATCCACCGCCGCAATTTTGCCTTTGTTGATGATGACCACGCGGTCGCAGGTCATGCTGACTTCGGGCAGGATGTGCGTGGAAAGAATGATGGTGTGGTTCCCAGCCAGACCTTTAATTAGATTGCGAACTTCAATAATCTGCTTGGGATCCAGGCCGACAGTCGGCTCATCGAGAATGATAACGTCAGGATCGTGCACGAGCGCCTGTGCGATTCCCACGCGCTGCTTGTAACCGCGCGACAGCCGTTTGATAAGTTCGGAACGCCGGTCTTCCAGGTTGGTTTTTCTCAGAGCGTCATCGATGCGGGCGGGACGCCGCTCCGCCGGAACGTTTTTGATACGAGCGACAAAATCCAGGTAGGTCTCGACCGTCATGTCAGGATATAGCGGCGGATTTTCAGGCAGGTACCCGATCCGGCGACGGACTTCCATGGATTCACGGAACACATCGAACCCCGCAACGCGCGCGGTCCCGGACGTGGCCGGCATATAGCCCGTCAAGATACGCATTGTGGTCGTTTTGCCGGCGCCGTTGGGCCCCAGAAATCCGAGAATCTCACCCTTGTTCACGGTGAACGAAACATGGTCCACGGCTGTGACTGAACCGTACGATTTCGTCAGGTCCTGAACTTCAATCAAGGTACTCCTCCAAACAAGGGCGCACTACGCGTTTCCCGAGCGCTTCCAAACCAATCTTTATACTAAAGTTGGGGGAAAATTGAAAATCCACGAGACTGGGGTCACAGGAGCGATCAGTGCACCCGATTGAGATGCAGCGGGTGTCGCCGGAGTTGTCATGGAACTGCCCTTGCGAATGAGCTCGCTGGTATTGCGTTGCACTGGGCCAAATTTGCCGCCGAAGATGGGACTGGCTAATGATTGATTGTCTGCCTTAAAATGAAGCACATAACAGGCAACGGCCTTGTCGTCCGGCGCATCCACATTGCTTACAGATGCAGCTTATCGTTCGTATTTCTAAATGCTGAGCCAGGTGCGGCGAGAGCCTGGAACGATGAAACGAGCGACGCCGATAGATGGGCGTCGGGAGATGTGCGTTGACACATCGCAGCCGTTTTGTTATTCAATTTGTTTCGCATTCTTAGCTGGCGATTCGGCAACGGGTTCTGTCCCACCACTCTGGGCGGATCTGAAAAAGAAATCCAAGGTGATATGACAACTTCGAAGGCGTATGCCCAAGTGATCGAAAACGCCGGAATCCGGCAGAGGAATCTCGCTGATGTCGGGTCTCCTAGTTTTCGACTGGCGCCGGTGCGATTGCTTGCATGCGCACTGACAGCTTTTCTCGCCGTTGGGTTTCTCGCAGGTTGCGGAGGCAGCAGCTCGTCCATCACGCTGGAAGTGCTACCGAACACGGCACAAACAGTGGACCAAGGCCAGGTGATTCAATTTACCGCGATTCTGGGCAACGACGCGGGTAATCAGGGTGTCACCTGGAAGCCGCTCACTGGCTCGGGCTGCGCGGGCACCGGTTGCGGCACTTTAACGAACGTCACCAAAACTTCGGTGACCTACACCGCGCCCACTAATAGTTCGATTGCGCTTACGGTCAGTTTGAAGGCAGTCGCCAATGGGAATTCCGGCGCTAATGTGACCACGACGATAAGCGTGGTTCTTCCTCCCAGTTTTACGACCATCACTCTTAATAACGGATCGAACGGTTCGCAGTACGGCGAGCAAATCGTAGTGACGGGCGGTGTTGCACCGTTAGTTTTCAGCGTGGTCTGTCCGAACAACCAAACGAGCTGTCTCCCACCTGGATTGACCTTGAATCAAAGCGGATTCCTACTCGGAACGCCCACCACATCCGGCACATATACATTTTTTGTGAAAGCAACGGACCGCGGCGGTGTTCCCGTAACTGGCCAGCCCCCTCCGTTTTCCGTCACGTCCACGCTTTTCACCGTGACGATTAATCCGGCTCAGCCGCTGTCGGTCAGCACAACCTCGCTGCCTCCCGGAACCATCGGCCAGATGTATAACGTGGCGCTGGCGGCAAGGGGCGGAGCAACTCCATTTACCTGGAGCGTGCCGGCGAACAGTTTGCCTCCCGGGCTAGCCTTGAATACATCCACGGGCCAAATTTCAGGCGTTCCGACGACGGTCGGTTCCTTTCCACTCACGGCCACAGTGCGGGACTCTTCCGTTCCGGTGCAAACGGCTACGTCTGGTCCGCTCACCATCTTGATCCAGACGCCTCAACCGCTGCAGGCCATCACCGCGCCACTGCCCGGTGGAATGACTGCAACGTCCTACAGTGCGAATTTAATCGCGACTGGTGGGGTTCCGCCTTACACCTGGAGTGTGATAACCGGCCAGCTTCCGGCGGGACTGACTCTTGACGCCCAAACGGGCAACATCTCAGGAATTCCCATTCTCGTGGGCACTTCGAATTTCACAGTTCAGGTGCGGGATTCCGCTGTCGGCGCAGGCGGCCCGGCAACGGCGACGCAACAGCTCCATATCACTATTACAACCGGTACGACGAGCAGCAATTCTCTGATCAGCGGATCCTACAGTTTCCTCTTCAGCGGATTCGATGCGAATGGAACGGTGGTTATGGCGGGTAACTTTTTGACGGATGGAGCCGGAGGGGTTTCTAGCGGCCAGGAAGACATCAATCGCGTAAGCGGCGTTGTGGTTGGCGCGGGTCTGACGGGGAGCTATTCGGTTGGAACGGATGGCCGCGGCACCATGCAGTTGGTAGCGTCGACTGGAACGGGCACGGTGTTTACCGCAAATTATCTACTGGCGCTCGATTCGGCCGGCAACATTCACGTGATCGAGGATGAGACGACTCCCACGAACGGCGTAGGAATTACGCACGGCTCAGGAATTATGAAACCCGCTATCGGGACGTTTACAACGGCAAACTTCGCCGGCAATTATGCGTTTGAATTCACAGGCCAGGATTTTTTGACGGAACCAACCGTACTCGCCGGTGCAGTCACTGCCGATAACTCTCAGAACTTCAGCGCGGGCACCGCGGATTTTAACGACGGAGGCGTGTATTCTCCGCTCCTTTCTCTCACCGGCAACTTCAGCGTAGGGAACACGAATTCGAAGGGCGTCGCTACCATGACTTTTCAACCGCCGACGAGCGCCGCGACGACGCTCACGTTTACATTCTATTTCGCCTCCTCCAACGATATTTTGTTCGCGGAGATTGACACCGCGACTACAACGAATCCCCTTCCCAGACTCAGCGGAGAGATGTTGCTTCAGAACACGACAACACAATTCAATCAGTCGGTATTGCAAGGCTCCGGCGTTGTAACCGGCACGGGACTCGCGGGCTCGAACTCGACCGTTTTCGCGGGTCTGTTGGCGTCGCCTTCCGGCGATGGAAGCGCGACTCTAAGCTACGACCAAAATGATGGCGGTGCCATCTCGCTGCTGAATTCGCTTTCTGGTACCTATCAAGTGTTGCAGAACGGCCGCGTAGGATTTACGAATCTGGGTAACCGCCTGGCGGCGGCGTACCTCACTGGCCCCAATCAAGGATTCATCATTGGCTCTGATTCGGCTGCGACATACGGGCTTCTGGAGCAGCAAACCAGCTCGCCGTATTCTCTCTCGTCCGTTCAAGGCAGCTATGTGCTCTTCGCACCCAAGGAGGCGGACAGTCAAGCCGTAAATATGATTGGCCAGTTAAGCTCCGCTGGCGCTGGAAACATCGTGGGCACCCTGGACGAATTTATTCCGCCCAGCACTCCCTCCACGGATCTTCCCTTCTCGGCCAATTACACGGTCACGCCAGACGGTCGGGGGACTATGACGCCGGTTCTGATTGCGGGGTTCCCGTCGAATCTTGTTCTCTATGTTGTTTCACCGAGCAGCGTGCGAATGATTCCCGTGGATTCAAATCCGGGGAATGGCCATCCACAAGTTATTTTCCTCAGCCACTAGAGATATTCGCGGAATAGTTTGGAAGCGTGCTGCGGAGTTCGCCGCGCTATTTCTTCTTATCTTCCTCAAGGCGCAAGGCTGCAGAATTGATGCAATATCGCAGGCCTGTAGGGTTGGGACCGTCCTCGAAGACATGTCCTAGATGCGCGTCGCAGCGGCTGCAAATAGCCTCCGTGCGCGTCATCCCATGGCTGCTGTCGCGCTCCATCTCGACATTCTCCGCCGCGATGGGTTGGTAGTAGCTGGGCCAGCCTGAACCGGAATGGTACTTCGCATCGGAGCTGAAAAGCGGCTGTCCACAGCAAACGCAAACATACGTGCCTTTCGTTTCCGTGTCTGCGTACTCGCCGGTGAACGGCGGTTCAGTCCCCTTCTTCCGCGTCACCTCATATTGTTCTTCCGTCAGCTTCGAACGCCATTCTGCATCGTCCTTCTTAATTTTCTCGCTCATGCGTGTATTTTACACCGGGTGCGGCTGTTTTCAAGAAATCCAGCTTGGGAAGCGCTGACCTCCGCTGGCCGACGCGAATAGAAACTCGACGAGTGTCAGCTATACTGGAGCGGCCGTCTAACGACCGGTCGTTAGCAATGTATCGATTCGTGAAGCGAACTTTTTGGAGACTGCTGTGAACGAGGTTTTCATTTGTGACGCGATTCGCACGCCCTTTGGCCGATACGGCGGCGCGCTGGCTTCAATTCGCACTGACGATCTGGCGGCCATCGCACTGCGCGGACTAATCGAGCGCAATCCGCGAGTGGATTGGATGGCGCTTGATGACGTCGTCTTCGGCTGCGCGAACCAGGCGGGAGAAGATAACCGCAACGTCGCGCGCATGGCTCTGCTGCTCGCGGGGCTTCCCAAGGAAATTTCCGGTTCCACCGTGAATCGGCTCTGCGGTTCCAGCATGGACGCCATCGGCGTCGCGGCTCGCGCCATCAAATCGGGAGAGGCGGATTTAATCATCGCGGGTGGAGTTGAAAGCATGACGCGCGCTCCGTTTGTGACGGGCAAAGCTGACAGCGCGTTTAGCCGCGCCGCGGAAACCTTTGACACCACCATTGGATGGCGTTTCATAAACCCGCTGATGAAAAGCAAGTATGGCGTCGACTCCATGCCGGAAACCGCTGAAAATGTTGCCGAAGAGTTTCACGTCTCGCGAGTGGACCAGGATGCTTTCGCTTTGCGCACACAGCAGCGTTGGGCGCGTGCCCATGCCGCGGGTTTCTTCAAACACGAGATTTTCCCAGTTTCGATTCCGCAGAAGAAAGGCGATCCCAAGATTTTTGATACCGACGAACATCCGCGGCCGGACACGACCCTCGAAGCGCTATCCAAGCTCAAGCCCATCGTGAAACCGAATGGAACGGTAACTGCGGGAAACGCTTCTGGAGTAAACGATGGGGCTTGCGCACTGATTATCGCCTCGAAGACGGCCGCCTCCAAATACGGTCTCACGCCTCTCGCGCGCATCGTTGCAAGCACGGCCGTCGGGGTGGCGCCGCGCATCATGGGATTCGCTCCCGCGCCAGCCACGCGAAAAATCCTCGACAAGACCGGACTAAAACTTTCGCAAATGGATGTGATCGAGCTCAATGAAGCATTCGCCGCGCAGGCTCTGGCCGTCACGCGCGATCTGGGCCTGGCGGACGACGCCACGCACGTGAACCCCAACGGAGGCGCCATCGCTATCGGACATCCGCTGGGCGCGAGCGGCGCTCGCTTGGTCACTACAGCGGCCTATCAGTTGCAGACGACCAAAGCGCGTTACGCCCTTTGCACCATGTGCATCGGCGTAGGCCAAGGCATCGCTACAATTATCGAACGCTGCTGATTAAGTGCAGGGTTGCGTTAGCGGAAGTGGAGTCATATTATACGGGTCGAAAGAGAGGACTCATGAAGGCCGTCGTAGGCGTATTCAAATCGCGACCAGATGCAGAGCGTGGTGCTGCTGAACTCACCCCGCTGGATATTCCGAAGAATCGAGTCACCGTTCTTACGCCTCACGCGACCGCAAAGGAACTCGGCGCCGTGCCCACTGTTGCAGGAGAGGAACCGGGCATGGGTAAAGCGATGGGTGCCGCTCTGGGAGGCGCTATCGGAGTTGCCGGAGGCGTCGGGTTGGTGCCGATGCTCGCAAGCTTTCTGATTCCGGGCGTGGGCCAGGTTCTCGCCATTGGAGTTGTTGGCGGAGTGCTTCTCGGCGCGCTAGGCGCAGTTGGTGGCGGCGCGGCTGGCGGAGCCATCGAGAGCAACGTCTTCGAAGGACTGCCGGAAGACGAGATGTTCGTCTATGAAGATGCCCTGCGCAAAGGCCGCTCGGTCGTGGTAGTGATGGCCGATAATAATGAAGCCGACGCAGTTCGCGGCGTACTGGAGAATGCCGGCGCCGAGAGTATCGATCAAGCTCGTGACAACTGGTGGGCCGGTCTGCGCGACGCCGAAAAAGAAAAATATGAGACCAGTGGCGGCAAGTTTCAGGACGACGAGCGCTATTTTCGCTGCGGCTTCGAGGCCGCTCTCCATGCGAAAAATCGTGACCGAACCTACGAGCAATGCCAGAAAGTGCTCGGTGACCTCCATCCGCGCATGCACGAGAGCGAGCCCTTTAAGCGCGGTTTCGAGCGCGGCCGCGAATATATAAAAACAATCCGTAAACACGTGAACTAATTTTTCCTCGCACCGCTCCTGGCGTGTGCTTATAAGCCCCGGGAGCGTTTAATCTCCCACAGTTGAGTATAATGAGCGTGCTGCACGCTGCGCATTTCTGTGCGTGTCTCGGAGAATGAGTGACATCCGGTTCGAAGCTTTTCCAGAACTACGTCAACGGCACGTTCGTACGCGGGCCGCGCGAGTTCACCGATATCAATCCGGCGGACGGCTCGACGATCGCCGAAGTTTCGGAAGCTGATGAATTGCTGGTGAATCAAGCGGTCGAATCCGCACGTCGTGCGCTTGGCGGAAATTGGGGCAAGCTCGCTGTTCCCGCCCGCGCTGCCCTTTTGCACAAAGTCGCCGACGGCATCGAAGCGCGCTTCAACGATTTCGTTCAAGCCGAAGTGGCGGACACGGGCAAACCAGTTTCTCTTGCCTCGAAGATTGACGTTCCGCGAGGCGCCGCGAATTTCCGCGTCTTCGCGGACCTGATTAAAAACGCGGGGACTGAAGCATTTCGGACGGAAACTTCTGACGGCGCCACGGCGCTCAATTATTGCGTACGCAAAGCGCTCGGAGTGGTCGGCATTATTACTCCATGGAATTTGCCGCTTCTGCTGCTCACGTGGAAAGCTGCGCCGGCGTTGGCCTGTGGCAATTGCGTGGTGGTGAAACCGTCGGAAGAAACTCCGGCAACGGCGACGCTACTTGCAGAAGTGATGCAATCGGCGGGCGTACCGCCTGGAGTGTTCAACGTGGTTCACGGTTTCGGCTCCGGCTCGGCAGGCGAATTCCTTACCAGCCACCCGGACGTGAATGCGATCACATTTACGGGCGAATCGAAAACAGGATCGGCGATCATGCGCGCGGTGGCGCCCACGGTGAAGCCGATTTCGTTCGAACTTGGCGGCAAAAACCCCGCGATAGTTTTTGCCGATTGTGAGTTCGATGAAACGATCAACGGCCTCGCCGATGCTGTTTTTCTCAATACCGGACAGGTCTGCCTCTGCGCCGAGCGTGTTTACGTGGAACGCTCAATCTTCGATCGCTTTGTTTCGGCGCTGAAGCAAAAAGCTGAATGCTTGTCGCTTGGCTGGCCGGCCGATAGCAAAACGACCACAGGTCCGCTGATTTCAAAAGAACACCGCGCAAAAGTTCTTTCTTACTACGAACTCGCGCAAGAGGAAGGGGCCACGGTCGTAACGGGCGGTGGGACGCCGAAATTTGGCGACGCTCGTGACAGCGGTTTCTACATTCAGCCAACCATTTTCACCGGCCTTTCCGAATCCGCGCGCTGCGTGAAGGAGGAAATTTTCGGGCCGGTGTGCCACATCGCGCCTTTCGATACTGAAGAAGAAGCTATCGCGATGGCAAACGACACGAAATATGGCCTGGCCGCTTCCGTGTGGACCACGAATCTGAAACGCGGGCACCGTGTCGCGGAAAAGTTGCGCGTCGGCATCACCTGGGTCAACTGCTGGTTTCTGCGCGATCTGCGCACGCCGTTCGGAGGCGCGGGCCTGTCGGGGATTGGACGAGAAGGCGGCCTGCACTCGTTAAATTTTTATTCCGAACTGAACAATATCTGTGTCAAGTTGTGAGCGGAAACTCGCGGACATCAAACCGAGGTGGTCTGGAATGGACAGCAAAGTCGTCGAAGGCAAAGCCAAGCCGCGCGGCAAGTTCCCGCACATAAAACGCGCAGGAGATTTTCTCTTCGTGTCAGGGACGAGTTCGCGACGAGCTGACGATTCGATTGCCGGTGCAGAAACCGACAAATTCGGCACGACGCATCTTGATATTCGCGAGCAAACACAAGCCGTGATCGAAAATATTCGCGGCATTCTTGCCAGCATGGACGCCGGTCTGAAAGACCTGGTCGAAATTTCCACCTATCTCGTCAAGATGGAAGATTTCGACGCCTACAATGAGGTATACGCACAATTCTTTGACGAGCAAGGCCCGGCGCGAACTACCGTTGCCGTGCGTCAATTGCCGCACGCGTATCTGTTAATTGAAATGAAAGCCATTGCCTATAAGCCCGTGACGCACACGGAAACGGAAGCCGGAACCGGGAGGAGAAAGTAATGCCATCGATCAAAATACTGAAGGCTTTTAATTTCCAAGGATGGATCGACGCGAATCGCGACAAGCTGAAGCCTCCCGTAGGAAACGCGCAGGTCTGGGAAGATGGCGACCTGATGGTGACGGTCGTCGGCGGGCCCAATAACCGCAACGACTATCACGACGACCCCACCGAAGAGTTCTTTTACCAGTTGAAAGGCGATATTTTTCTGCGCTTGATGCCGGAAGCAGGCAAACCGCCCGTCGAGGTTCCCATCAAGGAAGGCGAAATTTTTCTTCTGCCCAAACACGTGCCGCACTCGCCGCAGCGCCTTGCTCCCGGCACCATCGGATTGGTGGTCGAGATGCCGAGACCCGAGGGAGTGATGGACGGCTTCGAATGGTATTGCGCGAAATGCAATCATCGCGTGTATCGCGCCGAAGTTCTTTTAAAAAGTATCGTGCGCGATCTGCCGCCGCTCTTTGAAAAGTTTCAACAAAGTCCGGAACTACGGAAATGCAAGCACTGCGGTGAAGTTCATCCGGGCAAACAGCCTCCGCCGAAATAGCGGCACAGGGACGACATGCCAGTCATAGATATTCACACACATTTTTTCCCGGAATCCTGGCCCGATCTCGCCAAACGCTACGGCACGCCGGATTGGCCGTCGATCAAACACACCGGGCCGGGCAAAGCGGACATCATGCTCGGCGATCGCATGTTCCGCCACGTCACTTCCGGTTGCTGGGATGTGAACGTGCGCCTCGAAAACATGGACCGCAACGGCGTGGACATGCAAATCATCTCCGCCACGCCGGTACTCTTTGCTTATGCTCGCGAAGCCAAACACGCGCTCGATTGCGCGCGCTTGTTCAATGACGTTGCCCTTGAAATGTGCCAACGCGGGGAAGGCAGGCTGAAATCTTTCTGCCAAGTTCCCTTGCAGGATATTGATTCAGCCTGCAAGGAGCTTACCCGCTGCATGCGCGACGGACACCTCGGCGTCCAGATCGGCAATCACGTCGGACAAAAAAATCTCGACGATCCCGGCATCCTGAAATTCTTGCAGCATTGCGACGCGGAAGGAGCCGCGGTCTTCGTTCATCCCTGGGACATGATGGCCGGCGAGCGCATGCCGAATTACATGATGCCCTGGACCGTGGCCATGCCGGCCGAAACGCAGCTGTCGCTTGTATCCATGATTTTAAGCGGAGCTTTCGACCGTTTGCCGCCCAGCCTGCGAATCTGTTTCGCGCACGGCGGCGGAAGTTTTGCGTTTCTGCTGGGCCGTCTGGAAAACGCGTGGAAAAATCACGAAATCGCGCGGGGAGTCTCACAGTTTGCTCCCAGCCATTATCTGGATCGCATTCGTGTCGATTCCGCGGTCTTCGAGCAGCGCACTTTACAATTTCTCGTGGAGGTAATGGGAACCGATCGCGTGCTTCTGGGGTCGGATTATCCTTTTCCGCTGGGCGAAGCGCGCGCCGGCACGCTCATTCGCGAAAGCCGTTCATCGGCGGAAGTGAAAGCGAAGTTGCTCGGAGGCAACGCCGTTAAATTTCTGAATTTGCCCAGAGCAAGTGCGGTCACGAGCGCATCGGCTTCACCGGCGCGACCAGATGTGCTGGAGCCGGAAACTTTGGCTGGCTGCCCATTTGGAAGCAGCACCTCTTCGAAAGACGCGGAAGGCTTCCCTTCGAGCGTCGGATCGAGCGAGTCCGAAGGTCGATTGACCTATAGTTCCTATCTTCGCATCTCGGAACTGTTGGCGCTCCATCACCCAGTCTCTTCCCCTCCGCATCACGACGAACTGCTGTTCATTATCATTCATCAAACTTACGAGCTCTGGTTCAAGGAGTTGCTGCACGATCTCGACGCCGTGGTTGCCAACCTTCGCGCCGCGGGCGCCGATCCTGCTTCTCGCGATGGCGTTTACGAGGCCGCGCGTTTGCTTCGCCGCTGCACCGAAATCATGCGCGTACTGGTGGAGCAGTTCACCATTCTCGAAACCATGCTGCCTTCTCACTTTCTCGCTTTTCGCGGCAAACTGAATCCGGCGAGTGGTTTTCAGTCCGAGCAATTTCGAGAGATCGAATTCCTGTGCGGTTTGAAAGACGAAAAGATGCTGCGTTACCATCAACTGACGCCCGAAACGCATGCCATTCTTCACCGCCG
>JBEKSN010000016.1:0-30321 GCA_049517055.1 Candidatus Acidiferrales bacterium | reverse complement strand
GTGATTGCTGCGGCCAAGGCCGCGCTCGCGCACGATTTCATTTTGGAGATGCCGGCGGGATATCAGACCCTGATCGGCGATCGCGGCCAAAGACTTTCCGGCGGCCAACGCCAGCGGCTTGCCATCGCCCGTGCGCTCCTGAAAGACGCTCCGATTTTGATTCTGGATGAAGCCACCTCCGAGCTCGACTCGGAATCCGAAATGCTGGTCCAGGACGCTCTGAACAATCTGATGACCGGCCGCACGGTATTCGTGATCGCCCACCGGCTTTCAACTATTCGTCGCGCGGACTTGATTGCTGTGCTGGAAGGCGGCACAATCCGTGAGCTCGGCACGCACGAAGAACTTCTTGCTCGTGGCGGCGTGTATGCGCGCCTTTACGAGATTCAGTTTCGCGACGTCGAGCCGGTGACCCGGGCTGCGGGCCCCGCATGATCATGTCTAGCACAGGTTCACAACCCATTTCCGCGCAACCTTTGAAGCCCGCCACAGCGGGCTTGAAGTCCATGACCGGCTACGCCCAGGCCCGTGCGGTGGAAAATGGCTGGAGCCTGCGCGTCACGATTCGGAGTGTGAATCACCGCTTTCTTGATTTGCATTTGCGCACGCCTGACGGTTTCGAACCGCTTGAGCCGCGCATTCGCCAATTGATACGTGAGCGCATCCGGCGCGGCCATTTGGATGTCACTGTGTATTACGATCTGGCTGGACCTTCCGCAGTCGGTGTGAATCACGATGTTGCAGCGGCGTATCTTCAGGAAGCGAACGCGCTGAGAAAGCAATTCGGACTCCAGTCGGAGCCGGATGTGGCCTCCATCATGCGATTGCCTGGAGTGATAGGATCGGCCGCGCCATCACTGGAAAGCGGGCTCGAACGGCTTGAAATGGTAGTGTCACGTTGCATGATCGAATCACTCGACAAGCTTGACCGCATGCGCGCGGACGAAGCGAACCATTTGCGCCAGGAAATGTCTGCGAGGCTTAAAAGCATTGCAGCCATGACCTCGAGTGTTGCCACGCTGGCCGAACGCGCGCGGCCGGCATTCGCAAAACGCCTGGAGGCACGCTTGAAGGAGCTTCTCGGGGGAACGCAGCTTGATCCTGCTCGCTTGGCGCAGGAAGCTGCGTTGGCTGCCGAGCGCAGCGATGTTTCCGAGGAGCTGGCGCGTTTGCATAGTCACGTGCAACAATTCGAAAGCTTGCTGGTAACTTCCTCGGACGTAGGCAAGAAATTGGATTTCCTGCTGCAGGAAATGCAGCGGGAGGCCAACACTTTGCTTTCCAAGACTCCCGGAAATGAAGCCGAGGGCCTTGAAATCACGCGGTTCGCGCTGGAGATCAAGTCCGAGATCGAAAAGGTACGCGAACAAGTGCAGAACATAGAATGAGCAAATCGGAGCCGTTGGTGCTCATCGTCTCGGGGCCGTCGGGTTCCGGGAAGTCCACCCTGGTGGAAAAGATTTTGCAGTTGCCGGGCACCATGCTGTCTGTTTCGTGCACTACGCGCATGCCGCGCAAGACGGAGAGCGAAGGCAAGTGGTACAATTTCGTCTCCGAGCCTGAATTCCAGCAGATGGTCGAGCGGGGCGATTTTCTGGAATACGCGCAGGTATTTGGAAAGAACTGGTACGGTACGCCGCGGAACTCGTTGAACCAAGCGCTGGCGCAAAAAAAAGACCTGGTTCTCGAAATTGACGTCCAGGGAGCCTTGCAGGTAAAGCAGAAGCTGCCCGGCGCTGTCGCGGTGTTTGTCCTGCCGCCTTCTCGATCGGAGCTCGAACATCGCATCCGGGCGCGCGGGCAGGATTCGGAAGATGAAATTCGCCGGCGGCTTGAGCGCGCGCGCCAGGAAATGCTGAACTACAGCAGCTACGATTTCGCCATTATCAATGACGATCTGGAACGTGCCGGAACTGAAGTGCAGGCGATAGCGCTCGGGTCGCGATGCCGGGTGCCGCGCAACGAAGAACGAATTCGCGAAATTCTGAATTCCTTTGGAGGCTGATCTGATCATGGCCGTGTTAAGAGATCCACCGGAGAGCCAGTTTGCCTATGTGGTCGTCGTCGCGCGCCGCGCCCGTCAATTGATGATCGGCGGGCGGCCGATGGTTGACAACCCGCGATCCCGCAAGACAACCCGTATTGCCGAAGAAGAACTGCTGAAAGGCCTGCTCGAATATGAAGCCAAGGAACTGAGCGGCGAGCCTGAAGACAAGGATGGAAAGCGTCGGAAGTAGCCACCGCCGCGTCTAGATGAAGATCGCGCTTGGCGTTACCGGAGGCGTAGCCGCTTACAAAGCGGCGGAGCTGGTTCGCCGCCTGCAGCAGGAAAAGCTGGACGTGCAGGTGGTAATGACGCGCTCGGCGCAGGAATTCATCACCCCTCTTACCTTTGCTGCCTTGACCGGCCAGAAAGTAATCACCGATATGTTCACCGAGCCCGGCTCTGCGCCGGCCAACGTGGAGAGCGCAATCGAGCATATCGCGGTAGCGCAGCGAATTGACTTGTTGCTGGTTGCGCCCGCCACCGCGGACATCCTCGGGAAATTCGCCCACGGCATAGCCCAAGATTTCCTTTCGACCCTGTACCTCGCCACGAAAGCTCCCGTTGTCGTTGCGCCGGCGATGAACGTCAATATGTGGGAACACGAAGCCACCCAGCGCAATATCGCAACCCTGCGGGAGCGCGGAGTTCATGTCGTGGACCCCGATGAGGGATACCTGGCTTGCGGCATGACGGGTTCCGGCCGTCTCGCCTCAACCGAAACGATCGCCAAGAGAGTTTGCGACGTGCTGGGCCTTCGTCACGACCTGAGCGGGCAAACGATTCTCATCACCGCCGGCCCCACTTGCGAGGATATCGATCCGGTGCGGTTTCTCACCAATCGCTCGTCCGGCAAGATGGGTTACGCGTTGGCGGAAGCTGCGAATCGCCGGGGCGCTCATGTCGTACTGGTAAGCGGACCGACCGATCTAAAAATTCCCGACGGCGTGGATTGGATTCCGGTACGCGCGACCGAGGAAATGCACCGCGCCGTTCGCGAACGCGCAGCAAGCGCCCAGGTCGTGATTATGGCCGCAGCCGTATCAGATTATCGCCCGGCCGCGCAGCACGATAAGAAACTCAAGCGCAACGAAGGATCGTTCACCCTCGAACTAGAACCCACGCCGGATATCCTTGCCGAGTTGGGACGCGAAAAGCATGGACAGATTCTAGTGGGCTTTGCCGCTGAAACCCACGCGGTCGCGGAAAGTGCCCGCGGAAAGCTTGCGCGCAAGGGCGCGGACATGATCGTCGCCAACGACGTGACCCAGGAAGGCGCGGGATTCGATACGGACACCAACATCGTCACGTTTTATCTCCGCGATGGCCGCGAAATTTCCCTTCCTAAGATCAGTAAATTTGAAGTTGCGAATCAAATCCTCGATCGCGTCCTCGAAATTCAAAAGCACTCGAAGTAACACCGGCGTATTTTCCTTCCGAGTACATCAATCAATCATTTTTCCTTGCGCTGCGCAACGCGAATGGCTGTGATAAAGTCTCTCCGTTCAATCGCAAAATTCGGAGGACTCGTTGGAACCTGGCAATCGTGCGCGTGTAGAAGCGTGGCTTCGCTATGGCAGTGATTTAGGTCTCGGGCCGTATTATCGCGACCGCGCCGTTCCTGAAACGGCTGTAATGACGGCACCCGGCGCCGCTACTGAATCGTTGAATCAACCGTCTCAGGCAATGGCCGCTGCTGCTGGGCAAACCGATGCTGGTTCTACGCTCGCTTTTGCGCAGCCTGCAGTTTCGCCCGCGGCATCCGTTTCTCCGCGCGCTTCTCCTGCGGTTTCTCTAGCGCAGGAGCCGTCCCTCTTTGAAGCCAGCGATAGAATCGAAGGCGACACTCTCGATCTCATCAGAGAAACCATCGGCGATTGCACTCGCTGCAGGTTGCACAAAGGCCGCACGAATATCGTTTTCGGAGTGGGCAGCATGAAAGCCCAGTTGGTTTTCGTCGGCGAGGGTCCCGGCCGCGACGAAGACATCAAAGGCGAGCCCTTCGTCGGCCGCGCGGGGAAATTGCTCACCCAGATGATCGAAGCGATGGGGCTGCGCCGTGAGGACGTGTACATTTGCAACGTGGTGAAATGCCGCCCGCCTGAAAACCGACTGCCGGAGAAAGATGAAATCACGACTTGCTCTCCGTTTCTTTTTCGGCAGATCGACGTAATCCGTCCGAAAGTGATTTGCTGCCTCGGAAGCTGCGCCTCCCAAACGCTGTTGCAAACAACCCAGGGCATTTCCCGCTTCCGCGGCGAGTGGTTCGATTTCCGGGGCTCGAAACTTATCGCCACATACCATCCTGCTTATTTGCTTCGAAATCCGAACGCGAAGGGCGAAGTCTGGAAGGATTTGCAAAAAGTAATGGCCGTCCTCGGTCTGCAGCCAAAACGCAAATAGCCTGCCGTAGCGGAGAATTCGTTGGGCATCATCCTCGGATTGACCGGAGCCGTGTGCTGGGGCATGGCGGATTTTGCTGCGCGCTTCGCGTCCCGCCGGGTGGGCGCGTACCGCACGCTGTTCTTCATGCAGTTCTTCGGCTTTCTCGCGCTGAGTGTATATCTGAAGTTTAACGGCGCGTTTTCGCACGTCGCGCCGGGCTGGCAGCCTTGGGCGCTCACCGTGGTTGCAGGATTGCTGAATGTAACCGCTTCGCTTTCGCTTTATCATTCCTTCGAGATTGGCGTGATGAGTATCGTCGGGCCGGTTTCCTCCAGCTATCCTGCGCTTACAGTTGTATTGGCGCTCGCGAGCGGCGAGCGCATTCATGCGCTCCGCGCAGCCGGAATGGCAATTACGTTCGCGGGTGTAATCCTGGCGGCGATGTCGTTTGCGTCCAAGCCGAGCGATCCCTCGGCTCCAAACGCAACATCTTCCGGTGTGCATATGTCACGAGGCGTGGGTTGGGCCATCTTGGCGGCCGTAGGTTTCGGATTCATGTTTTGGTTTCTCGGATTCCACGTCGTCCCGCTCGTAGGCGACGCCGTTTCCGTCTGGGTGATGCGGCTGACCGCGCTTGTATCGCTCGCGGTCTTCGCGCTGCCTGCCCGCCAAAGTATTCGGCTTCCGCACGGAGGTGTTTGGTGGATGCTTGCAGCCGTAGGGTTGATGGACACGGCAGCGTTCGTGGCCAACAACGCCGGCCTGCACATCGGCCCTGTCTCTGTGGTCAGCGTCCTCGCTTCGCTGTACGGCGCCGTCACAGTTTTGCTTTCGTGGATTTTTCTGCGCGAGCGGCTGGAGCGCAGCCAGTGGCTGGGAATCGTCCTCATCTTCGCCGGCATCGTCTGCGTCAGCATCTGAACCCAATGAAGTCTCAGCCCAACTTGGAATGAAGGAAAGGCTCTCAATCAGGCTTTGTGAGCAGTCCTCGCGCGGACTGCTACACTAAATCCTCCCCATGACTCCACGCTATTGCGAAGTCGCGCTTCCCGTTCCGCTGCGCTCGACGTTCACCTATGCCGTCCCGGATTCTCTCCAGAATGAAGATCTCGTCGGGCGGCGCGTGTTGGTGCCGTTCCGTAACCGCGCCATGGTTGGCGTCGGACTCTCTGTCTCCGACCGCGCTCCGGCAATTGCGCGCGTCAAGGAAATCTCTGAACTGCTCGATCCCATTGCCGCGTTGCCGCCCAAGCTCATAGAGCTAGGCCACTGGATCAGCCGCTACTATCTCGCGCCTATCGGCGAAACGTTTCGCGCGATGCTTCCTCCGGAAATCGAACTGCGCCATGATCGCGAATACTGGCTGACGGATTCCGGGCGCGCATATTTCGAAGAACTCGCCGCCGGCGCGGAGAACACGGACGTTGAAAGCAGCGAACTGGAATTCTTGCGCCGATTCGTCGGCACCGGCGAAAAAATCAGCGCGATCCAATCCGCCGCCGTGCGCCGATTGCCAGGCGGCGAAGCTGCCGCGGAAAGATTCGTTCGCCGCGGTTACCTGGCGGCCCGGGACATGGTGCACCGGCGCAAAACGCGCTCGCAGAAAATCGTCGCCTGGAATCCCGCAAAGGAAGAGCCAGCCGGAAACGCAGCCGAGGAAGCGGTTCGCGAGGTCCTTACCGCGACGCGCGGGCCCCTGCCTCTGGCACTCTTGACGAAAAAGGCGCAAGTGTCGCGCGCAGTCATCCAACGCTTGGAGAAGCAAGGCCGCGTACTTACTTGGGAAGAGCCCCTCACCGTGGAAGAAGATTCCTGGGATACGGATTTCGCTCCACCCACCAATATATTGAATGCGGAGCAGAAGCTGGCTCTTGCTGAGATTTGGCGCTGGCTCGTGGCCGGGAAATTCGCGGCGGGACTGCTTCACGGCGTCACCGGCAGCGGCAAGACGGAAGTTTACCTCGGCGCAATCGAGGCAGCGATTTCGCGCGGGAAGACGGCCATCGTGCTGGTTCCTGAAATTGCGCTGACTTTGTGGGTTGGCCGCCTGGTGCGCGCGCGGTTCGGCGAAACGGTAGCGGTGTTGCACAGCGGGTTGCCGGATGTGGAGCGCGCTCGCGAGTGGTGGCGCGTGCGGCACGGGCAAGCCGGCATCGTGGTTGGAACCCGCTCCGCCGTTTTTGCCCCAGTCGAAAATTTAGGCCTAATCATCGTCGACGAAGAGCAGGAAACCAGCTACAAGCAGGAAGAAACTCCGCGTTACAACGGCCGCGACGTCGCCGTGTATCGCGCAAGGCTTGAAGGAGCGGTCGCGCTGCTCGGTTCGGCCACTCCTTCGCTCGAAACCTACCACAACGCGCGCTCAGGGAAATATCACCTGCTCGAGTTGACCTCTCGCGTCGAGAATCGACCTCTCGCAGATGTCCGCGTTGTGGACTTGCGCGAAGAATTTCGCCAGCAGCACAAAGCGGCGCCTGTTTCTGAATCCTTGCGCGCGGCGATTGCGCTACGGCTGGAAGAAAAAACACAAGCAATGGTGTTGATCAACCGCCGCGGCTATTCCTGGTCGCTTCTTTGCCGCAGTTGCGGCGCATTCGTGCAATGCGAAAATTGCAGCATCGCTTTGACTTATCATAAGAGCCGCCAGCGCCTGGAATGCCACTATTGCGGTTATGCAATTCGTCCTCCGAAGAAATGCCCGAAGTGCGCTGGCGAGTACATGTATTTCGTCGGCGACGGAGCGGAACGGGTAGAAGAATACTTGCGGGAAAAGTTTCCTTCTGCGCGCATCGCTCGGCTGGATCGTGACACGGTTCGCACCAAGCGCGAATACCAGCAGGTGCTCGGCGCTTTCGCGGACGGCGAATTGGACGTGCTGGTCGGAACTCAGATGGTCGCAAAGGGCCACGATTTTCAGCGCGTGACTCTGGTTGGTGTGGTTGCGGCCGATCTCGCGCTGGGTCGGCCGGATTTTCGAGCAGCCGAGAGAACCTTCCAGTTGCTCACACAAGTAGCCGGACGCGCAGGTCGCGGCGAACTTGCCGGCGAAGTCCTGGTGGAAACGTATTATCCGGAGCATTACGCCATCCAGCTCGCCGTGCGGCAGGATTACGTTCCGTTTTACGAAAAGGAAGCGCACTTCCGTCGGATGCTTCACTACCCGCCATTCACGGCGCTGGCCAGCGTGCTGGTGCGAGATCGCAAAATTGAAAACGCGATTCGATGGTCGAGGGCGCTGGCAGGTTATTTTGCTCCGTTCGAGAATCGCGGCGTCAAAATTCTGGGTCCTGCCGCAGCGCCGCTCGCGCGCCTGCGCAAGGACTACCGCTTTCAGTTTGTACTGAAGTCGCCCAAACGTTCGGCTCTGTCTCTGGCTCTCAGCGGCGCGTTGGATTTCTGCGACTCCAAGAAAATTCCAGATACTGCCGTGATTGTTGACGTCGATCCCACTAGTCTTTTCTAGCCTGCCTTCTTTGATCCGCGCGTGCGCCAGATCAGGTAAGCCGGCACCCCGGCGAGAACGACGCATAATCCAGCGACTGCCCCAGTGGGTCGCGAGAAAATCGCGTTCACCACCAGCGCCGCTGTGGCCAGCACGAAAATCGCGGGCGTCCAAGGATATCCCGGCACGCGATACGGCAGATCGGCGCCGGGCATTCTCCGGCGGTAAACGAAAATACTTGCACCCGCCAGCCCGTAGAAAATCCAGCCGGTGAAAATCACGTACGTAAAGAGTTGCTGAAAGTTCCCCAGGCACGCAAGAATCGCGGCCCAAACTCCTGCGGTAAGAATTGCAAAAGCGGGAGTTCGGAAACGCGGGTGCACTCCCGCCATCTTGCGAAAAAATAAACGGTCCCCCGCCATGGCGTAGTAAACGCGTGGGGCTGTGAGCTGAATGCTGTTCGCCGCGCTAAAAGTGGAAATCATCACAAGGAAGGCGACAAACTTTGCCGCGGTCGGCCCGAGAATCACGGCCACGGCGGTGGCGGCGATGGTATCCGAGCGGGCCGCTCCCGTGAGGCCCAGCGCCGCCACATAGGACAAAGCTGCAATCACATAAATCACCGTCAGCGAAAGCGTGCCGTAAAAAAATGCCCGGGGGAAATCGCGCTGAGGATGCGCCGCCTCGCCCGCGCTGAAAGACGCGAACTGCCAACCCTCATAGGACCAGAGCGCCGCAATCATAGCCAATCCGAAGTTCGAGAGCAGCGAGCCGCTAATGCTCACCGGCCAGAGAATGTCTCGAGAACCCTGAAATCCGTGGCCGAGCCACAGAAGCACAGCGCTCATGCCGAGAATTAGCGCAACTTTGATGTAGGTCGTCCAGTTTTGCAGGTCCGAACTTTCGCGAGTACCGTAGATATTGACGACGGTGATGACTCCGATCATAGCGATCGCGGCGAGTTTTGTAGTGAAAGGCGTGAGTGGCACAATGTTGCCCAGGTAAGCGCTGAAGGCTACTGCTAGCGTCGCGATTCCTCCTGTTGCCACAACCAGAAATAACGTCCATCCGTAAAGAAATGCGGGCAGCCTGCCGAAACAATCTCGAATGTAAACATACAGCCCCCCGGCCTCCGGCCTCATCGCCGCGAGTTCGCCGTACGTTAGCGCTCCAACGAGTGACAACAGTCCGCCGGCGGCCCAAACCAGTATCGCCAAACCAACGGAGCCGCCCACCTGGCGTTGAATTGCGCCGGGCACTAAAAAGATACCCGAGCCAATCACACCGCCTATGACCAGCATGGTTAAATCGCGCAGCCCGAGCGTGCGAGCAAGTGTTGCCGTGGACGAAGGAACCGAGGAAGCAGGAGGAAGGCCCATTATTATTCGCGCATCATATCCTTCCCACAGGGTTGGTCAAGGAAGCGCAGATTGCGAGCGGAATCTAGGGGTTGTTCACGGGCCAGGGCGTGAAGCATAGAACGAAAATCGCGACCGCTACGATCGTCAATAATTTTCGCGACGCGTTGAGTTGTTCCCAGCGGTCGTATACCGGCGGATGGCGGAACCGCAGGGACAGCACGAGCAAAACGATTCCCCATAGCGCCCATCCGTGCCAGCAATAAATTCCCAACGCGACAAGCGCTAGCGAAACAGCCAGTGAAAACTCCTTGTGCTTCTTGCTCCCGAGGCTGTAGAGAATGTGTCCGCCGTCGAGCTGCCATACCGGCAGCAAGTTAAGCGCAGTGGCGAACAATCCAAACCATGCAGCCCGCGCTACGGGATGGAGCAAAAGCGATGAGGGATCCGCACCGGGATGAAAGAATCCGATGAAAATTCGCATGAGCGGAGGATTGCCGAAGAAGATGTCGGCGTTCTGTTGTGCTCCAGGGACGATCTTCGATATCGCAATCCCATACGCCAATAGCGGTACCGCTACTAGAAAGCCGGCGATGGGCCCCGCAATACCGATATCAAACAGTGCGCGCCGAGTCGTAATGGGCGAACGTATTCGCAAAAATGCGCCGAAGGTGCCGAAAAGAAATGGGGACGGCAGAAAGTAGGGATAGCTCACATCAATGTCATAAATCTTGCAGGCCACGAAATGGCCCATCTCGTGCGCCATCAGAAAACCGAGAAGCGTGAATGAGAAGGGAATCCCCAGCAAAAGCAGTTGCGGATGCTCGAGAGGCGCCACGATCACTGCGAACGGATTTTCATCGCCGGAATACGGCTCAACACTGTGCGAGTAGGAAAGCGCAAATTCCGATCCCACTGCCAAGGTGGAAACAAGCGTCACCAAAAAAAGTATCACGGCGGGCCACACACGCCGGCGTCGCCAAACGGCAGGAGGCGGAGGCAGCTCGATTACTTGCGGATACCCTAGATCGAGAATTTCGACGGGAATGCGCGCGTGACCGTTGCCGGGAGCTTGATCCATGAGGGTTAGATGTCTAGCATCGAAAAAGCGGTTCGTCGCCTGCCGCTAAAGCGTCAGCATGCCGCAGTAACGTCGCAATCAGGACTTGGGAGCAGGAGCCGGAGACGGGGCTGGAAGCGTCTGGAGTTCCTTGCCCGGCTTAAATCGCACGGCTTTCCCCGGCGGGATGCTAACCTGTTGCCCGGTGCGCGGGTTGCGGCCGATGCCGGTCTTGCGCGGCTTCACGTTGAAAACGCCGAAGCGGCGAAGCTCGATGCGTTCTCCCCGCCCGAGCGCATTTTTCATCGCTTCGAAGACGGTTTCCACCGCCTGCTCGGCTTTCGTTCGAGTGACATTTGTTTTCTGTACGATAGCGTTCACGATGTCGAGCTTGATCACACGGCCCTCCGCTTCAACGGAAGCCTATGCTAGACATGGGTTTGCAGGTTGTCAAGCGCCGTGGCGTGTAATAAACTGCGCAACTCGCTTTTGAGCCCGGCGAAGTTCGCCGAAACATTTCAGCTTTTCCTGTAAGTTTTTGGCCGAAGAAATCGCCACACTGGTCTGGAGGATTCGATGTCGGTGAAGTCTGACAAATGGATTCGCAAGATGGCGCGCGAGCACAAAATGATCGAGCCGTATGAGGATCGGCAGGTGCGCGACGGCGTGATCAGCTACGGCGTTTCGTCCTATGGCTACGATATGCGCGTCGCCGACGAATTCCGCATTTTTACCAACGTGAATTCCAGCATCGTCGATCCCAAAAATTTCGACTCAAAATCTTTCGTCGAATTCAAAGGCGACGTTTGTATCGTCCCGCCGAATTCCTTTGCGCTCGGACGCTCCGTGGAATATTTTCGCATTCCCCGAAATGTGCTGACTCTCTGTGTGGGCAAATCCACGTATGCGCGCTGCGGAATTATCGTGAACGTCACGCCCTTCGAGCCTGAGTGGGAGGGTTTCGTGACACTGGAAATCAGCAATACCACTCCGCTTCCCGCTCGCATCTACGGGAACGAAGGCCTCTGCCAGGTAATCTTCTTCGAATCCGACGAGCAGTGCGAAGTCTCGTACAAAGACAAGAAGGGGAAATATCAAGCGCAGCAGGGAATTGTCCTTCCGAAGATTTAGCTGGCCGCGGCAGTTTGATGCCGTGGCTCCGTCTGGCCGCGAAATACTCCGGGACCGGCCGCTTCGTTTGAGCGGCCCGAAAACCCGGAGAGCAAGTTACAATGTATCAATCGCTCGAAGTTCCCGGCTTTATGCTCGGACGCGCTCGGTAATTTTTCGCGCAGTCGGTACGTAGGACACAGTATGGCTCTCGCACTTTAGGAGAACGGGTCCCCATGGCAACTCTTGAAAATTCGCCAAAACACGACCTGGGTTCCTTGCGGATTAATGAGGGCCAGCGCAAAGGCCGCAAGACCGGCAAAATTTTCGGGATTGCCGCTGCGCTGATCGGCGTAGTTGTAATCGTGACCGGCGCGGTCTTCGCTTTCCGTAATCAGAAGCCTGTGGTCGAAGTGGCTGTCGCGCAAAAGGCCGCGGCCGGCCGCCCCGCTCTGCTAAATGCCAGCGGTTACGTCACGCCCAGGCGGCGAGCCACTATCGCGGCGAAGATCACGGGCCGCGTCACTAGGGTCAATTTCGACGAGGGCTTGCACGTTCCGGAAGGTTTTGTTCTCGCAACCCTTGACGACTCCGACGCGCGCCGCGCGCTTGACTCCGCCAAGGCCGATCGTGACTCCGCTCAAGCCGCGATTGCCGATTTTCAAGTGCAGCTTAAGAATGCGGAGATCGAGTTGCAGCGCGCGCAGCAGCTTCTGGCCGCAGGAGTACAGAGCCAGCAGACTCTTGATAACGCGACCATGTCCGCAGACAGTCTCCGCGCGAAAATTGCCCTCGCCAAGCAGCAAGTGGCCGGAGCACAAGCGCGCGTTAGCGAAGCGCAGCAGGCTGTGGACAACACCGTGATCCGCGCGCCATTCGACGGCATCGTCGTGTCAAAGGACGCGCAGGTCGGCGAAATGGTCTCGCCTAACTCCGCGGGTGGCGGCTTCACACGAACCGGCATTGCCACCATCGTGGATATGAATTCGAACGAAATCGAAGTGGATGTGAACGAAGCCTATATTGCACGCGTCGTGCCGGGGCAAAACGTGACCGCCGTCCTCGACGCTTATCCGGATTGGCAGATTCCCTCGCGCGTTCGCACCGTAATTCCCACTGCCGACCGCCAGAAAGCCACGGTGAAAGTGCGCATCTCATTTCTAAAATTGGACCCGCGCATTCTTCCGGACATGGGCATTAAAGTGACTTTCTTCGGCGCCGAGCCGGAACAGAAAAGCGGCGCCGCCGAGCCGGCAGTTTTGATTCCGCAGGATGCCGTGCGGGACGACCAGGGCAAGAAAATTGTTTTCCTTGTGAAGAACGATCACCTGGAACGCCGAGCCGTGGGATTGGGCGCCACGCGCGGTTCCGACGCGGAAATTCTGGCGGGCCTCGATGCCGGCGATACAGTAGTCGTGAAAGGACCCGCAACGCTTCACGATGGAGAAGCAGTCGAAATCAAGAAATAGGAGCTCCCGAAATGGTTCGAGTGGACGGCACAGGGAACGCAGGCAGTCTGATTCAAATCCGCGGGCTCGATAAGACCTACAGCCGCGGCGGCGAAGTAATTCATGTTTTGCAGGGTCTGAATCTCGACGTGGACAAGGGCGAGTTCGTCGCCTTCATGGGCCCAAGCGGCTCCGGCAAGACCACGCTGCTCAATCTCCTCGGCGGCTTGGACGTGCCCTCTAAAGGCAGCATTACCGTCGCCGGCGACGAGATCACGCACATGTCCGGCAGCAAGCTCACCGAGTGGCGCGCGCGCCATGTCGGATTTATTTTCCAGATGTACAACTTGATCCCCGTGCTCACCGCGTTTCAAAACGTCGAGCTCCCTTTGCTTCTGACCAAGCTTTCGAAATCCGAGCGTCGCCAACACGTCGAGGCCGCCCTCGGAATCGTCGGCCTCTCGGATAGGATGAATCACTACCCGCGCCAGCTTTCCGGCGGACAAGAACAGCGTGTCGCCATCGCCCGCGCCGTCATCGCCGACCCCACCTTCCTTCTATGCGACGAGCCTACCGGCGACCTGGACCGCAAGAGCGCCGACGAAATCCTCGACCTCCTGACCCGGCTATCCAAGGAATACAGCAAGACCATTTTGATGGTCACTCACGATCCGGCGGCCGCAGAGCGCGCTCAAGCCACATTGCACTTGAATAAGGGCGTGCTGGTCGAAGGCGTTCTCGCCGCGGCAGGGAACCGCGCATGAAATTCTTTCCATTGATTCTCGCAAACCTCTTCCGCAAAAAACTGCGCACCGCGCTGACGATTGGCTCATTCGCCGTTGCGCTTTTTCTTTTCGGACTTCTCGTAGTCGTTCACGGCGCGTTCAATCAAGGGGTCAGCATGGCCGGCGCTGATCGTCTCGATGTGATCAACAAAGTCGCTATCATCCAGCCGCTGCCCGTCTCGTACCGCGAGCAAATTTTGCGCATCCCGGGTGTGAAGGCGGTCACCCACGAGAATTGGTTTGGAGGCGTGTACCAGGAAGAAAAAAACTTCTTCGTTCAATTTGCAATCGATCCCGAAAATCAACGAAAGGTATTTCCTGAATTTGTGATTTCCGACGATCAATGGAATGCCTTCCTGGCCGACCGCGAGGGTGCCGTGGTCGGCGCGAATCTCGCAAAACGGTTCGGATGGAAATTGGGCGATCGCATTCCTATTAAGGGCACTATCTTTCCCGGAACCTGGGATTTCAATGTCCGCGCCATTTACACCGGATCCCGGGACAACGACGATCTCAATCAGTTCTGGTTTCGCTACGATTATTTCGACGAGCGCCGCACCATTGAGAAAGGCCTGATCGGCTGGTACATCGTGAAACTTGATAGTCCCGAGAGCGCCGTGAGCGTCGGCAAAGCAATTGACGGGATGTTCGCCAACTCTCCTTACGAAACCAAAACGGAAACGGAAAAAGCTCTCGCCGCCGGATTTGCAAAGCAGTTCGGCAATATTTCGTTTTTGATATTGAGCATCGGCGGCGTCGTGTTCTTCACTTTGCTGCTCGTCACCGGCAATACCATGGCTATCGCGGTGCGCGAACGTGTAGGCGAGCTCGCGGTTCTAAAAGCCGTTGGATTTACTGACCGATTCGTTCTGTTCTTCGTTCTGGGCGAATCGGTCTTGATCGCCCTGGTCGGCGGCGGCATCGGAATCGGCGTTTCGAAGCTTTGGAGCATGGGTGGCGACCCCACCAACGGCTTCCTGCCATTCTTCCTTCTCCCGGGCTCGGCAATCGTGCTTGGAATCGGTGTCGCCTTCGCCGTAGGAATTCTGGCGGGCATCCTTCCCGCTACCTCGGCAATGCGCTTGCGCGTGGTTGATGCGCTTCGGAGGGTTTGATTCGTGGCTATTCCTATCGTCTATAACCTGCGTAGTGTCCGCGCCCGCTGGGTCTCGGCAATTGTTGCCGTGCTCGGAATCGCCGGGACTGTCGGAGTGTTCATCGCCATGCTCTCGCTCGCGCATGGCTTCCACGCCACCCTGGTGTCTTCCGGCTCCGCGGACAACGCTCTCATTATGCGCGCCGGCGCAACCAGTGAATTAAACGGTGCCGTTACCCTGGACCAGGTGAAAGTGATCCAGGACGCTCCAGGTATCGCCCGCGACGCTGGTGGCCCACTCGTCAGCCCGGAAGTTGTGGTTATCGCGAATTTCCCGCTAAAGACTACGGGTACCGACGCGAACGTTCAAGTACGGGGTGTTTCCCCCGATGTTCTGAAAGTGCGCAAAAATGTGCGCGTCGCCCAAGGGCGGTTTTTCGAGCCCGGTCTTGCAGAGCTGATCATTGGCAGGAATGTTGCGAGCACCTACTCGGGATTCACCCTTGGCGACACCGTTCATTTTGGCGGCGGCACTTGGAAGGTGGTGGGCATTTTCGACGCCGGCGGCAGTGCTTTCGATTCCGAAATCTGGTGCGATGCCCGCGTGCTCTCTCAGGTCTATAAGCGCCCCGAGAACGTGTTTCAGTCGGTCACCGTCCACCTGACTTCGCCCGCGGCATTCACCGCTCTGAAAGACTCCTTGACAGCCGATCCTCGCTTGACCGTCGAGGTTAGTCGCGAGATCGAATATTACGAAAAACAATCTCGTGGCCTCACAACTTTGATCACCGTTCTCGGCACCTTGGTGGCTTCGATTATGGGCGTCGGCGCGGTTTTCGGCGCGCTCAATACAATGTACTCCGCGGTATCTGAGCGCTCGCGCGAAATCGCCACCATGCGCGCTATCGGCTTCGGCGCTTTCAGCATCGTTATGTCCTTCCTCTTCGAGGCTCTCCTCATCGCGTTCATCGGGGGACTATTGGGCTCGGTCGCGGTCCTTCCGCTCAACGGTCTCACCACCAGCACGCTGAACATGCAGACGTTCTCTTCGGTAGCATTCGCGTTCCTCATAACACCAACGCTTTTAGTCATTGGTATCGTTTTCGCGCTGTTCATGGGCCTGATCGGCGGGGTTCCTCCCGCCATACGGGCCGCGCGGCGCCCCGTGGCCCTGGCTCTTCGCGAGCTCTGACCCGCGCAACCGTCCGGTGGGCCTCTGCATCATAGCTTTAAAAATAAACAGGAACTTTTTCTCTTCGAGCAGGAATAACGGTATGCTCAAAGCGCGCTTAAAAATGAGATTATAAAGGTGAGCATGAGACCGGAAAACATCAACGCGAAAATTTTGATTCTGGCTGTTTCGTTTCTTGCAGTGGCACTGATTCTAGGTTTATCGGCTTGTGGCAGCAGCAGCGGCAGCAACGGCTCTGCTACCGTCACTGCGATCATGATCTCGCCTACGGCGGGGACGGTTAATCTCAATACCATCTTCGACATCACCGCGAACGTTCAACTCTCCAACACGAACAGTTCGACGGACACGACCGTAACCTGGCAGGTTAACGGCATTGGCGGTGGTAACTCCGCGGTCGGCACCATTGTGAATTCTCCCGATGACAGTCAGGTCGGCGTATATACCGCTCCCAAAATCGCGCCCACCACCAACAACGGCCAAGTGTTGATTACTGCCACCGCTCCCCAAAATCCTTCCAGTACGACCAATACCAACGTCGTGACGTCAAATACTGCCACGATCACGGTCGGCGCAGGACTGGGACTCTCGGTATCGCCGACAACCGCGACCGTGGGGGCCGGAGGCAGCTTTCAGTTTTCAGCGCTTCTCAATGACGTAGCCGACGCAAACGCCACCTGGACCGTAAGCTCCACATCACCGACCTGCGACACCTGTATCGGCTCGATCAACGCAACCACCGGACTCTACACCGCGCCTCCTGCTCCTCCGCCCGGTGCTACTGTCACGGTCACTGCGAAAGATACCACCGTCAGTCCCGCTCAAACAGCCACCGCAACGGTGACCATAGCGTTTTCAGATCAGTCGCTATCCGGACCATTCGCGTTCTCTTATTCCGGAGACGACGAGTCTGGTTTTATGGCTGTCGCAGGCAGCTTTGTCGCGGACGGCAACGGGCATATTCAGAGTGGTGTCGAGGACGTAGACGCCTTCTCAACTTCGGGCCCGAAGCACTACCAAATTGCTGGAACGTACAAAGTCGGCGCGGACGGCCGCACCAGCGTCTTACTGAACTCGGGATTGCCGGGTGCCAGCACCTGGCAGTTTGCTCTAACCTCGAATCAACACGCACTTATGATTCGCTTTGACCGCAGCACCACCGGCAGCGGCACCATCGACCAACAGAATCTAAACGACATCTCTACTCTTGCCACCATTACCGGTCCCTACGTGTTCTCCGGTTTGGGCGCCGATCTTTCATTTTTGCCCATGGGTATCGCCGGCAAATTTACCGCCAGCGGAAGCAGCACTCTACAGACGGGAAGCGGCGTCCTTGACCTCAACGATAACGGCGTCGTGAAGCCGAACGACACATCGCTCACTGTTTCTTACTCCCTGGACAACACCGCGCCTGACACAGGCCGCGGCACGATAACTCTCACCAGCTCGATGACCGGCAAACAAAATGAATATGCGTTCTACATCGTGGACTCAACGCATCTTTATCTCGTCGAAATTGATGACAACGATTACCTGGCCGGCGAGATGTATAGCGGCGCTCCAGGGACTTCTTTCCCGTCGTCAACCCTCGGGTCGGCTAATTACGTCTTTACCGCGGGGGGAAATTCAACTGCCGGAGCCTACGCATCAGGTGGAGTCTTTACCGCGGCGGGAAACAGCATTACCGGAGGAGCTCTCGACACTAACAACGCCGGCACGGTCACTCCAGATACGACGCTCGGCGCTTGCACTTATTCCGTGGCTCCCTCCACAGGCCGCATCGTGCTAGGACTGTGTGCCACCGGAGCCAGCACCCTTCAATTCGCAACCTATCAGACCGCGCAGGCTGCTTCGACAACCGTTGAGCCCGCCGCTGTGATGCTCGAGCTCGATGCCACTGCTGTGGCCACTGGTTCAGCTTACCGGCAGAAGGTTGTCACCGAGCCCGCCTCCGGCAGCTTTGCATTGAACCTTGCGGGCCAGGGGATATTTCACGATGAGCCGGGCTCCTACCAGCAGGACGTTGAAGGTCAGCTCACGCTGGACTCGACGCACGTTTCCAGCGGAAATCTCGACATCAATGATTTTAACGCTGGCATCCAAACGGACCCGATTAGTACCACTAGCAGCTTGGTTTCCGCCCCAGGCCCGAATGGCCGTGGAACGGCGGTGCTCGTGGCCACAAATCCGGATGTCAGTTACAACCTCATTTACTACGTGATCGACGACAACACGGCGCTTCTATTCGATTCGGATACAAATCGCATTGTTATTGGCGCCATGGCCAGACAGTTCTAGATTCCCGTCTTGTCCGCAGAAGCCTCTATGGGTGCTTTGGGCTTACCACAGGCGAGCCTTTGCCCCATTGTCCGCTGAATACAAAGGAATCGAGCGGTTTACGCTGTCGCGGAGCAAGTTCCCGCTTGCGCAATTCCTCCGGCAAGGTTGCAGGATCGCCCGCATAACCCAGCGCAATCCCCGCGACTGCCTCGTAATCCGCAGGAATGCCGAAGAGCTTTCGCGCCTTTTCGGGATCAATTCCCGCCATTTGGTGAACGGACAAACCCAACGCTTCCGCCTGAATGGTTAGATTCGCGCTTGCCTGTCCCACGTCGTGGAACGCGTGGCGATTCGGTTTTCCATCGTCAAATTTGAGCTTTGCGACGCTAAGTGCGACAACCGGTGCTTGCTTTGCCCAGCCTTGATTGAATTCGACGAAGGAATCCAGAACGCGATTGTAACTCTCTGGATCGTCCTTCGTTCCGACGATGAAGTACCAAGGTTGCGCGTTGTAAGACGACGAAGCCCACCTCGCAGCCTCAAACAAGCCTCGAAGCTTCTCAGGCTCCACCGTTCTAGCGTCGAACGCGCGTGGACTCCAGCGATGCCTGATCAAATCATGAATCGGCGCACTCGTTTCCGCCGGTTTTTTTAATGAGCTCATACTTCCTCCTCACTTTTTCGTATCAGTATTGTTCTATTGCCGCGCGCTTCTCCGCGCTTTTCATTTCTGAAGCCTTTTTCTTTTCAACCTTTCGTAGCACGTGAATGATCGATCGAATATGGACCTGCGCCGTATGTCGCAAGGATTACCAGGCCGCCCATGATCGCGACGTTCTTCAGCAAATTGATCATATTCTGCTGTTGCTCTGCGCCCTGCATCGCCCAGAAGTTATGGAAAAAGTATGTGACTGGTATTAGGTAGAGAAACAAAATCCAGGCTGCGATCTTGGTCTGAAAGCCAACGAGAATGGCGAGCCCACAAGCGAGCTCAATCACGGCCGCGCACGCGATGGCAACGCTCGCTATCGGCACGCCTTTTGCGGTCGAGTAGGCCACCATCTGCGAATACCCGCCTATCTTGAAAAATCCGCTAATCAAAAACAAAACGCTCATCAGGATCCGGCCCGCCAGCGGTGTAAAGCTGCTTGAAGAATCGTTCATTTTTCCTCTCCTTTTTCCAAGTGGATTTTACGCCAGATCGAAAAGCAGAACTTCCGATGGTGTTGTTGCCTCAACTCGAACTTCCGATTCCTGTGAAATGGCCGCGCCATCGCCCGCTTTCAGCTTTGTTCCATTCAACGCGACCGCTCCGCGTGAAACTTGCATCCATGCACTGCGTCCTGCTCCCAACGGATGTTTGGCCTCCTCGCCTTCGTTCAGACGGGCGATGTAAAGATTCGCATCTTGGTGAATATTGATGGGCGCTTGCCGGCCCGCTACCAGATGAAACTTTCCTCGCAAATCTTTATCCGGAAATGTCAGTTGCTCGTACTCCGGCTTCAGATTTTTACGATCCGGCACGATCCATATCTGTAAGAGATGGGTCGAATCCTTGGGAGATGGATTAAATTCGCTGTGCAAGATGCCCGAACCCGCCGTCATGTGCTGCAGCTCGCCTGGACGGATCACCGCACCAGTCCCCATGTTGTCGCGGTGTTCCAGCGCTCCGTCCAGAATCCACGTCAGGATTTCCATGTCGCGATGAGGATGCATGCCGAACCCTTGTCCGGGCGCGATGATATCCTCATTCAACACCCGCAAGGAGCGGAACTGCATGTGCTCCGGGTCGTAATATTGATCGAACGAAAATGTGAATCGGGTATCCAACCACGACAGCTTGTTGTGGCCGCGCTCGTCACTTGGTCTGATTTGAATCATGTTTTTTCTCCTTCTTGGTTGCTTCTAAACTGGCTCTCCCGCCGGTTCCCAATTTTCGGCATAGCCGGCGCAGATCCTCTTGTTCCTTCGGTTCTAATTGGCTCATTTCCTTCAAAATCATTTTCGCGTGTGCTGGGAAAACGCGCTTGATCAACCGCATCCCTTTCGGAGTGAGGTGTATCACGATCGTTCTGCGATCTTCCGTCTGCCGCTCCCGGCGCACGAGTCCGTGTTTTTCCAGATTGTCTATCACCAGCGTTATATTTCCGCCGCTGCGCAGCAGCTTTTCACCCAGCACGCACTGCGTCATAGGCCCTAGGTGCAGCAGCGCTTCCAGGACGCCGAACTGCCCCACGGTCAAACCCTGCCCTTCGAGCTGAACGCTGAGCCTGGCTTGAAGCGAATTCGTAGCACGCGCGAGATTGATGAAAGCGTTGAGCGCGCGCTTCGTTTCCGGCGATCCTTGGAAGTGAGTTGGCAAAGTCGTTTAACCTGGAATCATTTGATATCAAATCATCAGATGCAGCACAACGCGTCGGGGATTCACGGACTAGGGTTTTTGGGTGGGCCGCAGCAGAATCTCGCTGATGAAGCTCTGGGGCGCTTGCAGGACGATAGCCTCGACCGCATGAGCTATGTCCTCTGGTTGCAGCATCTTACGAGCATCTTTTCCAGGGTGTGGTGAAAAGTCCGTCGCCACGCTTCCCGGGCAAATCGCGCTGACTCTTATGCCGTATTGCCGCAGGTCCTCCGCCATGCATTCAGTCAACCCCAGCAGGCCCCATTTTGAAGCGCAGTAGATGCCCCCGCCGGCGAAAGCGTTTTTGCCGGCCAATGACGCAATATTGATAATGTGCCCGGCGCGGCGCTCGATCATTCCTGGCGCCACAGCCTTGCTCAACAGGAACACAGACTTCAGATTGGTGTCTAATACTGAGTCCCAATCAGCCTCCGCCGCTCCCTGGAAAGGACCAAAGTATCCAATGCCCGCATTGTTCACCAGGACGTCGATCGCACCAAAAAATTGCTCCGTTTTCTGCACCAGCTTTCGAATATCACTCGCGCGTGTGACGTCCGCTGCCGTCACCATCACCTGGGCACCTTCGCTTTGTAGCTCCGCGGCCGCGGTTTCGAGCTTGTCCGCATGCCGGGCACACAAGCTCAGCTTCGCTCCCAGCCGGCCGAGACTTCGCGCAATGGCCAGTCCGATTCCCTTGCTGCCGCCGGTGATGAGTGCGATCTTACCGTCCAGAGGATTTTCCGACGCCATCAGTGCGCTCCAGCGAGGCGACTCTTTACCGAGATGTAACATCATAACATTGAGGCGGTGGCGTGCGCGGACGTCCTCGAGACCCCATAAATTGGACAGCCACAGGCGGATTCACCTTGCGTGCTTGAATAGCTTTCCCTATAATCCCGTGGATTCGTTTACCGCGTTATTCTATGCGGGTCGCAGCCCCAAAGTTCGTTTCTATCCAAAACTGAATTCGGCCCAGGAGGCAGGGAAGAATATGCGAAAGTCTTTTGCCATTATCGGAGCGTTCTTCACCATCCTTGGGATGCTTTGCCTGTCCGTGCGCCCCGCCGCAGCCCAGGACCAGCAGGATCAAAATAAGCCGGCGCCCTACACCATGCCGGAATATAACGGTTTCCAGGCCTGCCACGCGGAAACCAACGCGCAAATGCGCGTGAAGTGCCTCGACGATTTTGTTGCAAAATTCCCCAATTCCACTTTGATGCCCTACGTCCTGCAGCTCTACGTTGCGAGCTATAACGAGCTCAAAAACTATCCGAAAACGGTCGAGTACGCCGACAAGCTGGTCGCCCTGGGGGATAAGCTTGATGCCGGAACGCGCTTGCAAGCCCTCTACACACGTTCGCTGGCGTTCAACTATGCGTTCAACGAGAAGGCAGCCGACGCAGCCGATCAGCTTACCAAGGCTCGCGCGGCGGCTCTTGAAGGGCTGAAGATCCTGACCGGCATCGCCAAGCCCGCCACTCCTCCCATGACCGACGACCAGTTCGCCGAGCAGAAGAAGGGGCCGACCGTTTTGTTTAATTACACGGCGGGATCCGCGTCCTACACGCTGAAGGATTACCCTAGCGCCATTCAGTATTTCAAAGCGGCTCTGGCTGTGAATCCCACGGACGCCATAACAAACTACCGTCTGGGACTTTCTTATTTGCAGTCAACTCCTCCGCAGCCCCTCGATGGCTTCTGGTACCTGGCGCGCGCCATCGACCAGAAGATTCCCGACGACGCCAAGGTCAAAGATTATCTCCGCAAGCAGATTCTCGCCTACGAGCAACCGGGATGTGACTCCCAAGTGGATGCGCAGCTAGCGGAGTTGCTTCAGTTGGCGGCGAATTCTCCGGACCGGCCTTCCACCTACACCATTCCCAGCGCCGACGATCTGAAGAAAATTCAAGCTTCGAGTAACATTTTGACCGTGCTCGCGGATCTCAAAGGCGGCGGCGACAAAGCCAAAATGACCTGGCTGGCTATCTGCGGCGCCGAATTCCCGGAAGTCGTTGGTAAAGTAATAGACATCGTCCCCGGCACCGATTCTGTGGAGTTGCACTTGGTCACTGGAGCCACGCCCGAGGAAATTGAAAAGGCTACGGAGGCCAATCTCGATGTAAAAGTTCCAGGCCAGCCCGAAGCTGCGCGCTTGCAGAAGGATGATGGCGTGCGCTTCAGCGGCACGATTGTGAGCTTCGATCCCGATCCGGCTTTCATGCTCCATTGGGACAAAGCCAAAGTGAACCCTGAAGACATCCCGGCCGAAAAGGGCAAGCACACCCCTCACAAGGTCGCTCCGAAAAATCCCGGAAAATAACGCTCGAGACGCAAGTTTAAAGAATCCGGCCGGCCCGTTTTTGGGCCGGCCATTTTCTTTTAAAGCCTGTGCCTCCAGATTGGCGCACTGATACCGGCGACACGAAGCGATGTCCTTCGGCCCGTAACCCTTCACGTCGTTCGATTGGAGTCCGTTGGCGTTCTAGCTGCGGCGGCGGCTAACGTGGTCTAGCTTGTACTCTCCGACTTTACGGCTGAGAGTGTTGCGATGGATTCCCAGCGCTTTGGCGGCGCGGGATTGGTTTCCCTTTAGGCGTTCCAGCACTCGCTTGATGAATTTTTTCTCGAATTCCGTGACCGCTTCTTCGAGTAGGATACCTCGCTCGACCATCATTCCGACCAGCGATTCCAATTGATCTTTCACGGTTTCACGCTCCGCAGTATACGCCCGGGCGAAGGTCCTTACTTTCCGTCGAGTGAGTGGCCGGTAATCTGCTGATACGCTTCTCGATATTTCTCCTGCGTTCCGGTAACCACCTCCGGCGGCAGAGCAGGGCCCGGAGGTTGTTTATTCCAGCCGATCCGTTCCAGATAGTCGCGAACGTATTGCTTGTCGAAGGATGGCTGCGCTTTGCCCGGAGCATATTGATCGGCCGGCCAGAAGCGCGAGGAATCAGGAGTCAGCGCCTCGTCGATCCAGATCATATCGTTACCGATCAATCCGAATTCGAATTTTGTGTCGGCCATAATGATCCCGCGCGCACGCGCGTGTTCAGACCCCAGGCGATAAATTTTCAAGCTGGTCTCACGCAGGCGTTCGGCGAGAGGCTGGCCGATGCGCGAAATAGTCTCCTCGAAAGAAATATTTTCATCGTGCCCGCTGGTAGCCTTGGTCGAAGGCGTAAAAATCGGCTCAGGCAGCCGGTCGGATTCGCGCAGGCCTGTCGGGAGCTCGATGCCGCAGATTTTCCCGCTCTTCTGATAGTCCTTCCAGCCTGACCCGGAAATATAGCCCCGCACGACGCACTCGATCGGAATCGGCTCGGTCTTCCGCACCAACATTGCCCGCCCCACAAGCGAGCTTTTGTACGGCGCCAACTCGCCGTCAAAATTCTCCGCCGTAAGAACATGATTTGGGACCACGTCTGCGAGCTTTTTGAACCAGAAAAGCGACAGTTGCGTTAGAACGCGCCCCTTGTCGGGAATCGGCGTCGGCAGCACGACGTCAAAAGCCGAAAGCCTGTCGGTAGCCACGATGAGCAAGCGGTCGCCAAGCTCATAAATATCGCGAACCTTGCCTCGTGCCCGAAGCTTCAGCCCCGGGAAATCAGTTTGTGAAATGACGGCACTCATTTGTGGAGAAGACACTGGATATTTTTCCTCACTGGAGGCGGGTATTCTAGCGCAGCGCGACTGGATGTCAACGCCTAAGAATTTTTTTCCTCAGCGATGACTCGCCCGATGGCTTTGACAACAATCGGGCATTAAGCGGCGTTGCTGGCGGCTTTCGGTGCGGCCGCGGAGGCGGCATCTTCCCACTTGACGGAAACCAGCTTCGAGACGCCCGGTTCCTGCATCGTCACTCCATACATGACCGAGCCCATCTCCATCGTCTTCCGATTGTGGGTTACCACGATGAACTGCGTTTGCGCGCACATCTCTGCCAGCATTTTATTGAAGCGCCCAACGTTGGCCTCGTCGAGCGGCGCGTCCACTTCGTCAAGTATGCAGAACGGACTGGGCTGGTAGCGGAACACGGCAATGAGTAGGGCCAGTGCCGTAAGGGCCTTTTCGCCGCCGGAGAGCAAAAGAATGTTTTGCAGCCGCTTTCCCGGTGGCTGCGCCGCAATGTCAATCCCGGCTTCGCCCGAGCTGTCCGGTTCGCTGAGCCGCATCTCGCCGTGTCCGCCGCCAAATAGAGATTGAAACGCAATCGTGAAATGCGCATTGATGAAGTTGAACGCTTCCTCGAATTTTTGCCGCGACACCTGATCCAGTTCCGTAATGGTAAGCCGCGTGTTTTCGATGGCTGCCACCAAATCATCGCGCTCGCGTCGCAAGAATTCCTCGCGCTGCTCGCACTCTTGAAACTCTTCCAGCGCCATCATATTGACCGGCCCCATGGCTTCCACGCGGGCCTTCATTTCGTTGTAATTCGTCTCCGCCGTCACCAGGTCTTCGCCGATAAGCAATTGCGCTTCTTGCGCCATCAGGTCTTCGGGTTGAGCGTTTAGCTCCGCCACGCAGGTCTGCCGCAGGTAATCGCGATCCGCATCATTACGCGCCTTTTCGATTTGCCGCTGGCTGCGTTCGGCGCGAAGCTCGTCGAGAGACTGGCGTTTTCCTCGTACGGATTCTTCCAGCACCGCTGTGCGCGACCGGGCTGCTTCCCATTCCTTTTCGAGCGCGCCCTTCTGCTCTTCCATCCTGTGTTTCTCTTTACGCAAGTCGTCGGCCTGGAGCGAGAGCTGGCCGCAAGAGGACTCCAGCTCGGACTTTTCCTGATACATCGCCTTCTGCTGCTGTCGCAACGATAACAAACGCTCCTCGGCGAGGCCGATTTCCTCCGAAACCTTTTGTCCGGCGGCCTCGGCGCTTACCAATCGCTCGGTCATGGTTGCCAGCTCTTCGCGGCCTGTACCCAGCCGTTCCTGCAAGACCTGAAAATCTTGACGCATCCGCAGAAGTCTCTCGCTGGATTCGGAACTCTCCGTCTCGGTAGCGGCCCGCAAACGGACAGCTTCCGCATGTTGCCGCCGCGATTGTTCCACCCGCAAGCGCGCCGCTTCCGCTTCGGAGTTCAGCCGGCCGATTTCTTCGCGCTCGGTGGAAAGCTGAAGTTCGATTCTCTGCAGATCTAAGCGCGCCTGCTCGAGAAGATGAGTGGCCGCGACCAGAGATTTTTCTGCTTCCACGTGCCGCGAATTTGCCAGCGCCACGGTGGACTCGCCCGCGGAGATTTCATGGCCGAGTTGAGTGAGTTGCTCTTGCTGTTCCTGGCAGATTCGCTCCAGGCGTATCGCCTCGGCCTCATGCTGGCGAAGTTCTCGCTTCAAGGCCAACGGGCCTGCCTCTCCCGCGCGGCCGCCGGAAACGATGCGCCCGTGATAACAAGTGCCGTCGAGCGTCAAATAATAACTATGCGGATTTTCGTGCGCCAGTCGCTCGGCTACGGATGACTCCACCAGGTACGCCGTGCGAAGCTTGGTAAGAAAATGTTTCGCGGTCGGCCCCACCGGATCGCGGAATTCCACCAGTCGGTCAAGTCTCGCTACGATCCCCGACGCCAGGGGAAGGGAACCGTCGGCTTCGGGCGCCTGAATATCCAGATTCACCTGCGAATCGACGAAGAAAGTCGCGCGTCCTCCCATTTCATTGCGCAGCAGCGCGATCCCGGCCCGGGCGTGATCGAACGATTCCACCACGATGTATTCCAGTTCATCCCGCAGGAATTGCTCGATGGCACTTTCGTATTTTTCCTGCACCTCGGCGTAATCGGCCAGCAATCCGATCGCTCGGAAGCCGCCGTCAGAGGAAGCCTGATTATGCTGCGGATTGACGCTGAATAATTTTTGTACCGCGTCGGCTGTGTAGGCCCGGTCGCTCAGGATCTGCTCGATGGATGTGCGGCGCGCTCGCTCGGCCGAAAGGTTTTCGCGGGTCCCTTCAAGTTGCTTCCCAGCTTCACGCTGGTTGTGTCGAAGTTCTGCGAGCCGCGTCTGCGAATTTTGAACCTCTTTTCCGAATTCCGTTGCTTGCAATTGCGCCTGTGCGAATGTGCGTTCAGCCGCCGCAACTCTTTCTTTCAATTCGGCGCACTCGTCTTCGATTGCTCGCAGCGCGATGCCGCGCTGTTCTTCAGCAGCTGCGTGCCGGGCGGCTGCTTCTTCAGCCTGCAGCGATTCCGCCTGTTCGCGTGCGGATTCTTCCACCAAGCGCGCTGCCAACTGATGCAGCTCCGCAATGCGCGCTTCCATCCGTTCTTGCTCGCTCGCGCTGGACGCAGCTTGCTCCGCTGTTTGGTGGAGTGCAGCCTCCAGCAGTGCGGTCTGTTCGCGAAGGGAACTCGCCGCCTCGCGCTGTGCCGACATCCGCGCGATTAGCTCCGCTGCCTGCCGTTCAGCCTGTTCCAATTCAACGGCCAAACGCGTGGCGCGCGTGTCAATTTGAGCTACTTGCTCGCGATTAAACGTGATTCGGTTTTCCGCGCGATCCAGGTCCAGCGCCGTTTGGCCTAGCAGGTTATGGATTTGCCGCAATTCGGCGTCCAGCTCGTAGCTCCGCGCGCTCAACCGTTCTTGCTCGGACTCTAGCTCGTGCACCGAGCGCGCCTCGCGCTCTTCCACCGACTCCATTTCGCGCAGTAAATTTTCCAGCCGCGCAGCTTCGATATCCAGATGCTCCGCCTTGCTGGCCAGAACGCTCCGGAGCAGCGCGCGCATTTGTTCCCGCAGCTCCGCGTAACGCCGCGCTTTGGAAGCCTGCCGTTTTAGCGAAGCAAGTTGCTTCTCCACTTCCACCAGAATATCGTTCACACGCGAGAGATTAAGCTTTGAAGCTTCCAGCTTCGCTTCCGCCAAACGCCTCTTCGTCTTGTACATCGTAATGCCGGCCGCTTCTTCAATAATTGCGCGGCGGTCCATCGGCTTTGAATTCAGAATCTGCCCGATGCGCCCCTGTTCGATAATTGCGTAGCTATCGGGTCCCAGGCCCAAGCCCATAAAAAGTTCTTGAACATCGCGCAAACGCGCCACGCGCCCATTAATCAAGTACTCGCTTTGTCCCGAGCGATAGAGCCGCCGTCCAACAACAACCTCCCCAGGTTTCAGAGCGATCGCAGATTTCTCAGCCGCACGCTTCTTCCAAGGCTTGCGGCTGTCCGCGCTTTCCTCCGGCGCGACGTCCGTTTGACTGGATGGAATCTCAAGAAAGCCATCTTCGTTCGCTACAGAGATTTGCTCCTCCACAAGTGTGGGTCCAGCCTCCGCGGGCATTTCCTCCGGTGCGTCAAGCACCTTGGCCACGGCTTCCGACAGTTCCGGGTCCACCAGCGTCAGAGTCACTTCCGCCAGACCCAACGGAGGCCGCTTGGCAGTCCCGTTGAATATGCAGTCCGACATGCGCTCCGCCCGCAACTGCTTATGGCTCTGTTCTCCGAGCACCCAGGAGATCGCGTCCACCACGTTCGACTTGCCGCACCCGTTCGGGCCCACGATGCACGTGATTCCGCTGCCGCTAAACGTGATCGGCGTCTTCTCGAAGAACGATTTGAACCCCAACAACTCGACTTTACGTAGTTTTAACACCAGTTCCCTCGCACAGTTAGCTCCCCACGCCTCATCGGCAGAAGGGGCTTCAATTTGAAATTTCCTTGGAGGTCTTTCGAGACAAAAACGTGGGAGGGTCGCTAATCAATGGCCCTGCCGCCTGGCGCTATCGGATCGGCGGTACGGGAAGAGAAATTAGCATGGCGCGCGAACCGTGTAAAGGCCGGTCTTCCGATTTGTTCCAGCAGCAACTTAGCTCGCTGCGATACCGCTGTTTCCATAGTGGCTCAGCTTCCCGTAATCCGACTTCTCAGGACTTTAGCCCAAGAATCCCGAAATAGTGTTGGACGTTAAGATACAATCCACACTTAAAGGCTTACATGGATACGAAGGAGGCAAAGGATTTTCTCGCCGACCAAGCCGCCCAACAAGCGGCTCTTGACCACACACCTATTTCTGATCTTGAAAAGCGGATGATGTATTTTACCGAAAGTGATCCAGCCTCCTGCGGCGACCCTTTCAGGCTTCACGACGAGTTCGAGGAGAAATATGACACGGCAGAATACGAAGCGAAAATGTCGCGACTTCTCCATCGTGCTTACAAACGCTTGAAAGCTGAAAATCCGGGAGGAAAGCTTCAGTGGGACGAAGCGATGTCTACGCTTGAAAAGGGCGACCATTACGTTCTGCTGCTGTCGGGACAACAATCTCTGGTGGGCGCTCGAAAGGATGGCCCAGGGAGTAAGGTCATCACGTATGGAGGCACGTTCGTAGTAGGGTGTTTTCTTTTGGCGAAATTGGCCCAAGATCCCCGTATTCCGACATGGGTCTTCGAATCCTGTGGCGTTTTGCTCTTGGTTCTTCTTCTCTTAACGATGTTCTTCTTGGCGCAGCAAGGATACCGAGCCTTGCGCCGCCGGAAGTCGTCCTAAAAATATCCTGACTTTCAACCAGCTCGTGATTAACGCGTTATCGGAAACTGATCCACTACCCCTGTTTCCTTCCTCGCATTTTTGCCTTAAAGTGGACGCCATGCCTGACTACTACCTGCTGAAAACCGAGCCCTCCGAGTACTCGTTTGCCGATTTGCAGCGAGACAAGGCAACAGTATGGGACGGCGTGTCAAATCCCGTGGCCTTGAGGAATTTGCGCGAAATGAAGCCCGGCGCGCAGCTCATCGTCTACGAAACTGCCGCCCAAAAATCCGCGGTGGGAACGGCCAAGGTGATCTCCGTTGATATCTCGGACCCGAAAAAGCCTCAGATTAAGATTCAAGCCGGAAAAGCGCTCTCCAAACCGGTATCGCTTGCAGAAATCAAAGCGAACAAGCTCTTCGCCGATTCCCCTTTGGTTCGGCAGGGCAGGCTCTCGGTCGTCCCTCTGACTGAGGCCCAATACCGCGCTTTAACAACCAGCTAAGCCCACATCCGCATTGACTTGAAACCAGTCGCATCCTAGGATGACGCGCACAGGGGGAGTGTTTGCAACCTGAAGATACGCCTGGGGCCCGTCGAGTACTGCCTACCGTAGCCATCCTGGCCGTAATTTTTTTTCTCTCGGTGGCGGGATTGCGGCCCCCTGCGCCGCAGCCGGCCAGCGCTCCTGCCGCTCAGTTTTCCGCCGCTCGCGCTCGTGAGGTTCTTAATCATCTTGTGGGCGACGGTATCCCGCATCCCACTGGAAGCGCCGCAAACGGTGTCGTTCGCGGCCGCGTCATTAATGAGCTCACCAAGCTCGGTTATCAGCCGCAGGTGCAAACTGGTTTTTCGTGTGACGAGTTCGGAACCTGCGCCACGGTAAAAAATATCCTGGCGCGGCTGGACGGAGCCGAGCCTGGCGCTTCAGTGCTGTTGGCCGCCCACTATGACTCAGTTCCGGCGGGCCCTGGAGCTTCCGATGACGGCGCGGGAGTCGCTGCCGTAATCGAGATTGCGCGCGCCCTGAAATCCACCGCAGTCCCACGTCACTCCATTATTATTCTGATCGATGATGGAGAAGAAGCTGGCTTGCTCGGCGCGCGTGTCTTCGTAGCGGAGAGCCCTTGGGCTAAAGACGTTCGCGCGGCCGTCAACTTGGAAGCGCGCGGCACTTCCGGCCCAAGCATGATGTTCGAAACGGGCACCGCCAACTATTGGGCCGTAAAACTTTATTCACAGCATGCGGCGCGCCCTGC
>JBEKSN010000015.1:0-40446 GCA_049517055.1 Candidatus Acidiferrales bacterium | reverse complement strand
CTCGGCTGGTGCTTACGCAAATCTTGGCGTGATCTCGATGCGCCGTCAGAGCTGGTCCCAGGCGCTGGATTTGCTGAACAAGGCGGAAAAGCTCGCGCCCAGCGTCTCCGGAATCCGCCTGAACATAGGGCTGGTTTACTACCGCCAGAGCGAATTCCGTTCCGCGATTGCGCCCTTTGAGTCTGTTGTGCGCGACTATCCGGATTCCGTGCAGGCGCGCTACCTACTCGGCCTCTGCTATTTCTTCACGGACCGCGATGCCGACGCGGTGCGTGCGCTTCAGGATTTGTGGCCGCAGGAATCAGAGGACTTGAACTATCTCTACGTACTCGGCAACGCTGCGGACAAAGCGGGGAATAACGCATTGCAAGAACGCGCGCTGACGCGGTTCGTTGAATTGGGGCAGAACACCGCGGAGTACCACCTGCTGATGGGCAAGGCATTTTTGAACCGCGAGGAAAATGACAAGGCTCTTGCGGAGCTCGAGCAAGCCGCGCAATCCGACCCCAACCTTCCTTTCGTCCACTTCAATCTGGGACTGGCGTATCTGGTTCGCCCGGATTTCGTTCGCGCTAAAGAAGAATTTGAGAAAGACATCGCGCTGGAACCCGACGTGGCGTTCAACTACGACCGGCTCGGTCTTGTTTACTTGTATCTGCAGGACGACGAAAAGGCCGGGCAAAATTTTCGGGAAGCGCTGCGACGGGATTCTCATCTCGCGAGTTCGTATTTCGGACTCGCCAGGGTGTACCAGCACGAGAAGAAATTCGACGAGGCTTTAATTGCAATCGATTCCGCCCGCACGATCGAGCCGGACAATCCTAACTACCATAATTTGAAGGGCCAGATTTTGTTGCGCGTAGGCCGATCCAAAGAAGGGCAGACAGAGCTGGATACCGCGACGCGTTTGCTCAACGCCAGCCGCGCACGCCGACAAAGCGAACTCAGCGGTGAGGCCCTGCCGCAACCGGAACTGACCGCAGAGCCCAAGCCATAACGCTTTATTGCAGCTTGAGAAACCGATCCACATCGCGCGCGGACGGCATGGAAGGCTGCGCTCCCATTCGCGTGACGGAAATGGCCGCGACCGCCGAGGCATAGCGCGCCGCCTGCACCGGCGCGGCACCTGAGAGAAGACTTACCGCGAAGCCTGCGTTAAAGGCATCTCCCGCAGCGGTAGTGTCCACAGCTTTCACCGCGAAGGGCGGAATCATCTCCCGAATTCCCGAGGCCGTGGCGAGAAAAGCGCCTTGCGAACCCATCTTAATCACAACGTTCTTGGGGCCGCGCTCCAAAAGCAGATCGGCGCAACGTGCCGCGGTCGCCGGGGTTACAGGCTCGCCGGCGCTAAGGCCGCAGAGGATGCGCGTTTCGCTTTCGTTCGGCGTGATCCATGTTGCGCATTGCAGCAATCCCTTCGGGAGTTCGCGCGCGGGAGCGGGGTCCAGCATCAGTGGAATTTCATTCTTGTGTGCGAAGACGGCCAGGGTCTCCATGGTGATCAGCGGAATTTCAAGCTGGGTTAAAAGCATCCCAGCCTTGCGCAAAAGAGCGGAGGACTGCGCTATATCTTTGGGGAGCAGCTTTCCATTCGCGCCGGGAACCACAACAATATTGTTCTGGCCGTCCTCGCCGATATTGATCAGCGCGACGCCTGAGGAACCTTTCACCGTCCCGACTGCTCTTACGTCCACACCGGCTTTGCGCAGAGCACTTTTCAGCGAGGGACCGAATGAATCATCCCCCACTTTGCCTACCATACTGACGGGATACCCGAGCTTGCCCGCCGCGACAGCTTGGTTGGCTCCCTTCCCGCCGTAGAAAGTTGAAAAGCTGCGGCCCGTGAGAGTTTCGCCCGGTAGAGGCACGCGCTCCGCAGTCGCAACGAGATCAAGATTTATGCTTCCAACCACGACAATGGGCTTACGCATTTTTTGTTCCCGTTGCAGCCACGCCAAGGCTATCACCATGATAACGCTCGCTACCAGCCTTCCCCAATATGTAGGCGGTCGCGTGCGCTCCGGTGCGTTCATAACGCGTCCGCGAGTAAATCTGGGGATCCGCCCCGGCACAGCCCCTTGCGCCGTTCGTGATATCCGTGTCAGAAAAAATCGCGGACGGACGGTTCAGTAATTTGCAGGTTCTGGGGTCGGTCGCGGTTTGGCGAACCACGGCCAACAGTCGGGAAACTGATGCGACCAATCAGAGTTTTTTATTTGACTGATTGTGCGTTTCTAGGTTCTATACCTTCTTGCCAGCGGTGGGTTTTCCGATCGGGAACAAAAGGAGTAACCAAAAATGAAGCGAATTGATGCCGTGATTAGACCTTCACAGCTCGATGAAGTGAAGCAGCGCGTGACCGCGCTGGGGGTGACCGGCCTTACAGTGTCCGAAGTACGCGGGTTTGGGCGGCAAAAGGGCCACACCGAGACTTACCGCGGGTCGGAGTACACCGTGGATTTTTTGCCGAAAATCTTCGTAAGCATCGCTGTAGCAGAAGATCTTGTCGAACAAGTTGTGGATGCCATCGTGGAGGGTGCTCGAACAGGAGTGATCGGAGACGGCAAGATCTTCGTGTCGTCTCTTGACGACGTGATCCGCATACGCACAGGTGAACGAGGCCCCGGCGCAATCTGAACATTTTCTTGACGAATGGCGCAACGAACGCCGCCATTACCTCAATCAGGAAAGGAGTCTCCAGATGCAATATGCACTCCCTCGGCGCACTTTAAAGTGGATGTCGAAGTCGATTGCGGCCCTGGTCCTCGCACAAATTCTTTGTGGCTCGATGAGTCTCGTTTTTGCAGATCAATCGCAACCTGATCCCGCGGGCACTGCGACGGGCGATAAGTTTTCGGTCGCCGATGCGGCCGGCAATCCCTTTGTCGTGCCGGAGCCGACTGACAAGAGCGCGCCCGATTACGCCAAGGGCAAGAAGGACTTTGAAGAATTCCAAGCCCAGGCAGCCAGAGAACCTCTGGCGCTGAAGCTTGCTGATGGCGTGGGCCACACACGTATCGCGACGAACTTTTCGTGGACACTCCTCACCGGCTATCTTGTCCTATTCATGCAAGCGGGCTTTGCTCTGCTGACATGCGGGCTGGTGCGCAAGAAGAATGCCGCGCACCTGATGATGCTGAACTTCGCGGCCTACGTTTTTGCATTCCTTGCTTACTACGCAGTCGGATACGCTTTCCAATTCGGCGCGGTCGCTGTGAATGCTGCTCCCTCGAATCTTGGCGGCGTCCCGACTTTGAATCATTTCCTGATTGGAAGCGGCCAATGGGGATTCTTGGGAGGCAAGGGGTTTTTCTTGACTGGCCCAGCGTACGATGCCGGCAGCAACTGCTTGACGCTCTTCGAAGTCGTGTTTATGGAGACTGCCGGCTACATTATCGTTGGCGCAATTTGCGAGCGGATCACCTTCTGGGCCTTCCTTCTTTGTGAGCTGTTTATTGGTGCATTCCTCTACCCCATTTCCGGCTGTTGGGTCTGGGGAGGCGGTTGGCTCTCCCAATTGGGCTCCAGCATGCACCTCGGTCACGGTTATGTGGATTTTGCCGGTTCATCGGTGGTCCACAGTATCGGAGGCTTTTGCGCTATGGCGCTGGCACTGATCCTTGGCTCACGGCTTGGCAAGTATTGTGCGGACGGAAAGCCGCGAGCATTCCCGGCTTCCAACATTGTGTTCGTCGTTACCGGCACGTTTCTTCTGCTCTTTGGGTGGATGGGTTTCAATCCCGGCTCGACGCTCGGCGCAACGGACCTTCGCATCTCGGTTGTAGCGGTGAATACAAATCTCGCGGCAGTGGCAGGTTCTGCCGCAGCGATGCTTCTGTGGTACAAACTTTTTGGCAAGCCTGACATAACCATGGCTTGCAATGGAATGCTTGCGGGACTGGTAGCTATCACTGCGCCGTGCGCATTCGTAAGTCCCACGGCATCGGTGATCATCGGCGTGATTGCAGGCATTGTGGTTTGTGGAGGCGTACTCTTCAACGAACGAATCCTCAAGATCGACGATCCGTGCGGTGCCATTTCCGTTCACGGCTACTGTGGTTGGCTGGGCGCGGTTTCTTTAGGGATCTTCGCCGATGGGACATACGGCGCCGGGTGGAATGGCGTGGGCACGGCGGCGTACCTCGGCAAAGCAGGCCAAGGCGTCACCGGTTTGCTTCATGGTGATTCGTCACAGTTCCTGGTGCAACTCGGTGGCGCTACGCTCCTGGCGATTTATGCATTCGGAGCGACTTATATTATTTTCTCGGCCGTGAATGCATGGCGCTCCATGCGCGTGACACGGGAGGTCGAGATGGCGGGTCTCGATGTGCCGCAGTTCGGGATGTTGGCGTATCCCGAGGACGCTGTTGAAATGCTGACCGCGGGGTCGCAGGCACAGCAGCGGGGAGTTTAGGCGGGCGACCTCACAAGGGTCACGATCTAGGAATTCCAAAACCAACTTCGATGCCAACAAACTCATCGTTCACTGCTGAGTTGCGCAATTCTTATGAAAAGGAATCAGGGCGCATCCGCGAGCAATTTGTTACGACAGGCTCGGGCCGCGCCGCGCTGCTGGGCCGCACCGCACTCATCGAACGCATGATGGAGCGTCTTTGGAAGGAATTCATTTGCTCCGAACCGGATGGTCCGTCGGATTTTGCAGTCGTCGCTCTTGGCGGTTTTGGCCGTCGCTGGCTTTTCCCTTATTCCGATATCGACATCTTATTTCTTCACGCAGGAAATGGGACGGAAGCAAAGCTCAAAGATCCGATCCGGAGATTTTCGCAGGGACTCTGGGACCTAGGACTAAAACTCAGCCCGGCTACCCGCACGCTCGCCGAGTGCAGGCAGTTCGACACGGCGAATCCCGAGTTTGCAATCTCCCTGCTCGATTGCCGCTTTCTTGCCGGCGACCGCCAGCTTTTCGCGCGACTCCACGATGACGTGATCCCGAAACTCATCTCGCATGCGTCCGACCAGATTGTGAAACGCCTGGCCGAACTTACCCGCACTCGCCACGGCAAATTCGGCAGTACCGTATTTCATCTTGAACCGAATATTAAGGATGGCCCCGGCGGTCTTCGCGACTACAACGTAGTCAGCTGGCTTTCACTTCTAGCGGCGATAGAGAAGTACCACGTCTGGCCTGTCGAAAACGCAATCCTACCCGTCTCGATTCAGCAGCAGTTTGATGCGGCCCTGGACTCTCTGGTGTCCATCCGATGCTTTCTGCATTTTCGGCACAACCGCGACGATAACACGCTCACCTGGGAATCTCAGGACGCTGCCGCCACTCATCGTATCGGCGTTGCAAATTCACGCATTGCGGCTGAACCGTCGAACGATGGAGGCAATGAGCCGCTTACCGCTTCCGATTGGATGCGCCTGTATTTCGGTCACGCGCGCGCAGTCCATCACGTCTGCATTCAGCTTTTGGAGGAAATTCCCGCCGCGCGGCTTTCGCTTCACCACCAGTTTCAGCAATTGCGATCGCGGCTTTCAAATGCGGAATTTTCCGTCGAGGACGGAATGCTTTCGTTGCGCCATCCCGCGGCGCTCAACGATCCCGAGTTCATCCTTCGCGCCTTTCGGTTTCTGGCGCGCCACGGGTTGAGTCTTAGTTCCAACACGGAATTGCAGATCGAACGAGCGCTTCCAGCTTTTGCGGTCACGCCCCCTAAAGGCGCCGAGCTTTGGCACCCGCTTCAAGAAATTCTCACCGCTCCTCACGCCTCGGATGCTTTGCGCTCGATGCATTCGCTCGGCCTGCTTACGCTCCTGTTCCCCGAATTCCAGGGAATCGACGCGTTGGTGGTGCGCGACTATTCTCATCGCTTCACGGTAGATGAACACACATTCGTAGCGATCGACAATCTCCATGCTCTGCGCCAGTCTCAGTCGAAATGGGATCAGCGCTATGCCGAACTCCTGGAGGAACTCGAGCAGCCCGACTTGCTCTACCTTGCGCTGCTTTTCCATGATGTCGGGAAAGGCGCGAAATCCGGCGATCACGTTCGAGCCAGCGTTGCTATCGCCGAGAGCGCCCTGACTCGCCTTGATCTGGATGCGCCGGATCGCGAAACCGTCCTATTTCTAATCGGCCGCCATTTGGAAATGAGCGCCGCTCTGCGCCGCGACATTTTCGAGCTGGAAACGGTGCGCGCTTTTGCCGAAAAAGTGGAAACGCCCGAACGCCTGAAAATGCTATGCCTGCTGACTTACGCGGACATCAAAGCCGTCAATCCCGAGGCTCTTACGCCATGGAAAGCGGAAAACATCTGGCAGCTTTACATCGCTACCGCAAATTACCTCAATCGCAGCCTGGACCAGCGGCTCCACGTTGACGCCCATGACGAAGTGCTGGCGCACCTTGGCACTTTCGCGGTGTCCGTTGGACCGCGGCTCGATGTTTTTCTCGAAGGACTTCCGCGGCGCTATCTGCTCACGCATCCGGCGGCGGAAGTCCTGGCGCATTTGGAAATGGCTACGCGTCTGGACAAAAATCCTGTGCAGATCAGTTTGCGCCGTGGACGCCACTGGTACGAACTCACTCTGGTCACTCGCGACCGCGCGTTTCTTTTCGCTACCATGGCCGGTGTTCTGGCAGCCTGGGGCATGAACATCGTTAAAGCCGCGGCATTTTCAAACCAGGCCGGGATTGTGGTGGATACTTTTTATTTCACCGACCGTTTTCGGACGCTAGAACTGAACTTGCCGGAGTGGGAGCGGTTCCAATCGAGCATCCAGGACGTGCTGGCGGGAAAAGTTGACCTGAATCGAATGCTGCGCGATCGGCTGCACTCAGAAAAACGCCGCCAACCAAAAGTGAAGGTCGAGACGCGGGTAAAAATAGACGACACTTGCTCCGCTCAGAGCACGCTTGTCGAGATCGTCGCGCAGGATCAGCCCGGCCTTCTTCATCGAATCAGCTCGGTTTTTTCGCGCGAGGGGTGCAACATCGAAATCGCCATTATCGAGACCGAAGGAGAGACGGCCATCGACGTCTTCTACCTCACCACTTCCGGCGCGAAGCTTTCCGTCGACCATCAGACCAGCCTGCGCTCTGCGCTTCTCACCGAATTCGCCGCGTAGTGCTGGTTCCGTTCTAATCCGCTTTATCCAGCCTCAGGAGGCGAATTGCGTTTTGTTTCAGGACCAGAGGACGAACGTCGTCTCGAATGGCAATTTTTTCGAAATCCGCCAGCCATCTGTCGGGGGTGATGAGAGGGAAGTCAGAACCAAAAAGCACTTTGTGCTTGAGCAGAGTGTTCGCATACTGGATGAGCGTCGGCGAAAAATATTTTGGCGACCAACCTGATAGGTCGATATAGACCTGCGGTTTATGCAAGCAGATGGAAATGGCCTCATCCTGCCAGGGAAAGGACGGATGGGCCATGATGATGGGCATATCCGGGAAATCAACCGCGACGTCGTCGATGTCCATGGGATTGCCGTACTTCAACCGCACTCCTCCGCCGCCGGGCATGCCGGTGCCGATGCCGCTGTGCCCGGTGTGAAAAATCACGGGCATGCCCGCTTCGGCGAGGACTTCGTAGAACGGATAGGCTATTCGGTCGTTGGCGTGAAATTGCTGGATCGGGGGGTGCAGTTTGAATCCGCGAATTCCACCGGCAGCGATCAGGCGACGCGCTTCGTGCACGGCTTCAGGCCCGCGGGTTGGATCCACACTTGCGAAGGCGATCATGATGTCGCTGTTGGCCGCGGCTAACGCGGCGACTTGGTCATTGGGGACCTGCTTCCTGCCCGTCAGCCGCTCGTCAACGGAGAAGACGACGCAAGCGATCTTTCGGGATCGATAATACTCAGCAATGGCCGGGCCGCTAGGAACATCGCCGGTCGCACCGAAATACTTGCGCGCAGCTTCGTTCACTTCGTGACCGCCATCCGACTCGATGTGAACGTGCGTATCGATGGCGACGAGATTTTCAGTTTTCAGTCCTGCGGTTGTATTCATTACGTTTCCCGGTCTAATAGGATTTAATTCCCAGCCGTTCCGTCCACGTCAGCTTTTTCCGGTTCCGTAAGTGTGGTCGCGGCGTCCGGAGCTGTGGAGCCCGATGTTGATGTACACTCTCCCATTCTTTCCGGAACAGAAGTTTGCCGCGATTGCGATGCAACTGACATGAATTGCATGGGACGAACTTACACTACCTTCCGCATTTCCTCCATTGTCACAATTTGTTTCGCGCTGGCGGCGATTTCAGGGTGCAGTCGCAGCTCTCGCAAGCCAGTTGAATCGCCGGCTGCGAACGGCGCGAAAGCCGCAGACGTTGACGACGCGCGAATAACGGATGCCGATCGCGAGCCAGGAAACTGGATGAGCTACGGGCGGAGTTACAGCGAACAGCGCTTTAGCCCATTGAAGGAAATCAACGATCAGAACGCCGGACGGTTGGGACTCGCGTGGCATTTCGATCTGGACACGCGACGCGGACAGGAAGCTACTCCTCTGGTTGTTGACGGAAGAATGTATTTCACTTCCGCGTGGAGCAAAGTTTTCGCTCTCGATGCCGCCACCGGCGCGTTGCTATGGAGCTACGATCCGAAAGTTCCGCCGGAATGGGATGTGAACGCGTGCTGCGATGTTGTCAATCGTGGAGTAGCGGCGTGGCACGGAAAAATCTTTGTCGGCACACTCGACGGGCGGCTGATCGCACTCGATGCCGCAACGGGAAATAAAGTCTGGGAAATCCTGACCATCGACCCTAAATGGCGGTATACGATTACGGGCGCGCCGAGAGTGGTGAAGGGAAATGTGATCATCGGGAACGGCGGGGCGGAGATGGGAGTCCGCGGCTACGTCTCCGCGTATAACGCCGAAACGGGCAATTTGGTCTGGCGTTTCTACACGGTGCCAGGCGATCCTTCGAAACCTTTTGAGAGCCCAATCCTTGAACAGGCTGCAAAGACGTGGAGCGGAGACTGGTGGAAACACGGAGGCGGCGGAACAGTTTGGGACGCGATTGTCTACGACCCTGAACTTGATTTGCTCTACATCGGGACTGGGAACGGCGGCCCGTGGAACGAAAAGTACCGGAACCCGAAGCGCGAAGACGGGCTGCTGACTTGCTCCATCGTCGCGCTTAAACCGGAGACAGGAGAGTACGTCTGGCAGTACCAGGAAGATCCTGCGGATGACTGGGATTACGATTCCGATGAGCAAATCATCCTCGCTGATATTCCAATTGACGGACAGGTTCGCAAAGTTTTGTTCCACGCTCCGAAGAACGGATTTTTCTACGTGCTCGACCGCGCAACAGGCGCGCTAATTTCCGCGAAGCCATACACATTCGTCAACTGGGCAAGCGCGATCGATATGAATACCGGACGTCCGGTGGAAAACGCGAGTGCGCGTTATTCCAGGGGACAGAATCCCTCGCCTGTCGTTCCGGGACCGCTGGGCGCGCACAGCTGGCAGCCTATGTCCTACAGCCCACTCACGGGACTGGTTTACATCCCGATCCAGGAAGCGGGTTTTCTTTACAAGTCCGATGCGCGGTTCGAATGGAAATCGCTCGCGACGAATGACGGTATCGACTTCGCAGCCGCGGGCATGCCTCAAGATCCAAAAGTAAAAACGGCCATTCTCAAAAGTGTTACCGGCCGCCTGGTCGCGTGGGACCCAATTCAGCAAAAACAAGTTTGGAGCGTGCTGCGTCCGGTGCCGTGGAACGGGGGTGTGCTTTCGACAGCGGGCAATCTTGTTTTCGAAGGAACTGCGGATGGCCATTTCGAAGCGTATCGCGCAGACTCTGGCGAAAAGGTATGGTCGATGGCGGTTCAAACGAGTGTAATGGCGGGCCCTCTGTCCTACGAAGTGAAGGGCGAACAATATGTCGCGGTGCTTTCCGGTTGGGGCGGAGTGTTTGCGCTGGCCACGGGCGAGATCGCTTTGAAAGCTGGGAGACGGCCGAACATCGGGCGCATGCTTGCTTTCAAATTGAGTGGCAACGCGACGCTGCCACCCGTGCAAGAAACCGAGATGCCGGTTCTAAATCCCCCCCGAGTGCGGCAGCTATCGAGAACGGTAAGCGTCTCTACCAGCGATTCTGTTCCGGGTGTCACGGCGACGTCGCCGTCAGCGGCGGTGTCCTTCCCGACCTGCGATATTCGAGCGCGCTGGCGAACGAGCAGTGGTTTGAGATCGTCTTGGACGGCTTGCTCCAACCGAATGGGATGGTTTCCTTCGCGAAGGAACTTTCACGGCGAGATGCCGAATCCGTTCGTGCCTACGTGATTTCGCGCGCTAACGAAACGAAAGCAGAAAGCGCTCACAGCGCAGCGAAGTAGCCCTCAACAATTGCTGAATTGACATTCCTGCCGCACTGCGTTAATTCATTGGCTCACATCAAGCGGAGGCCAAGATGCCGAAGATAGATACTGCGAGCAGCTTAGAGGTAACCACACGCGAGTTTGCCTGCCCAGACGTCCACATTGGCGGGAGCGAGGAAGAATCTCCGTACGTGCCTTTCATGGAAAACGTTTACATTCGGCATTTGGCTTTTGATGTGCGCAACGGAGCGTTTGCCAACATTCTATGGGTAAAAAAAGGAGGGAAGCTCGGGCGCCATCGGCATCGCGGCCCTGTTTTCGCCTGCACGCTCGAAGGCAGTTGGCGCTACCTCGAATACGATTGGGTGGCGAGGCCGGGAAGCTACGTCCGCGAGAATCCCGGAGCAATTCACACACTGGTTTCCGACGACCCCAATGGCATGAAAACCTTCTTCTATCTAAACGCTTCTCTTGAGTTCTACGACGATCAAGACAATTTGCTCGAAACTCTGGATGTCTTCTGGTTCATCAACCATTACGTGTCGTACTGCCGCGAACACGGTCTGAAGATAAACGAAAAGCTCTGGGTCTAAATCGCCGAGCGTGGAACGTAGCTCACCTCTTCAGAGGTGTGGCATTTCGACCTCGGAAGAAGGACGCGCAAATCACCGGTCTCGTCGGGCGTGGAAGAAAAGAGCCGGCCCTTCGCCCCTCAGGGCAAGCGAGACGCCGGCGCTACTTACATCAAAGGCCTCGTCCTTGCCGCGAAAGTTCGTGCTCGATAATTCGACGTGCATTCACACCGCCGGCATCAATCTTCAAATTGAGCAGATCGCGGTCCGTTCGGCGAAGAATGTTTTCCTGCTGCGAGTTCAAGATTTCCAAATCCTCAGTGAATACTGCTGCTTGTCCATCGCGGATGCGCATCGTAAGACCGCGATCGCCAGTCTGAAAATCGCGTGCCATGCCCCAGTGATACCAGGTGGAAGTTTCCGTTTCGGGCGTCATCAGATTTACCACGATTCCCGTGACGCCGCGCGAGCGATCTCCTTGCGAAGCCCCCGTGCCGGCCAGCGCCACGCCCACGTCGATCATCACATTCGCGGGGAGCGAAAACCGGCAAATCTGCCAGCGATCGCATTTTTCCTGCGACTTCAGATTGGCGGCCCAGAAGGGCGGTGGATCGATGTTGTACATCCATCGCGTCACGGTCACAGAAGTGTCGTCCGATTCCACCTTGATCGGCGCTTCCACGATCTCGTGCTGGCCGATGCTCGATGGGTGAACGTACGTTTCGTGTGACAAGTCCATTAAGTTGTCCACCAGAAGCTGGTAATTGCATTTCACGTGATAGGTGCTTCCTTCGAAGATCCATTTGGGATCGGAGCACCAGCGTAGATCGGGAATCTTTTTTTCGTCCGCCAGCGCGGGATCGCCGATCCACACCCAAACGAAGCGATGGCGTTCTGCTACCGGATAAATCCGCATCTTGGCTTCCTTGTGAATGCCTTGCTGGCCGGGCATCCAGACGCATTGGCCGCACTCGTCGAATTCCAGGCCGTGATACTTGCAGACCAAGTGGTCGCCTTTCAAATATCCCCTGGAGAGCGGAAGCAGGCGGTGCGGGCAGCAGTCTTCAAAAGCAGAAAGCGCTCCGTTGGTTTGGCGATAGAGAACGATGGGCTCGCCGCAAACCGTGCGTCCAAACGGCGCGTGCTTGATTTCGTGATCCCAGGCGATTGCGTACCAAGCGTCTCGCAGAAACATCGCAGCGCTCCTTACACTTGTTCGTGTTTCGTACCACGAGATGCAAGCGCATCTTGCCATAAGTGCAAGTCCAGCGACAATCTGGCGCCTCTCCACGGATTTCCGTGTCCCCCGCGCCGGCCTATTTGACACTGTGCTCCGCAGCCGCTACGCTCATCAACTCATAAAACGGAACTCCGGGGAAGGCCAACGAATGTCCACAGAATATCGAGCCGATCAAGTAGGGAGTTTTCTGCGTCCGCAAGAGCTTCTGGAGGCCCGGCGAAATGCGGCGGAAAATCCTCAGCACCTCCGTGAGATCGAGGACCGCGAAATCCTCCGCGTTCTCACCAAGCAGAAGGAATTGGGCCTGAAGATTTTCACCGACGGTGAACTGCGCCGGCAAAATTTTATGAGCGACTTCACCGATGCGGTCGAAGGCTTCGACATGGGCGATGCTGTGGCACGCTCCTGGAAAGTTGGCGAAGCCAAAGGCGCTCGCGAAAGCAGCGTAACCGGCATCGTGATTTCAAAACTGCGCCAGGTGCGCCCGCTCACCGGTCATGAACTCTCGTTCCTGAAAGCGAATAGCCCCGGTGCGATTAAAATGACCCTGCCCAGCGCTACGCAGTTCCCAGCTATCTCCTTCAAGCGCGGTGTCACCGACAAAGTGTACGAAAATCATTCCGCGCTGTTGTGGGACATCGTCGGCATCATGAAAACGGAGCTTGCAAGGCTAGCCGCCGAGGGCGTGAAGTATATTCAGATCGATGCACCGCGCTACAGCTATTACCTCGACCCGAAATGGCGCGAATGGATCCGCGCGGAGATGAAAGTCGATCCGGACGCGCTGCTCGACGATTCCATCAGCGCCGACAATGCTTGTTTTGAAGCAGCGCGGCGCCCCGGAGTTACGCTGGCGGTGCACCTTTGCCGTGGAAACAATCGCAGCCACTGGTACGCCGAAGGCGGATACGACGCGATCGCTGAAAAGCTGTTCACCACCATGGCCGCGGATCGCTTCCTCCTGGAATATGATGATGAACGCTCCGGAACGTTTGAACCTTTGCGTTTCATTCCTAAAAACAAGACGGTCGTGCTTGGGCTGGTTAGCTCGAAACTACCGCAACTCGAGAATGGCGACGATCTGGTCCGGAGAATCGAGCAGGCTGGGCGGTATTTTCCGATCGACAACCTCGCACTTAGCCCGCAGTGCGGGTTCGCCTCCACGATGGAAGGGAATCTGCTAACCGAGGACCAACAGTGGGCCAAGCTGCGGCTGGTGGTTGAAACGGCCAAGCGTGTTTGGAGCTAAGAAGAAAGGAAAGAGCACGCTCTGAGAGCGTCAAAGTCCACAATCGAAAAAAACGGTCTCATTTGGCCCCTGCAGGATGACATTCCATTCGATCTTGCCGCTCACGCCCGTGATCTTTTTGGCAATTAACGTCTCACGCCGCGATGCTTCAACCAAATTCAGCACAAAATCTGCCGCGTTCGCCGGCTCATCAGGGAAATAAATCCGCGTCACCAAGCGGCGCAACAATCCACGCGCGAACACGGAGACGACAATGTGCGGAGCCTGAAACTTTCCATCCAGATCCGGCACTGGCCCCGGCTTGATCGTGGTGAAGCGAAATTTTCCCTCGTCATCAGTCGGGATGCGCCCGTAGCCTGAAAAGCTTGGCTCCAACGGCTTGTCCTGTTGATCTTCAGGATGCGCGTACTTGCCATATGAGTTTGCCTGCCAGATTTCGATAATGGCGTCGGGCACCGGTTGTCCGTCGCCATCGAGGACGCGGCCTTCAATAATCACACGCTCTCCGGATGTGCCGGCGCTCACCAGGTCGTCGTGTTTCATCCTCGTCAGACCGATGGAGAAAAATGGGCCGACGGTTTGTGATGTTGTGGCCTGCCGAGTCATTCTAAGGCTCCATGGGCGTGGCTTCGCGCCCGCTCAATACAATGTCAAATTTGAAGCCTAGCGCCTCGGCTGGAATTGTGGTTTCCCAGTCGAACAGCGAGATTAGCCGATTGCGTGCGTTCTCATCCGCCGTGCAGTTGAAGATTGGATCGAAGGGCAACAGCGCATCGCCTGGAAAATACATCTGAGTCACCAAGCGCGATGCGAACGCCGGGCCGAAAAGCGAGAAATGGATGTGTGCCGGCCGCCAGGCGTTGTGATGGTTCCCCCAGGGATACGCGCCGGGGCGAATGGTTACAAATCGGTAGCGTCCCTCCGCGTCCGTCAGCGTGTGTCCGGATCCTGTGAAGTTCGGATCCAGAGGAGCATTATGCTGGTCGCGCTTATGCAAGTACCTGCCAGCAGCATTGGCCTGCCAGACTTCGATGAGTGAGTGCCGCAGCGGCCTTCCATCTTCGTCCATTACCCGCCCGCTGACGATGATGCGTTCGCCGAGCGGATTCCCCGAGTGTTGGCGCGTGAGGTCGCACGCTTTCACATCAATTGCCGCCTCCGTGAACGAAGGTCCGGTGACTTCCGAGAGCGTGTGCGGCAAATAAATCAGAGATTTCGAGGGCGCGCGTTTGATAGAGGAGACGTACGTTGGATGCAGATAAGGGGGCTGTGTGTCCGGATTTGGCCTCCGGTATGTAACAGTCTTGGCCACGCCACTTCCTCCTTGCAACCGGCGAGTCACGGAACCCGAGTCTTCCTGCGATGTTACAAAAGCAGGGTGGTCGCCGCACCGCTTTTAATGCACAGGCGAAAACGCAGAAGTTAAGACGAATTAATGCAAGGGAGGGATATTTTGTCAAGACCGATTATCGAAATTCCGTGCGCATATCGGCCGAGTAGGGTATCCTTCCCGACTTCCGAGCGGAGAGCCCATGTCCCCTGCCAATCCTCGCACAGGTGCCGAAAAACAATCACGAGGTGTACCGTCCGCTCGAAGACCGGCTCCCGAACTGTTGACGCCATCCACGCCCTTCGATGACTGCACGGGGGATCCAAACTTCATGACCTCTTTGGCGCGCGGCTTGGCGGTGATACAGGCTTTCTCGACGCAGAAACGACAGCTTACCATCTCGCAAGTGAGCACCAAAACGGGTTTTTCCCGAGCAGCGGTGCGCCGGTGTCTTTACACGCTTACAAAACTTGGTTTTGCCGGCTCCGACGACAGCCATCACTTTTTTCTTCAGCCTCGAATCTTGGCACTCGGCCACTCCTACATTTCGTCGATGCCGCTCGCGGCATCCGCCCAGCCCGTTTTGGAACATATCAGCCACGTGTTGCACGAATCCTGTTCTATCGCGACTCTCGAAGACCTCGATATCATCTATGTGGCGCGCGCAAACGTGACCCGCATCATGTCCATCGACCTGGGAGTGGGGAGCCGATTGCCTGCGTTTTGCACCTCCATGGGCCGCGTGTTGCTGGCCAACCTGCCGCCTGCCGAGTTGGAGTCTTTTTTTGAACGCGTTCGGCTCACCCGCCACACGAACCGAACGATTGTGAGCGTAGAGAAATTAAGGCAGGCGCTGCGCCTGGTCCTGCGTAACGGCTACTCGCTCGTCGATCAGGAACTTGAAGTTGGTCTGCGTTCCATGGCGGTTCCCATCCAGAATCCAAGCGGAAAAGTAGTGGCGGCACTGAACGTTGGGGCGCACGCACATCGCCTCTCCATCCAGGAGCTGCAGACTAAATTCCTCCCGCAACTTCGCGCTGCAGCTCAGGAACTTTCTATGCTGTTGAACTGATTGTTGCCTCTATTGATCCACGTTCAGTAGAAACCAGTTACTGGGCGCCACCGTAGCGCGAGCGATGCCGGTCTCCCCACTTCGACATCAATTCCAGAATCGGCCGTAAACTTTGACCATGTCTCGTGAGTGAGTACTCAACGCGAGGCGGAACTTGTGCAAACACTTTGCGGTGAACGATTCCTCCGGTCTCCAGTTCGCGGAGCCGTTGAGTGAGCATCTTTTTCGTCACTCTCGGTATCAACCTGCGAATCTCGCCGAACCTGCGAGTCTGATCTTGAAGGTAAAAGAGAATCATCGGTTTCCATTTTCCGCCGATGATGTCAGCTGTGATTTCTACGGCGCAATAGGATTTGTCTTGCATGGTGGGACTCCCGATACCAGGTTTCTGAAAGGTTCCTACTAGCCAAAAAGCGACTTTAGCATAGTATGCCGAGTTTACGAGGTCGGAAGGGCCGGTGAAATCTTCCGGGAGCCTTCTGCGAATGCGCTCACCGAAGCGAGGAATGCGATGGCCGACAAGAAACCCGTAATTCTGTACGGAGCAAGCGGCTTTTCAGGACGCCTGGTCGCGGAATTCCTTCGCGAATACAACGTTCCATTTCTGGCGGCTGGCCGCAATCGAAAAAAGATCGAGCAAGTGTTGAGTCACGTGCCCGGTATTGAAACCGCGGATTACGAGATCGCAGAAGCCGGCAATTCGCCCGCGGAGCTGGAGAAATTGTTCGCAGGCGCCAAAGTGGTGTGCAACACCGTCGGTCCATTTCTTTACAACGGGCCTCGCGTAATCGAAGCCTGCCTCGGTGCGGGATGCCATTACATTGACATCAGCGGCGAACAGGCGTGGCTAAGAGAAGTTTCGGAAAAGTGGGGCGAGAAGTTCGCGCGCGCGGGGCTGCTGGCCGCTCCAGCGACGGCATATATGTCAGCCACGAGCGATATTGCGGCTCAAATATGCCTCGAGACTAGCGGCATCGACACGCTCGAGACTCTGTCAATGTTCAAGGGTGCGCCGACGTTCGGTTCCACTCAAACGATTTTTGCCGTGATACAAACGGAGGCTTGTTACCTGGAACAGCATCGCTATAAGCCTTGGGTGCGCGCGAGGGGGCATGAGGCGATTTTGCCGAGTTCAGTGGAAACGCAACTGGCGCTGGCGTGGGGAGGTTTCCCGCACCCGGTTTGGTACAAGGATCATCCGCAGGTAGCGAACGTGCGGTCGATGGGTGGAATACTGGATCGACAGCTCATGGAGAATGTCCTGGCTACAGAAATACATTACGAGAAAGAGATTCGGCCCTTGCCCAAAGAGGAGCAAGAGCGAAAGCTCTCAGAGATGGCTAACTCTGTGCAAGCTGGAACCCCGCCGCGGGAAAACACTCGAGAGCACCGCACGATCGATGTGGTCGTCGGGCGCGGAACGACATCTTTCGCCAAGTGCGTGATGTTTGGGACCTGCGCTTATCGGCAGACTGGGCTCTTGCAAGCGTTTGCCGCGCACCATTTGATCCATGCTGCGCCGCGGAAGGTCGGTTTCGCTTCGCCCACGTCTGCATTTGGACATCGTGAACTTCTCGGGGCGCTTGAGAGCCACGGATTCGTAAAGGCAAAACTCCTTTCGTGAGGGCTGGTTTGGACGAATCGTCTTCATCGCGGAGTTTTGAGCAAAACGAGTGATGCAGCGAATGGCTGGAGTACCGAGAGAAGACGATTAAGAATGCGCGCGATAGATTATTTCGATAAAGGCGCAGACGCGTGCCCGGGGCGGACTGCGATCATTGACGGTGAGAGCCGTTATACATATCAGGAGATGCGGGAGGTCACGCGCCGAATCTCGCGCGCGATGAGAGCGAATGGATTGAACGGGGAAGAACGCGCCGCGATTTATTCGCCAAATGACGCGCGTGTCTTGTTTTGTATGTTGGGGGTGCTGCGCGCAGGCGCGGTGTGGGTTCCGATCAACTCCCGGAATGCGCCAGAAGCCAATGCTGAATACATGGTTTACGCAGAAGTTTCCTGGCTTTTTTATCACAGCAGCTACCGCGATCAAGTGGAAGAACTCAAAGTGCGCGTTCCGACGCTGCGACATTGGATCTGCATCGACGCTGAGGATGGTCCAAATCCGTCACTAGACAAATTTATGCAAGGTGCTTCGAACGCAGCGGAGAACGACTGGGGAGATCCGTACGGAAATCCGGAACGTCTGATGGGCCTGGTCCCCACTGGCGGAACTACAGGAGCGGCCAAGGGAGTAATGGTTACGGATCTCGCGTGGGGAACCATGACGGAAATGGCCGGCCAATACTGGGCGGGCGATACGACTGACCGGATCTGCCTGACGAGCGCGCCGCTTTCACACGCGGCCGGCGTGGTGGCCTTCGTGATGACCTCGCTCGGCGCCACCAATGTGGTCATGCCGGGATTCGACGCGCTTGACGTTCTGAGGAACATCGAACGATACCGCGTCACGCACATGTTCTTGCCGCCCACTGCGCTGTATGCGCTGCTCAACCATCCGCAACTGGGTGATTTTGACTATTCGAGCTTGCGCGTTTTCTTAATCGTGGCTTCGCCTGTTTCTCCAGACAAGTTCAAGAAAGCCGTCGAAGTGTTTGGACCATGCATGTGCCAAAGCTACGGCCAGACGGAAGCGCCGATGCTGCTGACCTGGTTAGATCAGAAAACTGTGGCGGCGGCCGCCGGCGGAGACCATATCGAGCGGCTGCGAAGTTGCGGCAAGCCGACGTCTGCTGTAACCCTCGCTGTAATGGATGAAGAGGGGCGCTTACTGCCTGCTAACACACCCGGCGAAATTGTCGCGCGCGGCTCTTTGGTGACGCGTGGCTATTACAAACTTCCTGACGCCACTGCTGAAATTCGCACCCACGGATGGCATCACACCGGCGACATCGGCTACCGGGATGAAGACGGCTACTTCTACATCGTCGACCGAAAGAAAGACATGATCATTACCGGAGGCTTCAATGTGTACTGCGCGGAAGTAGAAGCCGGCGTGATGGCGCTTCCGCAAGTTCAGGAGTGCGCGGTCATCGGCGTGCCGGACGAGAAATGGGGCGAGGCGGTAAAGGCAATTGTGGTGCTGCATGCAGGAGAATCGTTAAGTGAAGAGGCCGTCATCGCGCACTGCAAAGAGAAACTCGGGGGCGTGAAGGCGCCCAAGTCCGTGGCATTTACTGATGCGATCCCAAAAACTGCGGCTGGGAAGACTGATAAAAAGACGCTCCGCAGGCCCTTTTGGGTCCGCCGAGACAGGAGTGTGCATTGAACCGGCGGTAGCCGAAGATTGGAAGAAGGGCGAACGAAGAGTTACTAGCGGTCCGGATTTCCCTTTGGCTGCCAGTGGGCTGATTTATTCAGGTTATAAAACCGAATTATGGATGCGACCGATATTCGCACAACCGGACGATTAAAGTGCTTGACAAACTGCGGCACAGGCGTTAGACCTGCTGCAAATTTGTCTAGGAATACCAATACGCAGCAGGGGTTTGCTCCGGTTAGCCGGAGCAAGTAAAAGGGGTGAGCGATGAGAGCACGCACTGGGCTGTTTGCTATTTTAGCGATTGCGATTCTGTTTAGTTATGCAGATCCAACGTGGTCGCAAACCAGCGTAGCGTCGTTAAACGGAACCGTGCTGGACGAAAGCGGCGGTACTGTGAGCGGCGCCACCATTAGCCTGCGCGAAATGGATAGGAATACCATGTACAGCGCTACCTCCGACCAATCCGGCTATTACGCGATACCCAATCTCCCTCCCGGGCGCTATGAACTCAAGGCCGAGTTTAAAGGCTTCTCGAAGTACACACAGACGGGGACCATACTGAGCGTCGGCCAGACAGCTACGGTTAATATCACCTTAAAAGTTGAGGCGCACGGAGAAGAAGTGATCGTCAGCACAGAAGCGCCGACTATTGAGCCGACAAAAACAGAAATCAGCCAAGTGATTGACACGAAGCAGATCGACGATTTGCCAATCAGTGGCCGGCTATTCACCGATTTCGCACTGCTGACCGCCGGTGTGGCCACGGGCCGCACGAGCCTGCAGTCCACGATTACGGAATTCGAGTCAACCCGAGTTTCTTTTGGCGGCATGCGCGACCTCAGCAATGAAATCACAGTGGACGGTGCGGACAACGTCAACACCGTGACTGGCTCGCAACGGTCCACGCCGCCGCAGGAATCGGTACAGGAATTTCGTGTGGTGAACAACGGATTTGGCGCGGAGTACGGCCGCGCGCTGGGCGGCATCGTCAACATTGTTACGAAATCGGGCGGAAATGAATTTCATGGCACGGTATATGATTATTTGCAGAACAACGCAACCGATGCACGGTCGCTTCTGCAGCCCTCGCCGGACGACGATACGCTGCGTCAAAATCAATTCGGCGCGTCGCTCGGAGGCCCGGTCGAGAAGGACAAGTTCTTCTTCTTTACGAATTACGAAGGCCAGAGGCGAGGGGAATCGCCAACCTTTCCGGGCGTGTTTTATCAAAACCTGGATTTGATCAATGAGTCAAAAGCGGCGCTGGGGATTGCGCCGGAGAATCCCAATGTCCTGAAGACCAAGGATAACGACTACGGCATCATCAAAGCCGATTATCAGATCAATTCCAACAACCGGTTGAGTCTGCGTTACAACATCGAAGATGGACGCGATTTGAATCAGTTAGTAGGCAGCACGCTGGACGGCGGCGGCATTGGCGCCCCCAGCAGCGGCCATAATTTATTCCTTCGGGATCAATCTCTGGTGGGTACGGTGAGCACGATAATTAAGCCCAACCTGGTGAATAGCGTTCTGGCTCAATACGCGCGACGCCACTATAATTTTCCCGGAGTCACGGGCCAGCCCAATCTTGATATCCCTAACACGCTTTTGTTCGGTCACAACTTCGGAGTTTTCGACGCCATTTACGAAAGCCGCTTCCAACTCGCTGACAACATATCGTGGGTGAAAGGAAACCACGTTGCGAAGTTCGGTGTCGATTACAACTACGTCAACAATTTTGTGATTTGGCCTGGATTCACCCCGATGAGGATCGTATTGCCCGGTCTCAATTGCCTGGTGGATTTTGCCAACTTCGTAGATACGACCGCGGATATTCCGTCGAATCCTGCCGACGGACAGTGTCCGACTTCGACAGGTTTCCCTGCCGTTCCGGGGCCTAATCCTCTTGATCCTTTGAACGGCGTTCCGATCGTCTTTTGGGGAGCACCGGTCGGAAGCGCGCCCAATCCCCCGAGCGGTCAGCTTCCAACTCCTCCGCCGATCCCGACGAACTGGCAGCACGCATATTTGCCATCCGAGACCCGTAATTTTTCCGAGACTCTCGATCACGCTTATTATGGATTTTATGCGCAGGATCAGTGGCGGGTTAAGCCCAGTTTGACGGTTAATTATGGTATTCGGTACGATTTCGAGTCGGGGTTGTCGAAGCAGATCAATCCTCACTATAACGGTGTCCAGCCTCGCCTCGGTTTGGCTTGGTCTCCGAACAACAAGACTGTGGTGCGGGCTGGCGCGGGTCTATTCGATGATCGCTACAACCTGTCTTTCTTGTTTATCACTCAGCCGCAAAGGCCGGTAATAATTCCTGGGGAGACGCTGCCGGGAATCCGGCAAGGTGCAAACACAGCGACGTGGGTTCTGAACCAATTGACGCCAGGCCCGTTGGCTGGGCCGCCAACATTCCTCCTTCCTGCAAACGCGGCGGCCACCTTGGTCACCACCGGTCAGGTTCCGGACCAATTCATCACAGGGCCCTGCCCGCCATCGTGCACTGCTGGTGCGGGTATGGTCCAGCACAACAGCAAAATCCCCTATTCCGAGCAAGCCAATCTTGAGATCGACCGGGAAATTGGACATGGGCTCACGGTTAGCGCGGGGTATCTCTGGGTCGCGGCGCACCATCTAGTCCGTGCGTCGAACCTGAACGTCTGCCCGCCATTTGGTGCCCCGGCCGGCACGACAGTTCCTACCATAAATCCTGGCATTCCAAATTGCGCGCCAACTCCGGCGCCTCCTGCCGGCTGGCCTGCTGGTAAAGCCTATTTCGGTGCCGCAGGCGTCCCGGGCGGCGGTGCGGCCTACGACAATGCCGGTCTGCTATACTCCACGGACAATACAGGAAATTCCGTTTACAACGGCCTGACGCTGCAGGTGACCGAGAGGGCCGGACAGTATTTCAGCCTTAACGCGAACTACACTTTCTCACACACGCTCGACGATGGCACGTTTACAACCTTCGTCAGCACGCCGCAGGACCTCTACAATCGCGGGCTGGAACGGGCGAATTCGAACCAAGACGTGCGTCAGCGGTTCGTAACGAATTTTACGGGAACTACGCCCATCCATAGCATCCTGCGCAACTTCTCGATGAGCAGCATCGTCACGTTGCAGACTGGGCGCCCCTTCACCATGTTCGTCGGGTTCGATGCCAATGGCGATACGAATCCCGTCACTGACCGCGTTGGAAACCTGGGCCGGAACACTTACTACGGCGATCCTCTCTACTCATGGGATCTGCGTATCTCTCGTTACTTCCAGATTAGGGAACGTCTGAGACTCGATCTGATGGTTGACGCATTCGACTTACTCAATCGGCCGAACGTGGACGAGGTGACTTCGGTGTACGGCGCCGCAGTGATATGCGGAGGCACGGCGGTTCCAAAGAACTACAGAGACAGGGCCACCAGGGAGACTCAGGCGCAAGCTGCCAACTTCAATCCCACGGATCCAGCCACGTTCACCTGTCCGAACCTGGCGCCGGTGCCAAGCCCGCCGGTTCCGAATGGCCTGTTCGGCGCCCCCAGGACCATGCTGAACCCGCGGCAGTTCCAGTTCGCGGCTAAGTTCGCGTTCTAGCGCCTGTCGGCGGGCAGGCGTCCGGCCTGCGACTTGCGACCGGGACGCTTCCCGGCCGATGACAGTTTTCTGTGTGCTGCTTATTTTGTACCGCATAACAGTTGTGCCTGCCCATAACCGGGGGTCTGCAAAACCATTCCTACTGATATTATGGAAACAATGAACTCGACTCACGCCAAGAACAGCCCGCGCGTGCAGCACCGGATTGGGGGCGCGGGCGTCCGCCAAGTGCGGCTCCGGACTTCCGGAGCGTCCGTTGAAAAGCTGGCCGACGGAACATTACTGGTGCGCCCAGATGAAGCGCTAGGTCCGTATCCGAAAGTTCTTACGGATCGCCTGGTCCATTGGGCGAAGGCGTTTCCGGAAAGAATTTGCGCCGCTCAGAGGGATGTGAGCAGGGAATGGCGAAGGCTTACCTATGCACAAGTGCTCGCGGCAGTGGAAAGCGTCGGACAAGCCCTGCTGGACCGAGGCCTGTCGGCCGACCGTCCCGTAGCAATTCTCTCCGAGAACGATCTCGAGCATTTGGTGCTCATGTTGGCTGGACAGCACGTCGGAGTTCCTACAGCGCACCTTTCGCCTGCCTATTCGCTGGTTTCCAAGGATTTTGGCCGGCTGCGGCACACGCTGGGCATCCTGACACCGGGTTTGGTATTTGCCTCGAACGGCGAGCGGTATGGCAGCGCTATCGAGGCGGTTGTTAGCAGGGATACCGAGCTCGTGGTTACGAGCGCTGCCCCAAAGGGCAGAAAGGCAACCCTGTTTGCTAACCTCCTGGCCACGGCGCCTACGTCGGCGGTGAAGGCTGCGCACGGGCAGATCCAGCCTGATAGCGTCGCTAAGTTTCTTTTCACTTCCGGTTCGACCGGAATGCCCAAAGCCGTTATCAACACGCACCGGATGATCTGCTGCAACCAGCAAATGATCGCGCAGGTATTTTGTTTTCTGCAGGACGAGCCTCCTGTGCTGGTGGACTGGCTTCCTTGGAATCACACCTTCGGCGGAAACCACAACGTGGGCATCGCCCTCTACAATGGCGGAAGTTTTTATATTGACGACGGCAAGCCTGGTCCCGGATTCATCGAAGAAACCATTCGCAATCTGCGCGAGATCTCTCCGACGGTTTACTTCAACGTTCCCAAAGGCTATGAGGATCTGCTGCCGGCCCTGCGCGGAGAAACAAAGCTTCGTGAAAATTTCTTCCGCCGCCTGGGTCTCTTGTTTTATGCGGGCGCAGGCTTATCGCAGCCGGTCTGGGATGCTTACCGAGCTCTGGCGCTTGAGACCTGTGGCGAGCGAATCGTGATGGTCTCCGGTCTCGGCGCCACGGAGACCTCCCCTATGGCCATCCAAACCACATGGGAAACCGATCGGGCGGGCGTCGTCGGTATTCCTATCCCCGGCGTTGAGGCCAAACTTGTACCCTGTGGCAAGAAACTCGAAGTGAGAGTTCGCGGACCAAATGTAACTCCAGGTTACTGGCGCCAACCGGAACTCACGCGAAAGACATTTGATCAAGAAGGGTTCTACAGCTTCGGAGATGCGCTTCGTTTCGTGGATCCGTCCGATGTGAACAAAGGTTTCGAGTTTGATGGGCGACTTTCAGAGGATTTCAAGCTTTCGAGCGGGACATGGGTCAACGTGGGTGCTCTTCGCGGCAGGATTCTGAGCCACTTCGCCCCATTTGTCCGCGACGTGGTTGTAACCGGCCACGATCGAGATGAAGTGGGCCTGATGATCTTTGGAGATATCGATGAATGTCGCGCTCTTTGCTTGGGGCTTGAGCGCACCTCATCCGCGGCAGAGATTTTCGGACATCCAAACGTGCACCGGCGTTTTCAAGAGTTGCTCGAGAGCTTTGCTGTGAATGCCACAGGGAGTTCCACTCGCGTCACGAGAGCAATCGTGGCGCAAGAGCCGCCCTCTCTGGATGCCGGCGAAATCACCGACAAAGGCTCGCTAAACCAGTGTGCGGTTCTCGATCGACGTGCTGCAACTCTCGATCAGCTTTACGCAGCGAAACCATGTGCGCAAGTTTTGCGAATCCAGAAGAAATAATCCCCAGGCCGGGTGAGGTTGCTGTGTGGACAGTGGACATTGACGTTGGCGGAACGCTAACGGACGGCATTTTCACCAGTGGAGAGCAAATCTTCTGCGTGAAAGTGGATACCACTCCGCACGACTTGACCGTTTGCCTATTTGACTGCCTGTCCCGAGGAGCCGCGAAACTGGATTTCCCCGGCACGAATGAATTCCTCGAAAACGTGGAGCTGATTCGCTGGTCCACGACGATCACTTCCAACGTGCTGGCGGAATCGCGAGGCCCCCGCATCGGCTTGCTGGTCTCCCAAGGTCACCAGAAAGACCTTTATGGCCAAGAGCCCCGCAGCAGCGTTTTGAATCGCCTGATATCCGAGCATGATGTAATCGGCGTGAATGATTCTGCGGGCGAGCCCGAGATCATGAATGCCGCGCGCAGACTGCTGGAAAGCGGCGTGCGACGCATCTGCGTCAGCCTGGAAGGTTCGCATCGTGATCCTCGCCGGGAAATTGCCGTCAAACGAATCATCGACCAACAGTATCCGGATCATTTCCTGGGTTCTGTGCCGGTGCTGGCCGGGAGCGATATTTCCAAATCCGCGGAGGACCAAACGCGCACGTATTCCGCGCTGATCAATACGTACACGCATGGAGCGCTAGCGGCGACGCTGTTCAAGGCTGAGGATGACCTTCGCCAAAGTGCCGGGTACACCGGCACTTTTTTGGTGAGTCATATCAATGGTGGCGTAGCGGGAATCGCCAAGACCAAGGCGATTGACACGATCGAATCCGGGCCGATTCTGGGAATTCATGCCAGCGCCTACCTGGCGAAGGCTTACGGTTTCAATGACGTGATCTCGATGGATATCGGAGGAACCACCGCGAAGATCAGCGTGCTGCTCAACGGCGAGCCGATCTACCGCAGGCCATCCGATTTTTTCGGCATCCCGGTAGCGATCTCGCTTCCTGATTTACATTCGATCGCGCTGGGCGGCGGCAGCGTGGTGAAACCTCTCCCTGAAAAGGCAAGTGTTCAGCTGGGGCCGGAAAGCATGGGTTCATTTCCAGGACCCGCGTGCTACGGACTCGGCGGGGATCAGCCGACGCTCACCGACGCGTTCGTCGCAGCAGGGCTAATCAATCCGGATTATTTTCTTGGCGGAGCCAAAACGATCGATCTGGAACTAGCTCGCAAGGTGATTGCTGAATCAGTGGCTCGGCCGCTGAGTGTAACGATTGAGGAAGCCTGCCGGATCGTCCTCGACCGAGCGTTCGAATCTGTCGCGAACATGATCGTCACCGCAAAAAAAAGGCTGAAGCAGGATTCGTCTAAATCGATTCTCTTTGCTTATGGGGGTAACGGCAGCTTGTTCGCGTGCGGCGTAGCTGAAAAAGCGGGGCTCAATCGCGTGCAATTGTTTTCTCTGGGACCCGTATTCAGCGCTTTCGGCTCTTCAGTCTCCGACATTTCTCATCTGTACGAAGGCTCGCTGGCAGGGGTTGCGATTTCAGATGCCGGCCTCATCCGGATTCGGCAGATGATCGAGGAAATGAAAGCGGAAGGCGTGAAAGATCTTCTCGGTGAAGGCATTCGTCCTGATGGAATTACTTACTCCTACGAATTGGATGCATCGCGAAACGGCCACAGCTCCATTTCGGTGCCTTGCTCGGAATCGTCCTTTCGCAGCGAGAAGGATCTGCAAGCGGCGCTCGCCAAAGCCCTCGGGAATCCTGCAGGCGCGCCAGACGGCCCGATTTCGCTCGAGCTAATCCGCGTATCGGTGAAGAAAGGGATGCCCAAGCCGCGGCTGGTCGAACGCCCGTTGCAAGGCCCCGATTCGTCGCACGCGCGCAAGGGGACGCGCAAGGTTTTGTGGGGCAGCAGCAAAGGCGAAGCGCAAATTTACAATTGGGAAGCATTGCGGCCCGGCAACCGAGTGAATGGATGCGCAGTGCTCGAAGACGTGAACAGCACCTACTTTATTCCCGAGGGATGGGAAATGACGATGGACCGTTTCGGAAACGGTGCGCTCAGCCGGATTTCCAAGAAAGTGTAGCCGGCGTCTCCGAAAGAGGAAAGCTCAATGGCGACACCACAAAAGAACCGTCTGCGCATCACCGAGTACCTCGATTTGGATCTCGATAGCGAACAGTGGGTGTGTAACCGTTGCAATCGCGTAATTGGTCCGGCCCGGGAAAATTACAAAAAGGGCTGCTTGGTTCACGATCGCGACCCGCGGGAGATCCATCCGCCGCTGGTTTCCGGACCATTTAATTTCTCTCCCGACCCGCTTTGGGTCCGCATCGTCGAATTTTATTGTCCCGGATGCGGTACGCAAGTGGAGACGGAATACCTGCCGCCCGGGCATCCCATCACGCACGATATCGAAATTGATGTAGACCGTTTGAAAGAAAGACTGCAGAAGGGAGAATTCGTGATTCGCGAACAGCGCCTGGAGGCCGCCGAATGAATTCCATCGATATCGATGTCGGCGGGACCTTCACCGATCTGGTCCTCAACTACAACGGGAAGGCTCTGATCAAAAAGTCTCCGACGACCCCGTACGATCTTTCCGTCTGCTTTACGCGCGTGATTGAAGACGGTGCGGCAGCGCTGGGCATGAAGATTGAAGACCTGCTGCCGGGCATCGAAATGATCCGCTACTCGACGACCATTGCGCTGAACCGCCTGATTGAAAAGAAAGGCCCGCGTTTGGGGTTGATCACGACCGAAGGCCACGAAGACGTGGTGTTGATCGGCCGGGGCGCGCAGTGGATCGACGGAACGCGAGTTGCCGAGCGCAGAAACCTTGCCGTTCAGAACAAGCCCGACCCGCTGATACCGCGGGACATGATCGTCGGCGTAAAGGAGCGAGTGGACTCGCGCGGCAGAGTGATCCGGCCGCTGGATGAAAACGACCTGCGCGAAAAAGTTCGCTACCTCACCAGCCGTGGCGCGCGCGGATTTGTGGTTTCGTTGCTTTGGGGTTTTCTGAATCCAGTGAACGAGCGGCGAGTGAAGGAAATTATTCGCGACGAGTACAAGGAATTTCACATCGGCTATTTGCCGGTGGTCCTCGCGGGCCAAGTGGTTGGAAAGCTCGGTGAGTACGAGCGAACCATGGCCGCAATTCTCGATGCGTACCTTCAGCGTTCCATGCAGATCGAACTTTCCGCCATGTGGGACAAGCTGCGCGAGAAAGGCTACTCCAAGCCGCTGCTCATGATTCAGAGTTCCGGCGGAATCGCCGAAGTCTTTCGCACCGCTGCAAGCCGCACGTTCAACAGCGGACCAGTGTCCGGGCTAATGGGCGCGCACCATGTGGCAAAAACTCTGGGTTACCAAAATGTTGTGATGACGGATATGGGCGGCACCAGTTTCGACGTGGGCCTGGTGGTGAAAGACAGCGTGCGCAGTTACGACTTCAGGCCCATCATCGACCGCTGGATGGTCGGCATCACCATGATCAAGACGCTTTCCATCGGCGCCGGGGGAGGTTCGATCGCGTCGGTCAACAAGCTGCTTGAGAATCGCCTACAGGTGGGTCCTCGGAGCGCCGGCTCGATTCCCGGCCCAGCTTGTTTCAATCTCGGCGGAAGCGAACCTACAGTGACAGATGCGGACGTGGTGCTCGGCTACCTCAACCCGGAATACTATTTCGGCGGGAAGATGCGACTGGACAAGAATCGCGCGATTCAGGCGGTGCGTGACAAGATCGCCAAGCCGCTCGGAATCAGTGTGGAAGAAGGCGCGGTGATCATTCGAAAAATCGTCAACGGCAATATGGCTTCCGCGATCATGAAGGAAGTTCATCTCCGTGGCTATAGCCCCGAGGAGTTCATTCTTTTCGTTGGAGGCGGCGCGGGTCCCACGCACGCGGAAGGATACAAGGCCGATATTCCGAAAGCCGTGACTTTCGCGTTTTCTCCCGTGTTCTGCGCGTTCGGGTCTTCGACCATGGATGTCATGCACGTTTATGAAGTCTCAAAAAAACTCACGCTCATGGAGCCGGGTACCCAAAAGCTTTCCGACGAATTCTCAGTCTTCAACGAGACGGTGGAGAACCTGATCGAGCAGGCGCGGCGGGATTTGACTGGCGACGGCTTGGATCTGAACGATGCGTCGTTTGTTCTTGAGCTGGACATGCTCTACGGCGGACAGTTTCACGTAAAAAGGGCGCTTTCTCCGCTGCTGGCGATTCACTCGGGGGAGGACGTTCGCGCGATCTGTGATGCGTTTAACAAGGAATTCAGCGAAGCCTTCAGCCCGTTTGTGGTGAACCCGGAAGGCGGAATCTTCATCGAGAGTTTCATTCTGAAGGCCATCGTGCCGACGAAGAAGGTTGAAATGCCGAAGATGACGCTGGAAGGGCACAGCCCGGCGGCTGCGCGAAAAGCCGAGCGGCCCGTGTACTGGACGACGGAGAAAGATTTTCGTACAACGCCAATTTTTACTTACGAATTGCTGCGTCCCGGAAACGTGGTTGAAGGACCTGCAATCGTCGAGAGCGAATACACCACGCTCGTCGTTCCGCCGGCGATGCGTTTTTCGATTGATGAGCGAGGCCTCGGCATACTGGAAAGCTAGTTCGCCGAGAAATCGAGGAGACAGATGCCTATTCCGACTCTTGCCGAAAAACTGGCATGGCTCAAACCGGCCCCTGCCACGCCTTATGAAAAACAGTGCGCGGCGAAAATCGCGCAGGGCGATTACGAAATAGGTGTGCAGGTAACCAACGACATTCTCGATGAGGCCATGGAAGTGTTCGTGCGAGCGTCGCGAAGCTATTTCGGCGTCTCGGGCGATTCCATGGTGGCCCTGTTTACTGCCGGCGGGGATCTGATCAACGCATCCTGCGGCACATACCTGCATGCCATCATTCAGCCGATTGTGATCAAGTTTATTTTGAAATATTACGAACAAAATCCGGGAATCCGCGACGGGGATATCTGGTACACCAACGACGCTCTCTACGGCGGCATTCACAATCCAGATCAAGTGGCGCTCATGCCCATTTTTTATAAAGGGCAGCTTCTGGGATGGGGAACTGCGGCGCTGCACACCACGGAAACTGGCGCCATTGAACCCGGCGGCATGCCGGTGAGCGCAAAATCGCGATTCGAGGAAGGGTTGAATCTTCCTCCCATTAAAATCGGGGAGAACTTCGAGATTCGCAATGATTTTCTGGAATTTTACACGGTGTACGGTTTGCGGGCGCCGGCCATGTTCATTTCCGATTTGCGCGCGCGTTGTACCACTGCCGACCGCGTACGAGTCCGCGTGCTGGAGCTTGCCGAAAAACGCGGGCCGGACTATGTCGTCGGCTTGATGCGCAAAATGAGTGAAACAGCCGAGGCGGGAGCCAGAAAGAAAATCAAAGCTCTTCCCGACGGTAAATTCCGAGCCGTGGTGTTTAATGATGCGATTGGCTGGACGCCGGCCCTGGTCCGCGCCTGCTATTTGACGCTCACCAAGAAAGACGGCGGACTTGTCTTCGATTTTGAAGGCACTTCGCCGGAAAATCCCTCTTCCTACAACGTGCATACGCAAGCGGTCGTCGGGCACATCGCGAATTTCATGTACGAATATATTTTCCACGACCTGCCGATATCCAGCTCCACGTTCGCGCCCATCGATTTTCTTTTTCCGGAAGGAATCATCCTCAACCCGGACAAAATGGCGGCCACGAGTTGCTGCGTGTATATCGGAATGCAGGCGCGCAATGCGACGCATAACAGCTTTGCGAAGATGGTATTTTCGAGCGCCGGCCTTTGGAGACAAGTGGCTGCGGCGCCCGGCAGCCAGCACACAGCGCAAATTTGCGCGGGGCACTCACAGTGGAACCTCGCCGTTTCGGATGTACTTTCGTTTTCGTTGAATACGCAAGGGCAGGGAGGCCGCTCCGCGGAAGACGGCATGGACGCTTACGGTTTTGCCTGGTGCGCGTTTGGCCGGGCGCCGGATTCCGAGCAGGTGGAAAGCGAATTGCCCGTTACGGTGACGCTATCGCAGCATTGGAAAGATTCGAGCGGCCCGGGGCTTCATCGCGGCGGTTCCGGCGGTGTGCAGCAATGGATGATTCACAAAGTTCCGAACCTGGTTTCGCTGTGCATGGGAAACGGCAGCAAGGTGCCGCTGGGCCAGCCGCTCTTCGGCGGATACGCTTCCTCGCCCATTCCCGGGATCAGCATACGCAAGGCGGATTTGCTGAAACAGATGGCGGAAGCCAATCCGAACCTCACCATGGACTCCCGCACGATCCTGGAGGGGCACACCATCGAAGGCAACTGGACTATGGAGTTAATTGCGCGGACTCCCAAGGTATATGAGGAGGGCGATCTGCTATTCGGTTTCAGCGGCGGCGGCCCGGGTTACGGGGATCCGCTCGAACGCGATCCCCTGGAGATTCTGGAAGACGTGAAGAAAAAAATCATCTCGGATGGGACGGCGCAAAATGTCTATCGCATTGCATACGATCCTGTTCGGCGCAAGCTGGATGCGGAAAAAACCAAGCAACTCAGAGACGAAGAACGGCGCGCTCGCCTGGCGCGCGGTAAGCCATTCGATGAATTCCAGAAGGAGTGGAGCAAATTGAGTCCCCCCAAAGAAATCTTGCAGTATTACGGCACTTGGCCGGACGCGAAGTCCACCGGGCCTTGCTTCCGGCCTTAAGCGATGACGGAGAACTCCACTCCGCGTCAGATGCTCAAAGGGTTGTTGCAAGGAATTCCGCAGACACGGCCGCTATTTTTGCCCATCGTGTTTTCGCTCGGCGCCAAAGTGGAAAATCTTCCCTTGCGCGAATTTCTCGGGAACGCCACGAAAATCTCCAACTCCCTGAGGCAAATCCGCAGCTATCTGCGCTCGGACGGAGTCGCTTGCTACTTCGACCCTTTTCTCGAAGCGGAAGCGCTCGGCGCTGTGCTCCGGTGGCAAACTGACGACCAGCCGCCCACGCTTCAATGGCCACACCACGCAGAGAAAGGCGAAGTTCCGGAAGGCCTTCGGTCGCCGGAAGACGCAGCGAAAAGCACTCGCGTCACCGTTGCGGTCGAAGCAATACGCCGGCTCAAGTCACTGCTGCGCGATGAACCTCTCCTGATGGCAGGAGTAGCGGGTCCGTTCACGCTGGCAGCGCGAATCACTGGACTGCAACAAGGGATTGCGGCACGACGCGAGGACTTTACCGATGCAGTGTTGGAGCTGGCGGCCGCAACTATCACGCAGATTGCTTCCAAATTTGTGGAGGCGGGCGCGAGTGTGATCTTCATCCAGGAAGATATTCTGCCAGTGCTATCGGCCGAATATCGTGAGGCCTGGGCATCATTGCTTGCGCCGGCAATTAACATCGTGCGGTTTTATGAAGCGCTTCCGGTTCTCCAGATCATGGACAGCGATTCCTTCGCCCAAAACGAGCAGGTTATCTTTCAGCAGAATTGGGATTGCGTCATATGTCCGGCACTGGCCGCGTCAGCATTCAGCGCATGGGAGATGGTTTCTTCGTCGGGATTCGCCAATCTGGGTATTGCTTTAAGCCCCGATGCATTTCAGCCGGAGGCGTCAACCGCGGAAGCCTTTTTGGAACTCCTCCACGCGTTCATCCGGAAGTCGCGTCCCGCGATCGTGACAACTGCCGGCGATGTCGGCGTGGCGACGGATCTCAAATTCCTCGCAAGAGTCCGTGAGAAAGCCATTTTCTGACGATAGTCGCCAACGCGCGATATTGGGTCGATGGGGACGCCGGTTCTTGTCTGGCACGTCTTGCGTCGCCTTTGCTTCCAGGGGCAATGAACTGGGAGAGCCTCGGGACCGACCGAGAGCCCCAATGTTGCAGTAAGACTTTTGATAGTATAGGTTTACAGCGGCAAAGCCCGGGTGGCGGAATGGCATACGCGGGGGACTTAAAATCCCCTGTCCTTTACGGGACGTGTGGGTTCGACCCCCACCCCGGGCACCAAACTCCATGAGGTTTCGAATATCGCGAGATGGATTTCACGGCTTAGAACGGAAATACCGGGGGAGAAGCCCATAGGCTACCGGGCGCCGCCCGTGCATTTCAAAAAATGTGCAAGTTGCCGTATTATCGCAGGACACAGAATCCAGGCCCTCCATGATTAAGACTCAGACGCCGCCAAGATGACTTCAAAAGAAAAAGTTTATCCCACAATAGATGCTGCAGTAGCGGACATCCCCGATGGCGCAACGATTATGTTCGGTGGTTTCGGCGGAGCCGGCTTTCCCAACAACCTGATCCAAGGACTTGCGCGGCAGGGCGCGCGAAATCTGAGCGTGATCAGCAATAATTGCGGCACCGGCGAAGGGGAACTGGGGCTCCTGTTTAAGAACAGGCAGATTCGCAGAGTCGTGGCGGCGTTTCCCGGGCCTGGCGCAAAATATTTTCAGGAACAATTTGACGCCGGAGAAATTGAGCTGGAACTTGTGCCGCAAGGAATTCTGTGCGAGCGCATGCGCGCGTTCGGCGCGGGCATTCCCGCATTTTTCTCGCCGGTTGGTGTGGGAACCGAGATTGCGAACGGTAAAGAGGAACGCGTGATTCGAGGGAAGCGCTACATCCTGGAGCAGGCGCTGGGCGCGGATTATGCTTTCATTCGGGCGTACCGCGCGGACCACATGGGAAACTTGATTTATCACAAGGCGGCGCGGAATTTCAATCCGATTATGGCCACGGCGGCAAAATTTACGATTGCCGAGGTGGAAGAGATCGTCGGTACGGGAAAGCTCGATCCCGAAACCATCATTACGCCTTCCATATTCGTCGATCGTATCGTTCAGGCCGAGGGGAAGCGATATGCCTAAAGCACGGCTTACACGAGAACAGATTGCCGAACGAGCTGCCCTGGAGTTGCCGGATGGCGCGTACGTGAATTTAGGCTGGGGCATTCCGAATCTGATCGCGGCTTACGTTCCGCCGCAAGTGACCGTCCATTTTCACAGCGAGAATGGAATCCTTGGAATGGGTCCGCGCGCGAAGGCCGGCGAAGAAGATTTCGATCTAGTCGACGCGATGAAGGTTCCCGTCACGCTACTTCCCGGCGGGTCGTATTTTTCACAGGATGATGCTCACGTGATGACCCGCGGAGGGCATCTCGATATCTGTATTCTCGGCGGCCTTCAGGTTTCGGAACATGGAGACCTCGCGAATTGGCGCATCCCGGGCGCGAAGGGCGCCGGCGGAATCGGTGGCGCGATGGACATTTCGGTCGGCGCGCAAAAACTCATCGTGACCATGGAACACACTGCAAAAGACGGCTCGCCTAAAATTGTAAAGACCTGCAGCTACCCGCTCACAGCCATTGATTGTGTGGATACGATTATTACCGACCTTGCGGTGATCGACGTGACTCCGGACGGATTGGTTCTCCGCGAGGTTGCCCCGGGATTCACTCCGGAAGAAGTGCAAAAGTTCACGGAACCGCTATTACGCCATTCCACGAATGTCCCGGCCATGCGCTTACAGCCGCGCTAATTTTCGCCCTCCTGCAATTCAGACACAAGCCGTGACTCGGGGCGGTCGTATCCGTATGCGCGGTTCCGGTGTATTATTTTCAAACGATGGCAACCGAGCGGGCAGGGCGGAAGCGTCCAATCACATATTGGATCGGCGAAGGCGGCGGATGGCTATTACGGCACGTGGTGAGCGGGCTGGCGGCGACCGGCATCACGCCCAATATGTTTACGTTTTTAGGGCTGGCCGTGAATTCGTGGGCTGCTGTGCTTTTCGCCATGGGACGATTCCGCCAAGCTGCAGCGGTACTTTTTCTTGCTGGGTTTCTCGACATGGCCGACGGACAAGTGGCGCGCCGCGTGGGACGTGTGACCGCCTTCGGCGCCTTCCTGGATTCAACGCTCGACCGCTACTCCGATCTCGCTCTTTACATGGGCCTGGTCGTTTACTACACGCTGATTGGCAGATCGTTTTACATGGCACTCGCCGCCGTAGCGATGGCCAGCTCGTTTATGGTGAGTTATTCAAGGGCGCGCGCGGAATCGCTCATCCCTCTGTGTAAAGTCGGCTTTATGGAACGGCCGGAGCGGCTGGTCCTGCTGATCCTCGGAGGCGTATTCAATCGCATGGCGCAAGTGCTGTGGGTGATCGCGACAATCTCGACCATCACGGTTATCCACCGCGTGGCTTACACCTGGCAAGAACTGCGCGCCGGCCGGACGCTTCCCGACATCAACGCCACTTAGCCTTCAGGCGGGTTCTCTTGTAACGATTTTTCCGCCGGCATCGACACGATCTCCTGAACCCGCCGCCGTAGATCATCGAGTTCGGTTCGCTCGATGTTTGCCGTTTCAATCGTGTCGTGCACGTAAACCGTAATCTTCCCCGGATACAGCATCCAATTGCCGGTTCGAAAAAATTGGTACGAGCCGGCGATGCTTACCGGCACAATGGGAATTCCAAATTTGTGCGCTAGATTGAAAATCCCTTTCTTGAAAAGGTGCACGTGGCCGTCGCGCGTCCGCGCCCCTTCGGGGAAAACGATCAAGCTGACTCCTGAATCCAGCGCTTTCTTGGCACGGCTAGTCATGGTTTCCAGGCTCTGACGGCTGGGCGCATCCGGAACGGGGACATTTCCGAACCGGCCCATCAACCAGCCATAGATGGGAATCTTGAAATGAGATTCGAGTTCGAAGCCGCGAAAGAACTGCGGAATGGCAGAGTAAACCACGAAAGGATCAAAAATGTTGACGTGATTACAAATGAAGATGCTCGTTCGCAGGGGATCAAAGCCCGGCGAGCGATGAACTTCAAATCGCACTCCGATGAGACGCAGAATATTGCGGAAGAAAACGCGCTGCGGCAAGTCATTCTTTCGCGGATCTATGAAAAGCGCGAGAAAAAGAAGGAATGTGCAGACCAGTGCAAAATGAATCCCGCTGACGGCCCACAGAAGAAGCGCGCGAAGAGTGAGGTAGATCTTTCTCATACGATCGCGTCGAATGCGCCGGGCAGAATTTCGATGGAGCGGCATTCGAGGCGCAGAATCTCACCGTCGATCATCACGTTGACCGGCCCATTCAAACGAAATTCAATTTTCTTCGCGCCGGTGCGAAAAGCGAGCGGATGCTGGATGTGAGTTCCGCTAAAGAGGGTGGGAAGCGCCTTGAGCAAGCCGAGCCGGCCGACCGGTCCCCATCGAACGTACTCGATCGAGCCATCCGTGGAGTCCGCTTGCGGCGCGATCATCATTTTACCGCCGGTGAACTTGCTGTTGCTAAACGAGAGGAACAGCGCGCGATTACTGTTCCATTCGCTCGAATTATCCAGACGGTGGGGAAATGAGGAATGCTTCAGTGCCAACAAGCGTGTGAAAACCGCGAAAATATACCCGAGCTGTCCCCAACGCTTGAATCGGCGGTTAGCCGTCTCCCCGACCTCGGCCGGAAACCCCAGGCTAAGTAAATTTATAAAATAGAGCTCGCCCTGAGAATGCCGAAGGCGAATCACGTCGCATGGGCGGCGTTTTCCGGACTTCAAGGCTGCGATCGTATATTCGACACCTTGCGAGGTGAAATCCCGGAGGAACGAGTTTCCTGTTCCCAAGGGCAAAAAACCAAGAGCAACTCTTGCGGTGGAAGACAATGCTTCAGGGAAAAGCCCATTTAAGATTTCGAAGGAAGTTCCGTCTCCGCCCACAGCTAAGAATTTACGGAACCCTTTGTTATAGCCCTTGCGAGCGATCTCGGTAGCGTCACCTCGGCGTGAGGTTTCAACAACCTCGATCTCAATCCCAGCGCGCCGAACCCGGCCTAAAGTAGCGCGTTCAAATCTGCCGCATCGCCCGCCGCCCGCTGCCGGATTCACGATCGCGAGAAAGTGTGGTTGGATCACCAGGCCGGCTCCATAACGCGGCGATGCAGCGCTCTCACAGAGACACCACGGCAGACCGGTCGAGATTTGTCCGGATCTGTTCCGCCAACTCGCCGCGCTTGATTTTAAGAGATGCCGTCAGCGGAAAATCTCGCTCCCATCCGAGGTAGCCGCTGATGCGTTTGTAATTCAGCAGACGGCGATTGCGCCCGGCAAGGTTCCTAACCAAGTCCTCGCTGATTGCTTTCCCAGCTTCGGGATGAAGCACGATAACCAATTGCTCCCCCGACAGCGTGCGCGCCGGCCACAGATAATTTGCCGCGAACACGCAAAACTCCTTGACCGCAAGGCCCTCGAACGCGGTCTCAATATCCTCGGGATAAATGTTCTTGCCTTCTTCGGTGACGATCATGTTTTTCTTGCGGCCGAAAAGCTGCAAGTGACCCGCAGCGTCGATGCGGCCCAAATCGCCGGTCATCAGCCAGCCATCCACGATCGCTTGCGCCGTTATTTCAGGGTCGTCAATGTATTCCGACATGATCGTTTTGCCGCGCGCGGCCACTTCGCCGATTCCTTCGGCGTCTGGGCTTAGAATCTTAACTTCCATTCCTGGAAGCGGCTTTCCAACGGTATCAGCGCGAAACGGTTTGAAATCGTTCACCGTGATGACTGTGCCGGCTTCCGTGCAGCCATATCCGTTTCCTACCGGGATTCCCAGATCGTAAAAAAACTGAAGCGTTGATGGCTCGGTGAACGCTCCGCCAACAAAGAGCGCACGCAATTCGCCGCCAAAAGCGCCATGCACCTGGCGAAGCAGAGCTCGGCTCAACCTTAGATTTGGCCGCCGGCGAGTGAGCGCACGGTTTGTCGCAATGAGAGCATTCAGAACCCCACGCCGAACCCTTGGCAAATCGGCGAATCGCTGCCGCAGCCCGCGTTCCAGATTCTTCAAGATCATCGGAACGACAGTCATGTAAGTAATTTTGTAGCGTGTAAAAGCCTCGCGAATGTATTCCGGGCGCAGGGTGCGCAAATGCACCACGGCCGCGCCGCAAGTGAAAGGGCCGATAAACCCAATCATGAAATCAATCGCGTGATTGGTCGGCAAGATGCTCAAATAACGCACGCCCGGCGAAAAAGGGTACAACGCAGTCAGCGCCATGCACTGTTCAAGATAATTTTCGTGCGTTAAGAGGCAGCCCTTCGGCCTGCCCCCCGTGCCCGACGAATAGACGATGCAGGCCGGGTCCTGGCGGTTTCGTGGCGTAAAGACTGGTTCGCGAGCAGCGATGAATTCCTCCCAGCGTTTTGCGCCGCCAAGATCAGCGCCGCCGGGAGCTTCTGTCACGAGCACAACACGAGTGGCCAAATCCTTGAACCGCTCCGTCTGCATGATCGCGCGCCAGAGATGGTATTCGACGACTAGAAACTCAGCTTTCGAATGCGCTAACAGTTGGAGTTCTTCCGCAGCGGTGAGCTTGTAATCGAGCGGGACAAGTACGCCACCGCAGAAGAAAATTGCATAGGCGGAAATCAGCCATTTCGACTGATTGGTCATGATAATCGCAGCACGCGTGCCGCTCTGAAACCCCGCGTCCTGCAACGCGCTCGCGAGCGGCAGCGCAGCTTCCTGGAATTGACGATAGGTAAATCGCGCGTTCTCGCGTTCGCGGTCCGCTTCGATCAGGCAAACCTCATCGGGCCAACGCTCCAACGCCGCGCGCAAAGCTTCGCCCAACGATCGATATTCGCGGAGGTCAAGCATCAGAGGCGCAACTGAATGCGCTCGGCGAGCGTGCGGAAATCGCTGACGCCCTGCAGTTCGTAGTCAGGAAGCTCGATTTTGAAGTGGTGCTCGATTCGCGTGAGCAAATCGAGAGCCTGCAGGCTGTTGATGCCGAGTTTCTTGAAGAAATCATCGTCGGGAGCAAGTTGCTCTCGCGGCACCTTGAAGTGTTCAGCTGCGAGCCGTAGTACTTCTTCGGTCGTGCTCTGTAAGGAGCTCATAGCTTCTATGTTGCCACAAATAGAGCCGCAATTCCGCCGCTGCGTTCCGTCCTAAAAGCTACGGCAGATAGGGCAACGCGTCTTTGCTTTCCACAAACTTTCGCAGCCCCTTTTCAACGGCCGGCCGCATGAAAAGCTCGCAAAAGATATCAATTTCGCGTCGCAACTCTTCGTGCGGGATTTGTTTGATAAAACGCTTGGCGGCCAGAGCTGTGTTTCGGTCAAACTTTTTCAATTGGGCGGCTGTTTCACGTGCCACACGGAGCGAGTCTCCTTCGGCCGCTACTTGGCTGACGATACCGGCAGATTGCGCCTTGGCAGCGTTAATGCTGCGGCCAGTGAGAATTAGGTCGCGAACAACGGCGTTTCCCAAGTCCCGTTTGAGGCGCGGAATACCGCCGAACCCCGGTATCAGCCCCAAACGCAACTCCGGAAAGCAGAAACGCGCCATTTTATCCGCGACGATCAGATCGCACGTAAGCGCAAGTTCGAAGCCGCCGCCAAACGTGAGCCCGTTGACCGCGGCAATCGTAGTGAAAGGCGCTTCATCCAGGGCGTTCATCACGCGGTGAATGCGTTCGATAAAGTTGCGCAGGCCGCTGAGGCGCTCTGCACCGGTAACTTCTTGGGAAAGACGAAAGAGTTCGCGCAGGTCGCCGCCCGCGCAAAAGCCTTCGCTGCGAGCGCTGAAAATGATCAGCGCGTGCGCCTCGTCTTTTAATGTGCCCAGGGCGGCGACGAATTGTTCGAGATCAGCCAGCATGGCCAAGCCGATTTCGTTGCACGGGGCGTGATCGAGCGTCAGCTCAATCACGCCATCGGCAATCCGCCACGAAAGTGTCTTGCCTTGAAAGGTCTTCATGCAGGTTTCTTCTGATAGAGCTGCTCGATCTCAGCCGCGAAGCGCGTTGCGATTGCGTCGCGCTTGAGCTTACCATTTGTGGTCAACAACCCGTTCTCCGCGCTGAGCGGCTCTGGAAGAATGACAAACGCTCGAATCTGCTTGTAGTGCGGCAGATCGCCGTTTACGTGTTCGATTGCGAGCTGCACGTCCGCATCCGTTAAGCCATTCGAAGAAGTAGCAGCTACCAACGCTGCCAAAAAGCTTCGCTGATTCCCGACCAGAATGATGCGTTGAGCTTCCGGTACGTGACGCGCCAGCTCCTGTTCTAGCGGTTCGGGCGCAACATTGTGCCCTGAATTCAAAATGATGAGATTTTTTAAGCGTCCCGTGATGCGCCAGTTTCCTGTTGCATCGACGTCACCTTGATCGCCTGTGTGAAACCAGCCGTCCTGGATGGCCTTTGCTGTGGCCTCGGGGCGCTGCCAATAGCCTGGAAATACATTCGGACCACGAACCAAGATCTCCCCGTTTTCGGCCAGCTTCATTTCCACTCGCGGGACCGCCGGCCCCACGCGTCCCGGCACCGCGTGAAGGGGATCGTCCAGCGTGCAAATCGCCGTAGTTTCCGTGAGTCCGTATGCTTGCAGTACAGGTATTCCGAGCATCATAAAAAAAAGTTGTGTTTCGATTGAGAGCGGGGCAGAACCGCAAATCAACGCTTTCAATTTTGTCCCGATGCTCTTGCGAATCTCCGGAAACATTATCCGTTTTGCGAGTCCTAACCACAGGCGGTCGAACGATCGCGAATCGTTATTCCGCTGGCGCAGATATGCCTGCTGCGCCCGCGAGAAAACAAAGGCCGCAAGACCTCCGCGCTTCTGAATCGTCTCGGTGATTTTGCCGCGCACTCGCTCAAGAAGCGTGGGAACGTTCAGAAAATAATCCGGCGTGCACAATTTTAAGTCGTCGGACAGTTTCGAGACGTCCGTCGAAAGCGTCAGCACGCTGCTCCGCGATAGAGCGGTGAGCAGCAGGATCCAAGAGGCGGCAAAACAGAATGGCAAATAATGAAAGATCTC